>NZ_JBXUGO010000001.1:0-369875 GCF_057180565.1 Serratia sp. HNCC26DJ244 | reverse complement strand
CGAATACGCAGTATTGGTGCAGCTCTTCGCCAGACCAACCCCGCGGAGGGAGCCAGCGACGAACCGTCGAAGCGTGCAAATTGCAGCCTGTTATCTCATTGATTTTTATTGCTAACAACTCTGTGCTCCACCGAGAACGCTGATAACCAAAATCGCTTGGTGAATGCTTAAACAGTTGACGTAACAGCGAACAAATATGCTCTAAACGGCCAGCGTCGTCCACGCCCTGGAGGTAATGATTTCAATCCTTCCAGACCGTAAAGCGTAAACCAATTAACCCAGCACCCAACGATGACCGCGCGCAACAAAGCGACTTGGCAACATCGCTAACCGTGTCACCACGGTGAAGCATCAACATAGCGGTCAGTCTGCGAGCGTGGTTCTTGTCGTCTGTTCTATGGATGATTTTTCGCATCGGAGATTTTTCTGCATCGGATATTGGTGCTATGATCGGCATAACTCAGCCCGGTTGGTGGTTTGGGATATTCAGCGATTGATCAGATCGCTTAAATCGGACTGAGTTCCCTCCTGGTGATCTACTATTTGGAACAGCTATTTAGTGAAAGAGTGGGCGTATGTGATGAATATTGAACTTCATTACTTGCAGCCTTACAGCCTTACAGCCTTACAGCCTTACAGCCTTACAGCCTTACAGCCCGAATCTGAACCCAATAGAACGGCTATGGAAGGTGAAGAACGAAGAGGTAAGAAATAATCGTTACTTCGCCACTGCAAAAGCCTTCAGGGCCGCAATAAATAAATTTTTTGGTCATACAATGCCTGCAATCGCAGGAACATTGACTCGTCGTATTAATAATAACTTTCAGATGCTGGAAAATACATCTTCAAGTTAACTGGGTATATACCTAAACGAGATTTTAGTTTTCAAACTGTTCTGGGCTGAGGCCACTACAGGCACTGTGACGGCGTCAACGATTATAATCGCGTTCAATATAATCAAATATCACTATTTTCATCACTTTCCGACCGCTAAACTGTTCGTCGTGGATATATTCACTCTTTCAGTGAATTAATGAAAGAAGCTTTCCCTCTCATACTGCCCCATAAATGATCCTGTTTAAACAGCGACTGATAAGCTGTTGAGCACTCTTATCCATGTGATCAGTTTATACACCTCTGCCCATGATTACTGAACGAATAAATGCATTAAATTCAGATTTTTCCTCATCTCTTAACGTCAACACTTCAAAGCTATCGCGAGTAACTAACACTGTGTGTTCAAATTGAGCAGAAAGACGCCGATCTTTGGTTACAACAGTCCAACCATCACCTAATACTTTGATTGGAGCTTTCCCTTGGTTTATCATAGGCTCAATAGTAAAAATCATTCCCTCTTTTAGAATAATACCTTTACCAGCCTCACCGTAATGAAGAACTTGGGGTGACTCATGCATTGCACGACCAATACCATGGCCGCAATACTCCCTAACCACAGAATAGCCATTGAACTCTGCATGTTTTTGAATAGCATGTCCCACATCACCTAAAGTGACTCCGGGCTTAATAATAGATATCGCTTTGTAAAGGCACTGCTGTGTAATATCAACGAGGCGTTTAGCGTGAAAAGGAACCTCTCCCACCAAATAAGTAACGGAACTGTCACCATAATATCCGTCTTTTTTAACAGTGACATCTACATTTACTATATCGCCTTTATTCAGTTTCTTTTCTGAAGGCCATCCATGGCACACAACATGATTGACAGAAGTATTTACTGTGTGAGGATAATCATACTGCCCTAAACTACCAGGAATAGCTTGCAGTGTGTTAACAATATAGTCATGACAAAATCGGTCAATCTCTAGAGTAGTAACTCCGGGAATTATAATATCTCGTACTGCTTGAAGAACTTTAGAGGTAAGATACCCTGCGTTTCTCATTAGTTTTATTTCTGTTGCATTTTTTATTTTTATTTCATCATTTGCAGGCATTTTTCAACCACAGTTATCATTTGGTCTAATTCTAGTCTCCAAGGGTAACATGCTTAGTGAAATTTTACCAACTTTCGGAAATATGCAAACGACACATATTGTTGTGATGTGATGGACGCTTTTCCTTGACGTAGCTGGTGTCATACTTTTACTGACAGAATTAATTTAGGAGTACTTTAGTCATTCATGGCACACGATCAGTGATTCGTTGTGTGGAAAAGCGTGAGATAGGTTGAATCTGTGGCTGAAGAGGCACGAAGGTCCCTGAAAACCAGCGTAGTGCTGGCGAATAAACTTACCCAGATCATCGACCGACAGTGTTGATTTTAATATAACAATGCCTTAGCTGTCAGTTAACGTAATACAGCTTTAAAGAAAATACGTTTCACTGAGTTAGCAAGCATTAATGATAAAACGGTTACCGTCCCTGTAACAGCCTGAGGTTGACCTAAGTTGCCAGTCAGCCCCTATTTTGGGGTTGAGATGGATATCCACTTCATCCTCGTAAAATACAGGATGTTCAGCGCTGCACTGGGCAAGAGCCTTGGCGATAACGGCCATTTTCTCTTCTTTATGTGGGTCTCGAATACGCAGTATTGGTGCAGCTCTTCGCCAGACCAACCCCGCGGAGGGAGCCAGCGACGAACCGTCGAAGCGTGCAAATTGCAGCCTGTTATCTCATTGATTTTTATTGCTAACAACTCTGTGCTCCACCGAGAACGCTGATAACCAAAATCGCTTGGTGAATGCTTAAACAGTTGACGTAACAGCGAACAAATATGCTCTAAACGGCCAGCGTCGTCCACGCCCTGGAGGTAATGATTTCAATCCTTCCAGACCGTAAAGCGTAAACCAATTAACCCAGCACCCAACGATGACCGCGCGCAACAAAGCGACTTGGCAACATCGCTAACCGTGTCACCACGGTGAAGCATCAACATAGCGGTCAGTCTGCGAGCGTGGTTCTTGTCGTCTGTTCTATGGATGATTTTTCGCATCAGAGATTTTTCTGCATCGGATATTGGTGCTATGATCGGCATAACTCAGTCCGGTTGTGAGGGTTTGTGATGTTTGGCGATTGATCAGATCGCTCAAACCGGATTGAGTTCCCTTCAGTGATCTACTATTTGGCGCAGGTATTTAGACTTCGGCTATCAAAAATAACGCTTCTGGCGGTGTCACGTGAGTTTCAGGGTTATTGGTGGCGCGTTGCTGGTTTTACTCTGGCTAAATTGTGGGTGAATTCTGGCAAAGTGCAGCCCCAGAGTCAGTCGCTCAACCCTGTCTGGGGACACACTTACATTAAACACGGCGACTACTGGCAGACATAACCTTTATGCTGGCTCAGAGGTCATTTTATGGCCATCTTGCAAATGCACCATATCGATGTGGTCATCACCGCTCACCTGAAATGCCTGACCAAATCCTTTGACATATAACCCTTGTTCCGGGTGCAAGCGGAATAAAATAAAGTCGGTCATTTGGGCTAAGTCCACAATCCGTTCCCCATGACGCTGCTTGAGAGCGCTGACCACGATCGGCCACTGCGCACCATCCCGCGCCACTATGTCAGCCGTGACATCAAACGTTAAACGCTGACGGGCAAAAATTTCACGACTTTCAGCTTCATCAGCGATCATCATCATTGATGCCCGTGGTACTTGCTGCAAATTACGCGCATGGCGGGCAATTTCTGAAATAAGCACATAATAATGGCCATCCACCAGCACAAAAGGCGCATAACTGACATTCGGCCTACCTGCCGTGTCCACCGTTGCCAACAGTACACATTGGCAGTCTTGACGAAATTGCTGAATTTCTGGCGCTAAACGGGTTTGCAAGCGTTCCTGACGAGGGGTAGTCATGGTGGATATCCTTCAGTATTAATTGGCTACGAAATAAGCAGTGAAATAAGAACAAAACAATGAGTGATCAAGCCATCGCCCATTGCTGACGTAAGGTATTAAAGCGGTCTATCTGTGCCGGGAACAGGCGACGTTGCGTATCACGCCCCAAGTAAATCTTAAATTGGCAACGGCCATCAGCAGCAAAGAACAACATGCTGTAACTGGCCTGCCCACGGAATGGTTTATCCAGCAACGCGATATGCGTGATTGACGATAACCGTAAATGCCCATGTAATCCTTCCGGTTCAGGGCTAGCGAGGTTGTAATAGCCATAGCCCATTTTCCCCGGGGGAAAGGCTCCTTTAAATTCAAAAATGCTGTCACCCGCCATCACAATCGTCGTCAATGGGCCCCATTCAGCAAGCTGCTCTAGCAATGGCTGGGCCTGCGAGCCCGCCAGGAAAGTGACGAGCGTTGCCGGTAAGGCCGCCACTAACTGATATTCCGTCACGGCAAAGCGCTGTGCCAACTCTTGGGTGGTTTTTCCCAACTCATCAGCACTTAGATTGGCTAACTGAACAGTTAACTCAGGGTTAGATATCGATTCAGTTGATATAACAGTCATCGCCATTCTCCATATACTCTTCATACTTCAAGCTGCTTGGGTGTTAGCTACACTCTGTCACCCCAGTCACATAGTTAGCTATGCTCCTGGGGACTCCATCGCTTGCTGCCTACAAGCAACTCGAATTATTTTGGGTATAACAAGGCATAAAATAATTATTTTGCGCGGCCTAATACCCGCGCATCGGGACATCCTGCTTGAAATACTTACCATCAGAATGAGTATTTCAGGCTCACTTTGACATTGCGCCCTGCGGCATAAAGCTGGCTAAAAGCGGGGCGATAATAGCGGTCGGTCAGGTTATCGACGGCAAAATCAAGTTGAACATCTTTCAATGCCGCTTGCTGTGGATGCCAAGTCGTATAGAGGTCAACCAGGGTATAACCGGGATACTGTTCCGTGACGTTGGCAGGTAGATCATCTTGAGTTTGATAGTGGCGTAGCGTGGCACCGGTTTTCAGGCTGTCGTGGAACCAGTGATAGCCCACATCTGCGACCCATTTACGAGCGGGAATATTTTGCAGGGCCTGACCACTCTGCCGGTCTTTCCCCTCGGTTTGCGCATAGCTCAAGGCTGTTTCCAGTGCTTGCCAACGATAACGTGTTGCAAGTTCAACCCCTTGCAAGCGGGCATTGCTCACATTGACGTATTGGGTGGTGGTGCGATTAACCTGCTGATCAATATAGTTACTGACCCGATTATGGAAATAAGTGGCATCAAAGGTCAGCGAGTCATGACCGAGCAAATCATCGAAGGTCATCTGGGCCGTGATACTGCTGTTTTTAGCGGTTTCTGGGCGTAAATCAGGATTAGGCAGGAAACTGTTACACCCCATCGGCCCCATGCAGAAATGCGTGCCTCGGGTATACATTTCTTCCATTGATGGCGCACGAAATGCTTCATCGTAACGGGAGCTCAGCACCAACCAGTCACTGGCCTGCCAGCGTAATCCCACTGAGGGAGATAAGCGTTGTTCGGTTCGTTGGCTGTCGGCAATGCTGTTATCACGGGTGGTATAATGATCGTAACGAACGCCCGGTAACAAGTTCCAGTGTTGCGCCAATGGCAAATCGGCCTGCCAATAAGCACCGGTTACTTGGCTGCGGCCATCTGGCGGTAATGGGCGGTTTTTCCCTTCACGTTCCCCTGTGGAGCGATCTTGGTAAAAATCGACACCATAAGTAAAAGCAGCACGCTCAATATGGCTATGATTGCTGAGATTAAACCCCACCGTCTGATAATCTACCGCATCATGCTGTTGCTGACGGATACGCCACTCATCGAAACGGGTCTGGTTGATGTAGGCGGTAAGGCGGGCATCCAGCCAGTCATTGCCCTGCGGGTTAAGGTGATAATCCAGCGTAACATTGCGATCACGGCTGTGCTGATTGATCAGGGGGACTGAGGAACTGACATTTTCTGCCGGATTGCTGGGGGCCGTCTGATTATTTTCTGCCTGACGGGCGATCAACTCCACCCGTTGCGCCTCATCAAACTGCCAGCCGACTTTCACCATGCCCCCTTGATTGCGGTAGGCTGAATCACTCAGATGCTGGCCGTTGCCCAGCCTTAAATTAGCGGCATCGGCATAATAACCATTCAGCAAGAAGTCAACGGAATCCCCCAGCAAACCATACACACCTGCACTGGTTTTAGTTTCATTATTTGCCCCGGCATAACCCTGCTTCAGGTAACCACCAAAGGGATTGTCAGTGAGTAAATCAGCCGCTGATAATGTGCGTTGTGCCACCACACCGCCAAGCGCCCCACTCCCCCATAACGATCCACCAGGCCCTTTAATCACTTCAATGCTGGCCAGCAGTTCGGGGTCCATCAGATAGCTGTTGCGATGACCCGACTGGGTATTTTGGCGTACACCATCAATGACCTGCAAAATACGATTGCCATCCAACCCACGGATCACCGGGGACTGGGCATTGGCACGCGGCCCGCCAGTGACATCGACATTCGGGATATGTTGCAAGACTTCAGCCACACTACTGGCTTGCTGGCGGGTGATCTGCGCACGATCAACCACCGCCACCGAGCGTGTTTCCTGTGATAACGCTTTACGTTCACGGGTTGCTGTCACCACCACTTCATCCAGGTCACTGGCTGATTCCGACGGCCGTAAATTCTCAGCTGATGTCAACGCAGGAAAAGCCAGCGATGACAGCAAACACCACCGCACGGCATGGTGTCTGGTTGAACGCTTCTGCTTATAGGCACCAGCAGAACGGGACTTGGGCCAATATTGCGCCATGATGATGTCCTTATAAAAAACGTCGGAATCAAAATACCAACGGAGTAAATGAGTGAGTTAATCACTCAACCTTGGGCCGAAATCCTACCTTAAATGATAATGCGAATGCAAATGATTTTCATTTGATCTTATTAAGAGAGATAAGATATAGTCCGTGCTAATTGTTGGTCAGATGAAATGCAGAGACATCATCATGTTGCTTGTTACTCTTAACGCCGAGCAAAAGCGCTTGCTAGTTATCAGCACTGTCTGTTTCAGTGCTCATCTGGCGCTGTTACTGTCGGCCTCCCCCGTTGCGCGTAGCCATGCGGAGGCGCTGACATTAACCCCCGCACCGGCTTACAGCTTAAGAGTCAAACTGACGAACTTGCCCGCCAGCACACCGTTAGACACCACCGCGCAGATGCCGCTGGTGAATAAATCTGTGGCAGAAAGTGCCCCACCGCTGGCAAAGAAAACCGAGCAGAGCAAATCGGTTGCAGAACCGGTTCGCTCAATAGCCAAGCAGGAAAGCGCGGCAAAAGAAAAGGCTGACATCACCGTCAATGAGGGAGTAATCACAAAAAACAGAGCAAGACCTGCCGCACCTTCCAGCGACTCTGCAAGTCCCTCAATTGCGGCCAAAGCAGCATCTGCCAAACCAGCCGCTACCGAACCCGCAATAAACACACCGTCAGCTGCGACCAAGCCAAGTGGTTCATCCCAGCCAATACTCAGCCAAACCACAAACAGCCATGATGCAGCACCACGCTTTCGGCGCCCCCCTGAGCCCCCGGTTTATCCCGCCGCCGCACGTCAGCGCAAGCAGGAGGGAACAGCCATTATTGAAGTCGAACTCAGTGCCTCTGGTAACGCAGAACGTATTTCGCTGGTCCGCAGCAGTGGCTTTCCTTTATTGGACCGTGCCGCACTCCAGGCGGTTAAACGCTGGCAATTTTTACCCAAACAAATCGACGGCGTTGGTATGGCACACCAAGTGCGCATTCCAGTGCGTTTCCAATTAACTTAACCAACTGATGTAGCAGGATAATCAATATGATCTTTTCTCAGCTTGAGCAACAGCTAGGGGCGATGACATGGCCTTTGCTCATCTGCTCTTTTGTCACCAGTGTGATCCTGCTTGACCGGGTTTGGCGCTTATTGCTGATCAGCCGTTTGCAACGTCATGCATTGCATCAGCAACTGGCACTTAACCGCCCGGTGGAAGAAAGCACGCTGCAAGCCTTATCCGCCAATTACCGGCGTTCGCTGCTATGGCAAGGTATTTACCTGTTGATTAATCACCGTCGTACCGGCAAAGCATTGCGGGAGGAGATTGCCGGGTTGTGGTTACAGCAGCAACGTAAGCAATTAACCCATGGCATTAAAATTTTGTCGTTAATGGGGGCAGTCAGCCCATTATTAGGTTTGCTGGGGACCATTTTAGGTCTGATTCAGATGTTCCAGGATCTCAGTACCAGCATCCAGCCTGTTACACCGGCATTACTTGCCAATGGGCTCGGTATCGCCATGTATACCACTGCGGCGGGTTTGTTTATTGCGTTGCCAGCACTGATTGGTGCTCATCTGCTCACTGCCTGGGTGGACCGCATCATGCACACCACCGAGCTGGAAATGAATCACTATAATTTGTGGCTGGACGGGATTACCCTGCACGGGGAGTCAATGGCATGATTCGCTCCCATTCCCCCCAGCAACAAAACCCCATCGCCATTGATCTGACCGCCTTGTTGGACATCATTTTTATCGTCCTGGTGTTTCTGTTGCTGACGGCCAATATGCCATTACGTCAGATGAATATCGATCTGCCCCAGGTGGATAATGCCCAACCTGCCACGGCACCCGCCAGTCACACCATGACCTTAAACCTGTTTGCTGACCCACCTTACTGGGGTATTGATGAACAACGTTACAGCGACTGGGATCAGTTTCGCTCACAAATTACCACTCTCGCCGCCTCGTCAACGGCACGGCCTGAAATCGTGATTATCACCGACCGTAATGCACGTAATGAAAATTTATTAAATCTGCTCAATCTATTACAGCAGCAACAAATTCCAGCCGCCCATATCTTAACCAAAGGCACACCATGAGACATTCACTGATTTTAATCATAACCTTCGTTTTCAGCAGTTCACTTTATGCCCAGCGCCTGATCACCGCCGGACCGGCGATCACTGAAATTGTGGTGGCGCTAGGGGCACAACAAGAGATTGTCGGCACCGATAACAGCAGCGTGTTACCCAAAGAAGTCTCCGCCGCTAAACTCGGTTATATCCGCCAGTTGCCGGCAGAAGGTATTCTGGCACTACGCCCTGACCTATTGATTGGCAGTAGCGAAATGGCCCCGACTTCCACGCTGGACAGCGTCCGCCAGGCGGGCGTGACCGTCACGGTGTTACCAGACAGTGACAACATTGATGGTGTTCTGTCTAACATTGATCTGATTGCCCTGCAGATCAATCAGCCCGCAGCGGGGGAACGCCTGCACCAACAGACCCAACAACAACTCGACACCCTGAAAGCAAGGGCCCAACAACTGGCCAATAAAAAGCAGCCACGGGTTATTTTCCTGCTGATTCATGAAGGGCGCCCGGCAATGATCGCTGGTCAAGGCAGTACTGCTAATACGTTAATCACGCTGGCAGGCGGGGTGAATCCGGCTCATCACCTGCGCAATTACCAGACCATTTCCGCTGAAAACTTACTGCAGATGCAGCCGGATGTGATTTTAATCAGTGCGCGTCATGGCAACCACGGTGCCACGGAGGTGTTCAAACACTATCCGCTGCTGGAAGCGACTCCTGCCGGAAAAAATAAAAATGTCATGCTCGTCAATGGTAAAGCCTTATTGGGTGGCGCGGGGCTGAGTACCATTGATGAAGCCCAGCGTCTGCAAGAGCAATTACTGCAAGTGGTCGGGGCACAATAATGCGTCGCGCCTCTACTCCACTGTTGTTACTGGCAGGATTGGCGCTGCTCGTGGTGGTACTGTTTGTCACGCTATTGTATGGCCCGGTGGTGCTCCCTCTGAAAGATGCCCTACAGGCGTTACTGCCCTCCGGTACTGAAAATGAGATGGCAACGCTGATCGTACAAAACATCCGCCTGCCGCGGGCACTCTTAGCCATCAGCGTCGGGGCATTACTGGCACTCTGTGGTGCCGTTCTGCAAGGCTTGTTTCGTAATCCGTTAGCGGATCCGGGCATTATTGGGGTCAGTGGTGGGGCCGCGCTGGGGGCTGGGGTAGCTATTGTGTTATTGCCGCTGTTTAGTAGCAAACTTCCCCCCCTTGCTCAGCTACCTGAATGGGTAAGCTTGGGTTACAACGCACTGAGTGCCTTCATCTGCGGTATGCTTACCACCTTGCTGGTCTATCGTATCGGGCGCTCGCCTTTTGGTACTTCCATGACGCTGATCCTGCTGGCCGGTATTGCTATCAGTGCTATGGCCTTTGCCGGGCTAGGACTGTTGAGTTACCTCGCCAGTGATCAGCAACTGCGTGATTTGAGTTTGTGGCAAATGGGCTCCCTGGCGGGTGCTCGTTGGCATTCGGTCGCACTTGCAGGTAGCACCGCGCTGCTGCTGTTGGTTTATTTTCAGCGGCAGGCACCGGCATTAAATGCGTTACTGCTCGGGGAATCTGAAGCACGCCATCTGGGCATTGCGGTTGAACCGCTGAAACGGTATCTGATCGTCAGTTGTGCCATGGGCATCGGTATCGGTGTTGCCGTTGCAGGCATGATCGGGTTTGTCGGGCTGGTTATCCCGCATCTGGTCCGTCTGGTTTGTGGCCCAGATTACCGCCACTTACTGCCATTAAGTGCCTTATGGGGCGCCATTTTGTTGTTACTGGCTGATGTGGGTGCTCGTTTGCTGGCACCTCCGGCAGAAATTCCGATCGGTATTATCACCGCCCTACTCGGTGCACCTTTCTTTCTCTGGTTATTATTGCAACAAAAAAGGAGCCTGCCATGACCACTGCACTTAGCGTGCGTAATCTGAGTCTGCGTCGTGGCAACCGGCCAATCCTGCAAGAGATTAACTTAACGTTACAAGCTGGTACCCTAAGTGCCATCCTCGGCAGTAACGGCGCTGGCAAGTCGAGTCTATTCAATAGCATTGGCGGTGAGTTGCCCTATGAGGGAGACATCGAGATCCTCGGGCAACCACGCCAACATTGGCAACGTGCTGCGTTAGCCAAACGGCTGGCTATTTTACCCCAGTCATCTTCGCTGAATTTCGATTTTTTGTGTCATGAAGTGGTGCAGTTAGGGCGCCTGCCACACCGTAGCGGACAACAAGCAGACCGGCGTATCGCCGATCATTGCCTGGCACAAGTTGGGGCCACACATCTGGCTGAGCGCCCTTACCCCGCGCTTTCCGGAGGGGAAAAACAACGGGTGCATTTAGCCCGGGTCTTGGCGCAATTACAGGATGACACCGCCACCGGCCAGCCCAATTTACTGTTACTGGATGAACCGACCTCCGCGCTCGATCTGAAATACCAGCATCAGATACTGCAACAGGTGAGCGACTATGCGCGCCTGGGGCATGCCGTGCTGGTAATCCTGCATGATCTGAATCTGGCTGCCCGCTATGCTGACCGCTTGATCCTTCTCCATCAGGGGCGCTGTTATGCTGAGGGCTCTCCAGAACAGGTATTGACGCCTGCGGCAGTGAAGACGGTATTTGGTATCGAAGTCAGCCTGATGCGGCATCCCCAGTCAGGGGTGATTCAGGTGTTTTGATTTCATGTATACCCAAAATAATTCGATTTGCTTGTAGGCGGCAAATGAGCGAATCCCCGGGAGCATAGATAACTATGTGACTGGGGTGAACGAAGGCAGCCAACACCCAAGCAACTTGAAGTATGAGAGGTACAGGTTGCAGCAGTGGGGCTGCAACCTGCATAGCCAGAAAGATAGACTCTATTTCGCGCCGGCCAATACTGCGCTAACAATTTCAACCGCTTCGTGTTCGATTTTCTCGCGATGCTGAGCACCGAGGAAACTTTCACAGTAGATTTTGTACGCCTCTTCTGTGCCGGAAGGCCGAGCCGCAAACCAGCCATTGTCGGTCATCACTTTCAGGCCGCCAATGGAAGCACCGTTACCCGGTGCCGTAGTCAGGCGCGCGGTAATAGGGTCTCCCGCCAAGGTGCTGGCTTGCACCATTTCTGGTGACAACTTGGAGAGTGCCGCTTTCTGCGCGGCAGTTGCCGGTGCCTGAATACGGTTATAACTCGGAGCACCAAAGCGTTTGGCTAACTGGTTATAATGATATTGCGGGTTCTCACCGGTGACGGCGGTGATTTCTGCTGCTAGTAAGCACATGATAATGCCGTCTTTATCTGTCGACCAAGGCGTACCGTTAAAGCGCAAGAATGAAGCCCCGGCACTCTCTTCACCACCAAAACCAAAGCTGCCATCAAACAAGCCATCAACAAACCATTTGAAGCCGACTGGCACTTCCACCAGCTTACGGCCCAGATCTGCCACCACGCGGTCAATCATAGCGCTGGAAACCAAGGTTTTGCCCACGGCAACATCGGCTCCCCACTGTGGACGGTGCTGGAACAGATAATTAATGGCAACCGCCAGGTAATGGTTAGGGTTCATCAAGCCAGCCGGGGTGACAATACCGTGGCGGTCATAATCGGGATCATTGGCAAACGCCAGTTCAAACTTATCGCGCAGGGCCAGTAAACCCGCCATGGCAGACTCGGATGAACAGTCCATACGGATGATGCCATCATGGTCGAGATGCATAAAACGGAATGTCTGGTCGATGGAGTCATTAACCAGCGTGAGATCCAGTTTGTAGTGTTCAGCAATGCGTTGCCAGTAGGCGATTCCAGAACCACCTAATGGATCAACTCCTAGCTTCAGACCCGCACGCTGAATCGCTGGCATATCAACCACATCCACCAACCCGGCGACATAAGGCTGTACCAGATCCTGCGCATGCAGATGACCACTGTTCCAGGCTTTTGCCAGCGATTGGCGCTGCACACCTTGCAAATGATGGGCTAACAGCTCGTTGGCACGTTTTTCGATCACTGACGTCAGGTTGGTATCCGCTGGGCCACCATTAGGTGGATTATATTTAATGCCGCCATCTTCTGGTGGATTGTGCGAAGGCGTGATGACAATACCATCAGCCTGCGCTCCGCCCTGGCGGTTGTAGCATAAAATGGCGTGAGACACCGCTGGCGTTGGGGTAAAGCCATTATTTTCCTGCACCACCACATCCACACCGTTGGCGGTTAAGACTTCCAACACGGAAATAAACGCTGGCTCAGACAAAGCGTGGGTATCCTTGCCCACATAGCAAGGGCCATGAATATCCAGTTGCTTACGCATTTCAGCAATCGCCTGGGCGATAGCCAAAATATGGGCTTCGTTAAAACTCTGACGTAACGCACTGCCACGATGCCCTGAAGTACCAAATTTTACCGCATGGGCTGGGTTACCGGCTTCCGGTTGCAGCACATAGTATTGCGATGTCAGTTGGGCAACGTTGATCAAATCACTTTGTTGGGCTGGTTGCCCAGCACGTGGGTCATTCGCCATAGACTCTCTCCCTAATATGCCAGTCTGTGGCCGGGCAATAAGTCGCTTGCAGACCACCATGACGGGCTGATTGCTAAATTAGATGGTATCGCAAACTTTTTCGATCAGCTCCACCGGGAACTGCATGGCTTGCATGATATGTTCGATCATACTGCGTTTGCGGCCAGTATTGGTGTTGGTGATCACCCAATAGGGTGTCCCTGGAACCTGTTTTGGTTTGGTATGCGTACCATTGGCCAGCAAAGTTTGCTGATCGCCAGCAAAATAAGTGCGGGTACGGCCGCGCAGGGCTTCCGTTGCGGCGGAAAAATCAGCCGCATCCAACCGGTACAAAGTGGACAGTAGTAGCAGAAAGCGATTTACTGCTTTGTGTTGTTGTGCATATTCCTCTGACCGCAACAGTTCGCGCATCACACGCAGCGGATCAAGCGAGCGTTGCTTCTGAGTGGCAACCACCACCGGTTGGCCTGCAGTAATGGGAGCGATAGGCTCAGGCTGCTCGCCAGTAAACTTCAGCATACGCCGTAAAATATCAGACGCACTTTCCCCAATATGCTGCGTATGGCTGGCAATATAGCGGTAAAGATCCTCGTCGACTTCAATCGTTTTCATTTTCACCCAATACAGTGATTCTATTAGATTTTATAATTTTTCATGTTCGTTTTATTGCAAACCGCCGGGGTGGCAGCACAACGTGGTTACCTCGCATATTGCAATATGCCAAGGCGTAAAACCTACCATTTGGTAACCATCTGGTTTTATAGTGTTTCACCAACTTGAATTAGAGTAACAGACTCTAGACTGACATCCAACTTTACCCACGGCAATTGTGAGTGAGGTTATGATAAGCTGACCCCCTATTTCTAATGCACCGGTTTTCCCATGAAATTACACTATCAATTGCTCACGGCAGAGGTGGCAACCCCCACCAATCTGCCAGTGATACTCCTGCACGGCCTGTTCGGTAACCTGGATAATCTTGGCATATTGGCACGTGACCTCAATCATCAACATAACGTCATTAAAGTCGATCTACGCAATCATGGGCTTTCTCCCCGCGCGGCAGAGATGACTTATCAGGCCATGGCGCAAGATCTGCTCACGCTGTTAGACGATTTGCAAATAGAGAAAGCCATTGTCATCGGCCACTCCATGGGGGGGAAGGTGGCTATGGCACTGACGGCGCTTGCCCCTGAGCGAATTGACCGCTTGGTGGTGATTGATATCGCACCCGTCGACTACCAGCACACCCGCCGCCACGATAAAGTGTTCCATGCACTACAGGCCGTCAGCGAGGCAGGGATAACCCAGCGCCAACAAGCGGCTCAGCGGATGCGCGAGATATTGCCGGAAGAAGGGGTGATCCAGTTCTTGCTAAAGTCTTTCCAGGCTGGCAGTTGGCGCTTCAATTTGCCGGTACTGATGGCGCAATATCCCTCAATTATCGGCTGGCAGGAGGTGCCCACCTGGCCGCATCCTATCCTGTTTATCCGTGGTGCACTCTCCCCTTATATTCAGGATAGCTATCGCGACCACATCGCCAGCCAGTTTCCGCAGGCCCGTTCTTACGTGGTCGCGGGTTGCGGCCATTGGGTACATGCAGAAAAACCCGAAGCCGTATTAAGGGCCATCCACCGTTTTATTGACCAACCCTGAAGGACGATGACGATATCTCTCCAGCCCAATGAACTAGGCTGTTGCAAGCCAAGTTAAGCATTGTCGTCATTCCCCCTGCTAGGGTAAGATGGCGCGCTATCCTAGGTATAATTCAATTTGTTGAATAGACCAGGGTATTGGTGTTAACCAAACCGTCTGGAAGCGTGAAAACGTTTTTTGATACCAACTCCTTTGCAGTAAAGCAATAATGGCAAAAGAATATACGGACCGTACAACGCTAGATCTGTTTGCAGATGAACGCCGCCCGGGACGCCCGAAAACCAACCCGCTTTCCCGTGATGAACAGCTTAAGATCAATAAGCGCAATCAACTACGGCGTGACAAAGTACGGGGATTACGGCGTGTAGAACTGAAAATCAACGCCGAGGCCGTGGATGCGTTGAATAAACTGGCGGATCTGCGCAATATCAGCCGCAGTGAGTTAATTGAACAAATGCTGTTAACACAACTGGCAGAAGAACAGCCTGAAGCATGAACGGTGATGCCAGTACCCCTATAGCCCAGAGCATCACATAAATGTGATATAACCGCAGGGTAAATCTCTGGCATGATAGGGGTCTATTTACGGGTGGAGACGATGCCTCAGGTAAATCTCACACCACATTTAAGCAACACAACAAATTGAATTAAAAGGTTATTCGCAATATGGCTCATGTAGGTATTTTCTTTGGCAGCGATACTGGCAATACCGAAAACATTGCCAAGATGATCCAGAAGACCCTCCATCAAAAATACGGTAACGATGTTGCAGAACTTCACGACATCGCCAAAAGCAGCAAAGAAGATCTGGCCGCATTTGATATTCTGCTGTTCGGGATCCCCACTTGGTATTACGGCGAAGCGCAATGTGACTGGGATGATTTCTTTCCCACACTGGAAGAGGTTGACTTCAACGGTAAGTTGGTGGCGCTATTCGGCTGCGGTGATCAAGAAGACTATGCAGAGTATTTCTGCGATGCGATGGGGACACTGCGCGATATCATTGAACCACGCGGTGCAGTGATTGTCGGTAACTGGCCAACCAAGGGTTACCATTTCGAAGCCTCTAAGGGGTTAGCAGACGACAACCACTTTATTGGTCTAGCCATTGATGAAGATCGTCAACCTGAATTAACCAACGAGCGCGTAGCAGCCTGGGTCCAACAGATCTGTGAAGAACTCAGCCTGGCGGAGATCATCGGTTAAGCCTGGATTGCACCAAACCGGTTCAACAATTGATACGTTGACCGCAGCAAGAGGCTCTACAGGGCCTCTTGGCGTAAGATGACCGCTGCGATAAAGCCCAAAACCACCACTTTGTCGGTTAAATCAACCAAGTCACGTGCAGAGAGGCCTGGGTGAGCCATACCTTGGTGAACAATACATTGGTGAACAACTAGGCCTTTGCGAACAACCAGACCTTTGTGAACAACCAGCGGTTCCTATTTACGTCAACCGGTTCTATAATGAGACGCAATTACGTCTTTGCGCCAGCCCGGCATCATAAGCGGGAACTGCTCAGCATTGATTAGTACCGTGTTTGATTAGCATAATAACAGGACTGAACCCGCATGACTGATAACAATAGCGCATTGAAAAAAGCCGGCTTAAAAGTCACGCTTCCACGACTTAAAATCCTTGAAATACTGCAGGATCCAAAATGTCATCACGTCAGTGCTGAAGACCTGTACAAAAAACTGATCGACCTCGGGGAAGAGATTGGTCTGGCTACGGTTTATCGGGTACTCAATCAGTTTGATGATGCCGGTATTGTCACCCGTCACAGTTTTGAAGGTGGCAAGTCAGTCTTCGAATTAACCCAGCAACATCATCACGACCACCTAATTTGCCTGGATTGCGGCAAAGTGATCGAGTTTAGTGACGAGTCCATTGAGGCACGCCAACGGGATATCGCCAAACGGTATAATATTAAACTCACCAACCACAGTTTATACCTGTATGGTCATTGTGAAACCGGTGATTGCCGTAACAATGAAGCACTGCACAGCGAGAAATAACCGATCTCTATCAGGCTGTTCCCTTTAAGCAAGCAGCGATGCTGTTTGCTGTTCCATTTAAGATGTCCTTTAAACCGCAAGCCTATTGACTGAATGACAGCGCAGCCCATAAGGGACCGCGCTGTTACCCGTTTCAGCCGGATTATATATCCATCTTGGCCCAGGTATCACGCAAACCCACCGTCCGGTTAAATACCAGATGATCCGCTGAGGAATAGCGGCTATCAGCACAGAAATAACCTTCACGTTCAAACTGATAGGCGTTTTCTGGCTCGGCAGTGCACAGACTGGCTTCAACAAAACCTGGCTTGATCACCAGTGATTGCGGATTAATGGTAGAGAGGAAATCCTCTGCCGCCCCCGGGTTAGCCACACTGAACAAGCGATCATACAGGCGAATTTCTGCGGGTATGGCATGGGCTACAGAAACCCAATGAATCACCCCTTTCACCTTGCGGCCATCAGCAGGATCTTTACCCAGGGTTTGCGGGTCGTAGGTACAAAAAATGGTGGTGATCTCACCCGCAGCATCTTTCTCTATACGCTCCGCTTTGATGACATAGGCGTTACGCAGGCGAACCTCTTTCCCCAGTACCAGGCGCTTATACTGCTTATTGGCTTCCTCACGGAAGTCAGCGCGATCAATATAAACTTCACGGCTGAACGGCACTTCCCGTGAGCCCATTTCCGGTTTGTTCGGATGGTTAGGTACGGTCAGCGTCTCCACAGCATCCGACATGTTTTCAATCACCACTTTGACCGGATCCAGCACAGCCATGGCGCGCGGCGCATGTTCATTGAGGTCTTCACGGATACAGGACTCCAGTGCTGCCATCTCAACGTTATTATCCTGCTTGGTTACGCCAATACGCAGGCAAAACTCGCGAATAGAAGCGGCAGTGTAACCACGACGGCGCAACCCGGAAATGGTCGGCATGCGGGGATCATCCCAACCTTCCACCACCTTCTCTGATACCAGTTGGCTCAGTTTGCGCTTGGACATAATGGCGTACTCAAGATTGAGTCGCGAGAACTCATACTGACGCGGATGGCATGGGATAGAAATATTATCCAGCACCCAGTCGTACAGCCGGCGGTTATCCTGGAACTCCAGTGTACACAGCGAATGCGTGATCTCCTCCAGTGCATCGGAAATGCAGTGGGTGAAATCGTACATCGGATAGATACACCACTTGTTCGCGGTCTGGTGGTGATGGGCAAACTTGATACGGTAAATGACCGGATCGCGCATCACGATAAATGGCGATGCCATATCGATTTTCGCGCGCAAACAGGCTTGGCCCTCGGCAAACTCGCCATTGCGCATTTTTTCAAATAGCGCCAGGTTCTCGGCAACCGAACGGTTGCGATAGGGGCTGTCTTTACCCGGTGCGGTCAAGGTACCGCGATATTCACGGATCTGTTCTGGCGTTAATTCATCAACATAGGCTAAACCCTTGTTGATCAGTTCAACGGCATACTGATGCAGTTGATCGAAATAGTCTGAGGAATAACGAATCGCCCCGTCCCATTTAAAGCCCAACCACTCGACATCCTGCTTGATAGAGTCAACAAACTCGATATCTTCTTTGACCGGGTTGGTGTCATCAAAACGGAGATTACATTGGCCTTGATAATCTTTGGCAATGCCAAAGTTTAGGCAAATGGATTTAGCATGGCCGATATGCAAATAGCCATTCGGCTCTGGCGGGAAACGAGTATGTACCGACTGGTGCTTCCCGGTCGCCAGATCTTCATCAATAATCTGACGGATAAAATTGGTTGGGCGGACTTCTGCCTCACTCATATCATGATTCCTCAAATACAACGCACCACTGATAACCGCATATATTCCAACAAGCCACGGTTGGAAACAACCGTTTGTTGCACCAGAAAGCAGGTTATCAGCATCAAAAATAAAAAAACGGGAAAAGATCGCTCTTTTCCCGCCAAGGTTATTGGCACCTTATGAGGTGCCCAAAACGATTAACCCACTTATTTTTGGATTTCGAACAGTTTGGTCTCACCTGCAACCACATGGCCGCTGGCCAAGGCCGTCAACCCAGCATAATCATCAGCATTGCTGACCACCACCGGGCTTATCATTGAGCGGGCATGGGCATTCAGGTAATCCAGGTCCAGTTCCAGAATCGGCTGACCGGCTTTCACTACCGCCCCTTCTTCGACCAGGCGTTTAAAGCCCTGACCATTGAGCGCCACGGTGTCGATACCCATATGCACCACGATTTCTGCACCTTTTTCAGTTTCCAGGCAGAAGGCATGATTGGTATTGAAAATCTTCACCACGGTGCCATCTGCAGGTGCCACCACGGTTTTATCCGTTGGGCGAATCGCCACACCGTCACCCACCGCTTTACTGGCGAAGGCCTCATCCGGCACTTGGTCCAGTGCCACAATTTCACCGGTAACCGGGGCAACCAGCGCTTGGAACAGAACTTTATTGGTATTAAGTACCGCTTGCGGTTTGACTTCAGCCGTAGCAGCAGCCACTGCGGGGTCAGCCGCTGCCGCAACTGGGCCTGCTGCCAGCACCTGACGCATCGCGCTGGCGATCAGTTCGGCACGAGTACCGACGATAATCTGCACGCTTTGCTTATTCAGGCGAATCACACCCGAAGCACCCAAACGTTTTGCCATGGCATCATTCACCCGTGCTGAATCTTTTACATTCAGACGCAGACGAGTAATACAGGCATCAATGCCAGTGAGGTTTTCAGAGCCGCCAATGGCGCTCACATAACGGCGTGCCAAAGTGGTGATTTCATTTTCATCTTTATTTACGCTGGTATCCACGTCATAACCATCAGCCTCATCACCGGCAACCGCCAGTTCACGACCTGGAGTCAGCAGATTAAACTTGCTGATAGTGAAACGGAACACCACGTAATAGATAGCAAAGAACACCAAACCTTGCGGTATCAGCATATACCACTGAGTTGCCAGCGGATTGCGTGTTGACAAGAACATATCCACCAGACCCGCACTGAATCCGAAACCAGCAATCCACTGCATACTGGCGGCAATAAATACCGAAATACCCGTTAGCACTGCGTGGATCACATACAGTACTGGGGCAACAAACATAAAGGAGAACTCCAGCGGCTCGGTGATACCGGTGAAGAAAGAAGCAAACGCCCCTGCCAGCATAATCCCCAGCACTTTGGCTTTATTCTCCGGGCGAGCACAGTGGTAAATGGCCAAGGCGGCACCCGGCAAACCAAACATCATGATCGGGAAGAAACCAGCCTGATAACGCCCAGTAATTCCGACAATGCCCTTGCCAGATTCAATGGATTGCTGACCACCCAGGAAGTTAGGAATATCATTGATGCCAGCCACATCAAACCAGAACACCGAGTTCAGGGCATGGTGTAAGCCAACCGGAATTAATAAACGGTTAAAGAAGGCGTAGATACCCGCCCCCGCCGAACCCAGTTTCTGGATATGCTCACCAAAGTTCACCAGGCCACCAAACACTACCGGCCAGACGTACATCATGATAAAAGCAACCAGAATCATCAGGAAGGAGATCAAAATAGGCACTAAACGGCGGCCACTGAAGAACGACAGCGCTTTGGGCAGTTCAACACCGCTGAAACGGTTATAAACCTCAGCAGAGATGATCCCCACCAGAATACCCACAAACTGGTTCTCAATTTTACCAAATGCCACCGGTACTTGATCAACCGGGATTTTCTGGATCATCGACACCGCAGCCGGTGAACACAGGGTGGTTAATACCAGGAAGCCGACAAAACCGGTCAGCGCCGCTGCCCCGTCTTTATCTTTTGACATGCCATAAGCCACACCCACAGCAAACAGCACCGCCATATTGTCGATAATCGCCGCACCCGATTTGATCAGCAATGCAGCCAGTGCGTTGTCACCGCCCCAACCGACAGGATCAATCCAGTAGCCCACCCCCATCAAGATGGCGGCGGCTGGCAATGTCGCCACCGGAACCATCAAGGCCCGGCCAATTTTTTGTAGATAACTAAGAATATTCACCCTTCCCCCTATTTGGTCCGCAAACGGACCTGATTTAGTAGTTTATTAAGCAAGTTCACTACTTTTTAGAAATCATTTTGTATGGTGCTAATTACGCATGATGGAGTGTAAAAAAAATATTTCGCATCGCAAATTAAAACCGCTGTTTTTGTGATTTGAATCACTTTAAAGCACGCTTTAATCCGCAGAATGCTAGCCATAATACAAAACTTATTTTATCATACAAAAAATCACTGAGCGTAATGCCTACGCGAACGTCATAAAGCTAAGTTACGCTTACAGAGTATTATACCCTAGTTCATTCACGTTGCAGGAAGGCAATAGCAAAGTCAGGTGCTGCAACTTGAATAACCACGGGTCTGGCTAAGGTTTATTCTACCAAGAGGTGTACAATGAGACTGATCCCCCTACAAGATACCGCACACGTCGGCAAATGGGCTGCACGCCACATCGTCCAGCGGATTAATGCATTCAACCCAACGGCTGATCGCCCATTCGTACTTGGCCTACCTACTGGTGGCACCCCGTTGGAAGCCTATAAACACCTGATTGCGATGCATAAAGCGGGTGAAGTCAGCTTCAAGCACGTGGTCACTTTTAATATGGATGAATATGTCGGCCTGCCGCAGGAACACCCGGAAAGCTATCACTCATTCATGTACAATAATTTCTTTGATCATATTGATATTCCAGATGAAAATATCAATCTGCTGGACGGTAACGCGCCAGATGTTAACGAAGAGTGCCGTCTGTACGAAGAAAAAATGAAATCCTACGGTAAAGTTAACCTGTTTATGGGGGGCGTGGGGGTTGATGGGCACATTGCTTTTAACGAACCCGCTTCTTCTCTGGCTTCGCGTACCCGGATCAAAACACTGACCGAAGAGACGCGTATTGCCAACTCACGTTTCTTCGGCGGTGATGTCAGCCTGGTACCCAAGTATGCCCTGACGGTGGGTGTGGGTACGCTGTTGGATGCGGAAGAAGTGATGATTCTGGTGACTGGCCGTGGCAAAGCTCAGGCGCTGGAAGCTGCTGTGGAAGGCTGTATTAACCACCTGTGGACCATCAGTTGCCTGCAACTGCATCCTAAGTCTGTAGTGGTGTGTGATGAACCTTCCACTATGGAACTGAAAGTGAAAACCGTGAAATACTTCCGCGAATTAGAAGCGGAAAGCGTTAATAGTCTTTAAATTTTTATAGGGGGCTACATGTTTGCTTTAACCCAATGCCGGATCTTTACTGGGCACGATATACTTGATGACCATGCCGTGGTCGTTGCTGGTGGCCTGATTGACCGGGTCTGCCCACTGGCTGAGTTACCGGAAGGTATCGAAACTCGTGATCTGGGTGGTGCCATGTTAGCCCCCGGTTTTATTGACGTGCAGCTTAATGGCTGTGGCGGTGTGCAATTTAACGATTCCCTTGACGCTATTTCAGAAGAAACACTGGAAATCATGCAGCGCGCCAACGAGAAATCCGGTTGTACCAGCTATCTGCCTACGCTGATCACCTGCAGTGACGATTTTATGAAGCACGCCGTCAATGTTATGCGTGCTTATCTGCAAAAGCATCCCAATCAAGCGCTGGGTTTGCACCTGGAAGGCCCCTACCTGAGCCCGGTAAAAAAAGGCACGCACAACCCGGCGTTTATCCGCCAGCCAACCACTGAGATGATCGACTATCTGTGGGCCAATGCCGATGTCATCACCAAAGTGACCTTGGCTCCGGAAATGGTCGAGCCCCAAGTGATTAAACAACTGGCGGACGCCGGTATTGTAGTTTCTTCCGGGCACTCTAATGCCACTTATCAGCAAGCGCGTAACGGCTTCGCGGCTGGGTGTACCTTCGCCACCCACCTCTACAATGCCATGCCCTACATTACTGGCCGTGAACCTGGCTTGGTCGGGGCCATTTTTGATACGCCAGACGTCTATACCGGTATCATAGCCGATGGTTACCATGTCGCCTGGGCGAGTATTCGTAATGCCAAACGGCTCAAAGGTGACAAATTGGTGCTGGTGACAGATGCCACCGCACCTGCCGGAGCGGATATAGACCAATTTATTTTTGCTGGCAAAACCATATACTATCGTGATGGATTATGTGTTGATGAAAACGGTACGCTAAGTGGTTCCGCTCTGACGATGATCGACGCGGTGCGTAACACCGTGGAGCATGCGGGTATCGCTCTGGACGAAGCGCTGCGTATGGCAACACTGTATCCGGCACGGGCCATTGGCGTAGAGCGGCGTTTGGGTTCTATCACCGCCGGCAAAGTGGCCAACCTGACCGCCTTCACCCGCGATTACCAGGTAACGCAAACCTGGGTTAACGGCCATGAGGTTTATACTCAAGTCCAATGAAGTTGCGAGACAAAACGCGCTTGTGCTGGCTCTTTAGAGCGAGGCCTGGCTTAGGCCGAGTAACGCGGCAAAGCCAGGCCCGAAGAGAAAATCACAGAGAAGTGATTTCTAACGGATTTTAACGCTGCTTGCAGCGGCCCCACAACGGGGTGGGCCTTAGGGAAGAGGCGAATAACTGTAGCCAACACCGCTTCAGCTTCATTGGTGACGGGTATAATTGATATCCAGCGACAAATAGCGAGCAAATCTATTGATGAAGAGTGGCGGACAGACGCAGATAGGGAATATTGATTTAGTTAAGCAACTCAATGGCGCCGCAGTTTATCGCCTGATTGACCAGCAAGGCCCTATTTCACGCATTCAGATTGCTGAACTTAGCCAACTTGCTCCCGCCAGCATCACTAAAATTACTCGCCAGCTATTGGAGCGTGGGCTGATCAAAGAAGTTGAACAGCAAGCCTCTACCGGTGGACGCCGTGCTATTTCCATTGTGACTGAAACCCGCCATTTTCATACGGTGGCGGTCCGTCTTGGTCGGCACGATGCCACCATCACCTTGTATGACATGAGCGGCAAGTCCCTCGGTGAGGAGCACTATCCTTTGCCGGAACGGACACAGGAAACACTGGAAAATGCCTTGTTCCATGCCATTGAGCAGTTTCTCGCTAGTTATCAGCGCAAATTGCACGAGCTGATCGCCATTGCGGTTATTCTGCCCGGTCTGGTGGACCCTGCTTTAGGCGTCGTTCACTATATGCCACATATCACAGTCAACAAATGGGCACTGGTTGACGGCCTGCAACGGCGTTTTAGCGTCACCAGTTTTGTCGGGCACGATATCCGCAGCCTAGCCCTTGCCGAGCACTATTTTGGCGCCACTCGCGATTGTGAAGACTCCATTCTGGTACGTCTGCACCGGGGTACCGGGGCCGGGATCATCGTTAACGGCCAGATATTTCTCGGCAACAATGGCAACGTGGGTGAAATTGGTCATATCCAAATCGACCCGTTGGGGGAGCGCTGCCACTGCGGTAATTTCGGTTGTCTGGAAACTGTCGCGGCCAATGCCGCTGTCGAACATCGCGTGCGCCACTTGCTGGCACAGGGCTATCCCAGCAAACTGACGCCGGATGATTGCGGTATCAGCGCTATCTGCAAAGCAGCCAACCAGGGTGACCCCCTAGCCAGTGAAGTCATCGAACATGTTGGCCGTTACCTGGGTAAAGCGGTCGCCATCGCCATCAACCTGTTTAATCCGCAAAAAGTGGTGATTGCTGGCGAAATTATCGAAGCTAAGAACGTGTTACTACCGGCTATTCAGCGCTGTATCAACACCCAGGTGCTAAAGGCGTTCCGCAAGGATCTACCGGTGGTCACTTCAGCACTCGATCACCGTTCCGCCATTGGTGCTTTTGCCCTGGTTAAACGGGCAATGCTCAATGGCGTACTGCTACAACGATTACTGGAAGGCCACGCCATCTGCGATGACTAATTCAGGTTACAGCCATGCCCCGTGCCGACAAATCGATTAAACCATTGTCGGGGGCATATAGACCCGCTATGCTCTGCTCTTTCCGCCTTGATGACCCGCTATTGTGGCTACCGCTGCATGGCTTCTCATCAATATTTGTATACCCAAGTTCATCCACGTTGCGGCCAATACCGTACAGCTTGAATGCCGATAGGTATAGCAACTCTGTTGCCGGGGGAAGATCCATCACTATGAGAACCAGCCACCATGACGATTAAAAATGTGATATGTGACATCGACGGCGTGTTATTGCATGACAATACTCCGATTGCCGGTGCCGATCTGTTTCTGGCGCGCATTCAGGAAAAAGGAATGCCGTTGGTGGTGTTGACTAACTACCCTTCGCAAACCGCACAAGACCTCGCTAACCGTTTTAGCGCCGCCGGGTTGGAAGTACCAGAAAGCGCGTTTTACACTTCAGCCATGGCCACGGCGGATTTTCTGCGCCGTCAGGAAGGTAAAAAAGCCTATGTGGTCGGTGAAGGCGCGCTGATCCATGAACTCTACAAAGCCGGTTTTACCATTACCGACATCAACCCGGACTTTGTTATCGTTGGTGAGACTCGCTCTTACAATTGGGACATGATCCATAAAGCCGCCTACTTCGTCAGTAATGGAGCGCGCTTTATTGCCACCAATCCGGATACCCATGGACACGGTTTTGTCCCTGCCTGCGGCGCACTCTGCTCCCCTATTGAGAAGATCACCGGACGTAAACCTTTTTACGTGGGTAAACCCAGCCCGTGGATTATCCGTGCGGCACTGAATAAAATGCAGGCGCACTCAGAGGACACGGTGATTATTGGCGATAACCTGCGCACCGATATTCTGGCTGGCTTCCAGGCGGGTTTAGCCACCGTACTGGTGTTATCGGGTGTTTCTACACTGAACGATGTTGAAAACATGCCATTCCGCCCCAGCTACATCTACCCTTCCGTCGCTGATATCAGTATCTTTTAGTCAGGCTGGCTTGATGGCTTATGGCGGCATGGCTGCACCATAGGCAATCAGGTCACCCCACTTAAAAATTAACGATTCAATAGTTTTTTAGCTTCAAAACTGAATATTCGCTAATTTTAAATCCTCTCTGCTAAATTTTTTCCGTCATAAAGTTAAATCTCTTGCATTCACCCCAGGTTTAGCCGCATTTTCATCATCAGTAAAGCCATGGGGTGATCATCATGCCCACGGCCCAGCCAGATGAATAACATCAGGTATCAATTTATCAAGAGTATGAGGAGAGTCATTATGTGTTCTATTTTTGGCGTGCTCGATCTAAAGTCTGATCCGCTTGAATTGCGTAAAAAAGCGTTGGAGTTATCGCGCCTGATGCGCCACCGCGGCCCTGACTGGTCCGGTATCTATGCCAGTGATAAAGCGATTCTTGCTCATGAACGCCTGTCGATTGTTGATGTGAATCATGGCGCTCAACCGCTCTACAACGCGGCAGGTAACCATATTTTGGCAGTTAACGGGGAAATTTATAATCACCAGGCATTGCGCCAGCAATTAAGTGACCGTTATGCATTCCAAACCGCTTCCGACTGTGAAGTGATCCTGGCCCTGTATCAGGAACAAGGACCGGCCTTTCTGGATGAACTGCAGGGCATGTTTGCCTTCGCCCTCTATGATGCAGAAAAAGATGCTTATCTGATTGGTCGTGACCATCTGGGTATCATCCCGCTCTATATGGGGCATGATGAACATGGCAACCTGTTTGTGGCTTCTGAAATGAAAGCGCTGGTACCGATATGTCGCAGCATCAAAGAGTTCCCGGCGGGTAGCTATCTCTGGAGCCAAGAGGGAGAAATTCGCCAATATTATCAGCGCGACTGGTTCGACTTTGCCAATGTGGCCGATAACACCACTGACGCCGATGCACTGCGTGATGCATTGGAAGAGTCAGTGAAAAGCCACCTGATGTCCGATGTCCCCTATGGGGTGCTGCTTTCTGGCGGGCTGGATTCCTCCGTGATCTCGGCCATTACCAAAAAATATGCCGCCCGTCGTGTGGAAGATGATGAGCGTAGCGAAGCCTGGTGGCCGCAACTGCACTCCTTTGCCGTTGGCCTGGAGGGTTCTCCGGATCTGGCAGCGGCACAACAGGTGGCTAATCACCTCGGCACGGTACACCATGAGCTTCACTTCACGGTACAAGAGGGGCTCGATGCCATCCGTGATGTGATTTACCATATTGAAACTTATGATGTGACCACGATTCGCGCCTCAACACCGATGTACCTGATGTCCCGTAAAATCAAGGCGATGGGCATTAAAATGGTGCTATCAGGGGAAGGTGCCGATGAAGTATTTGGCGGTTATTTGTACTTCCATAAAGCCCCCAATGCTAAAGAGTTCCATGAAGAGACGGTGCGTAAGCTATTGGCACTGCATATGTACGACTGTGCACGTGCCAACAAAGCCATGTCGGCCTGGGGAGTCGAAGCCCGTGTTCCCTTCCTGGACAAAAAATTTCTCGATGTGGCCATGCGCATCAACCCGAAAGACAAAATGTGCGGCAACGGCAAAATGGAAAAACACATTCTCCGTGAATGTTTCGAGTCTTATCTGCCAGCCAGCGTCGCCTGGCGCCAGAAAGAGCAGTTTTCTGATGGGGTTGGCTACAGTTGGATTGATACTTTAAAAGAAGTGGCCGCCAAACAGATCAGCGATCAACAGTTGGAAACAGCTCAATTCCGCTTCCCATACAATACGCCGACGTCAAAAGAAGGTTACCTGTATCGTGACATTTTCGAACAGTTATTCCCTCTGCCCAGCGCCGCCGAATGTGTTCCCGGTGGCCCCTCCGTCGCCTGTTCATCGGCCAAAGCCATTGAATGGGATGAGTCCTTCAAAAAGATGGACGACCCGTCTGGCCGAGCGGTAGGGGTACACCAATCCGCCTATCAGTGATATCTCATGGGGGAGACGACTCCCCCTTTTGTTGATGTTTTTCAGCAGTAATTCTTTTATTTGTCTATTTTATAGACAGACTGTTCACAACCCAGACAAACAACACACTCAGTCGCTTTTTCGGGAAAAAATTAGTTGACGCAAAACGACCATATACGCATAATGCGCCCCGCAACGCCGATGAAGGTAACGCAAAAAAGATGGCTACGTAGCTCAGTTGGTTAGAGCACATCACTCATAATGATGGGGTCACAGGTTCGAATCCCGTCGTAGCCACCACTTTTTTTTGCGGGAGTGGCGAAATTGGTAGACGCACTAGATTTAGGTTCTAGCGCCGCAAGGTGTGCGAGTTCAAGTCTCGCCTCCCGCACCATCTCTTTCGTCGTTGTGTAAACAGCAGGTGGGGTATCGCCAAGCGGTAAGGCACCGGTTTTTGATACCGGCATTCCCTGGTTCGAATCCAGGTACCCCAGCCATCTTTCCCGATGAAGCTGTAAAAAATTAATTGTGTTATTGGGGTATCGCCAAGCGGTAAGGCACTGGTTTTTGATACCAGCATTCCCTGGTTCGAATCCAGGTACCCCAGCCATACAACACCATTGATTTATAGCACCAGATAGTCTCCTCATACCTCAAACTGCACCGAATTGGCGACATCGTTCGCACCAGTAATATCGTTTTTCACTACATCTGGTGACTTTCGATTTAATGACCAATAGGTAGGCAGTTAATGTATGTGGATATGGCTACGTAGCTCAGTTGGTTAGAGCACATCACTCATAATGATGGGGTCACAGGTTCAAATCCCGTCGTAGCCACCATTCAAAAAATGATAATTGGGGTATCGCCAAGCGGTAAGGCACTGGTTTTTGATACCAGCATTCCCTGGTTCGAATCCAGGTACCCCAGCCAAATTTAGAACAGCTCGCTACGGCGAGCTGTTTGCTTTTCAGTGTTCTCTGGCAGGAAATCATAAACCTAACGCATACTTCAGCGCTTGTTCCTTCAACTTGCCCGCATGTTGTGCGGCCATCAAGGCCAGATTGCGTGCCACTCTCAGCGGGGGCAGATCGTTGCTGAAGGTGGAGTAAAACAGATCCATACCATTTTGCATCATCAGGTTATCCCGACGACGACGGCGTTGATAGCGCATCAGCACTGCTTCACTCGCCCAATCCTCGCCCTGAGCCACCGCATCCGCCACCACCGCCAACAGCGCGCCAACATCACGGTAGCCCAGATTCACCCCCTGCCCAGCCAGCGGATTGATGGTATGTGCCGCATCACCGAGTAATGCCAACCCCGGTTTGACATAACGTTGTGCATGGCGGCGTACCAGAGGAAAAGCGCCCACGCCATGAACCTTCACGGCCCCTAGACGGGATGGAAACGCGGCGACGATTTCACGTTCAAGCGCCGCCAGCGGCAAGCCTTGCAATTGCCGGATACGCTGTGGGCTGTCATACCAAGCCAGCGACGCCCAGTGATCATACAGCGGCAAAAATGCGCGCGGCCCAGAAGGGAAAAATTGCTGCCAGGTGACATCCTGCTGTGGCGCGCCAGTTTCAACACTAATCAGCATACAGCTCTGGCGATATTGCCAACCATTGATACCAATACCGGCCAGCTTACGCACCGGTGAGTCGGCACCATCTGCCCCCACCAGCAAACGCGCCTGTATCGTCTGTGACGAGTTTAAGGTCACTTGCCAAGTGTCATCGATACGTTGCATTGATTGCAGCATGGCGGGGCAATAGAGCTGCAAATTTTCGCATTGTGCCAATTGCTGCCACAACGCGAGTTGCAAAATACGGTTCTCAACCATAAAGCCAAGTTCAGGCAAGCCGAGTGAGGCGGCATCAAACACCACTCGCGAGGCATCCCATTCCCAGGTTTCTAACCGGCGGTAAGGTGCCGACCTCATTTGTTGAACTAACGGCCAGGCATCCAATTGCTGCAACAGTTCAACCGAGGTACAACTGATGGCCGAAACACGTAGATCCGGAGGGCTTTGTGCATCGAAGGCCTCAGGGGTATGCGCCTCCAGTAAGGCGACCGATAACCCGGTTCTCGCCAGCCCTAGAGCGGCCGCCGCCCCTACCATGCCGCCCCCCACCACCAGGAAATCAACCTGTTTTTGCGAAGTTTTCATTTTCGTTATGCTTATTGATTCGTTGAGTGCCATGCCGCCCAAAATCCCCCGCATCATGCTGTCTAGCTGAGTATTGCTGGGGCTGCGTCATCGCGGTACGCGAACTTTAGTGTACCGGATCTGGCTTCGGGCCGCATGCTGCTTTCACGTCACTGGTCACAGCCGCATCAAATGATTACAATACCCCACCTATATACTCTGATTTATTGAGATCGCAGCCAGCACGGCTGTAGATTGAAGCAATCTGAGTATCTATGGCACATAACACATTTTTCTCTCTCCACGGGTAATGACAAGTCAATGACGAAAAAACTACATATCAAAACCTGGGGCTGCCAGATGAATGAGTATGACTCATCAAAAATGGCGGATTTACTGGGTAGCACACTGGGTTACCAACCAACCGAAAACGTTGAAGAGGCGGACCTGTTGCTGCTGAATACCTGTTCTATTCGCGAAAAAGCGCAGGAGAAAGTTTTCGATATGTTAGGCCGCTGGAAGCGACTGAAAGAGAAGAAACCTGACCTGATTATTGGCGTGGGTGGCTGTGTTGCTTCACAAGAAGGCGCGCATATCCGCCAACGCGCACCCTGTGTCGATATTATCTTTGGCCCGCAGACCTTGCATCGTCTACCAGAGATGATCGCACAGGTGACTGGCACCCGTAGCCCGGTTATCGACATCAGCTTCCCGGAAATCGAAAAGTTCGATCGGTTACCCGAACCCCGCGCTGACGGCCCTACGGCATTTGTCTCAATCATGGAAGGCTGCAATAAATACTGCACTTTTTGTGTTGTACCTTATACCCGTGGTGAAGAAGTCAGCCGCCCATGCGATGACATCCTGTTCGAAATCGCCCAACTTGCGGCCCAAGGGGTACGCGAAGTCAACCTGCTGGGGCAGAACGTGAATGCTTATCGTGGTGCGACTTACGATGGCGATATCTGTTCGTTTGCTGAATTGCTGCGTCTGGTGGCGGCCATTGACGGTATTGACCGTCTGCGCTTTACCACCAGCCACCCAATAGAATTCACCGACGATATTATTGCGGTGTATGAAGATACCCCTGAGCTGGTGAGCTTCCTGCACCTGCCAGTACAAAGTGGTTCAGACCGCATCTTGACCATGATGAAACGTGCTCACACCGCGTTGGAATATAAGTCTATTATTCGCAAGCTGCGTAAAGCCCGGCCCAACATACAGATCAGTTCTGATTTCATCGTTGGCTTCCCAGGGGAGACTGCAGCCGACTTTGAACAAACCATGAACCTGATTGCCGAGGTCAATTTTGATCTCAGCTACAGCTTTATCTACTCCTCACGCCCCGGAACACCGGCCGCTGATATGGTTGACGATGTCACCCTGGAAGAGAAAAAGCAGCGGCTCTATATTCTGCAAGAGCGCATTAACCAACAGGCGTTGCAGTTCAGCCGCCGTATGCTTGGCACTGAGCAACGCATTCTGGTGGAGGGAGTTTCCCGCAAGAGCGTGATGGATCTGGCTGGCCGCACCGAATGTAACCGGGTGGTCAACTTTGAGGGAACACCGGATTTAATTGGCCAGTTTGTTGATGTGGAAATTACCGAGGTACGCAGTAACTCGCTGCGCGGCGCGTTGGTCCGTACTGAACAACAGATGGCGTTACGGGTACATGAATCCCCGCAATCGGTGATCGCTCGTACCCGTAAAGAAGATGCTCTGGGTGTGGGCAGCTATCAGCCTTGATGCGGATTGGCGTCTATAGCCGCGCCGATTCAAGTTGCCGTTAGGCGGCCAAATGCGCCAGCAACTTGAATGGCAGTGAAACGAATAGACAACCTAGACGCTGCTGCCCAATACCGTCACTTTGCTATTTTTTGCCAGGCAGATATTGCCTGGTCATTTTTTTTATTTTAATAAAGAGGCAATAATCTAATGCAACTGCCACACTGCCCGAAGTGCAACTCCGAATATACCTATCAGGATAACGACCTGTTCATCTGCCCCGAGTGCGCCTATGAGTGGAGCGACAACGCCAGCGCTGAAGATGCCGATACCCTGATTGTCAAAGATGCCAATGGCAATCTGCTCGCTGATGGTGATGCTGTGACGGTCATTAAAGACCTGAAAGTGAAAGGCAGCTCTTCCATGCTGAAAATTGGCACCAAAGTGAAAAACATCCGTCTGGTGGAGGGTGATCACAACATCGATTGTAAAATTGATGGTTTTGGCCCAATGAAGCTGAAATCGGAATTTGTGAAAAAGAACTAATCTGCTCTTCTGGGCCGAACGATTTGCCCGGATTGCATGTGTCACAGGTGTAAGGACTTGCACCTGTGCCACACGGCATGAATAATTCAAGGTATTCCCATCAAAGGGGATATACACTGAAATTAGATTAGATGACATTAACCAGGCCCAGAATGAGCCTTGAGGAATCGTTTGAACGTCGCAACACAAGAAATCCTGTTAGAGCCTGCAGATAACCAACGCTTGTTGAGCCTCTGTGGCCCGTTTGATGACAATATCAAACAACTCGAACGTCGGTTGGGGATTGAAATCAACCGGCGGGATAACCGCTTCAAGTTGGTCGGTAAAAACCTTTGTGTTGCTGCCGCAGCGGATATTCTGCGCCATCTGTATGTGGATACCGCCCCGATTCGTGGCGTGACCCCAGATATCGACCCAGAGCAGATACACTTGGCTATCAAAGAGAGCCGGGTACTGGAGCAGGTTGCCGAAAGCGTACCAGATTATGGTAAAGCGGTTACCATCAAGACCAAACGTGGCATGGTAAAACCCCGTACCCCCAATCAGGCGCAATATGTCGCCAATATTTTCGCTCATGACATCACTTTTGGTATTGGCCCTGCCGGTACCGGGAAGACCTATCTGGCGGTTGCCGCCGCGGTTGATGCCCTCGAGCGTCAAGAGATCCGCCGTATCCTGCTTACTCGCCCAGCGGTGGAAGCGGGTGAAAAACTTGGCTTCCTGCCTGGGGATCTCAGCCAGAAAGTTGATCCCTACCTGCGCCCCCTGTATGACGCCCTATTCGAAATGCTCGGCTTTGAACGAGTGGAAAAACTGATCGAACGGAATGTGATCGAAGTGGCCCCACTAGCTTATATGCGTGGCCGCACATTGAATGATGCCTTTATCATTCTGGATGAAAGCCAGAACACCAGCATCGAACAGATGAAAATGTTCCTGACGCGTATCGGTTTCAACTCGAAAGCGGTAATTACTGGTGATGTGACGCAAATCGATCTGCCACGTAACCAGAAATCTGGCCTGCGCCATGCGGTGGAAGTGCTCTCTGAAGTGGAAGAGATCAGTTTCAACTTTTTCCACAGTGAAGATGTGGTACGGCACCCGGTGGTCGCCCGCGTGGTGATCGCCTATGAAGCTTGGGAAGCCGCCGAACAGAAACGCAAAGATGCCCTCGCCGAGCAACGCAAACGTGATGCGTTAACCGCCCCCGGGCAGGAGATGCCATGAGCCCAGTGATCCTCGATTTACAACTGGCCTGTGACAACAGTGAAGGGCTACCCCCTGAAAGCCAATTCCAGCGTTGGCTGGATGCGGTCTTGCCACAGTTTCAGGAACAGTCGGAAGTCACTATCCGCCTGGTGGATGAAGCGGAAAGCCAGCAGTTGAATCTCACTTATCGCGGCAAAGACCAACCCACCAATGTGCTGTCATTCCCGTTTGAAGCCCCGGCGGGAATCGAATTACCGCTGTTGGGGGACTTGATTATTTGCCGTCAGGTGGTGGAACGGGAAGCCGTTGAACAACAAAAAACGCTGGAGGCCCATTGGGCACATATGGTTGTTCACGGTAGCCTTCATCTGCTAGGGTATGACCATATTGAAGATGAGCAAGCCGAAGAAATGGAATCTTTGGAAACCGAGATTATGCAGGAGATGGGCTACCCAGACCCTTACCTGGCGGAAAAAGATCCCATCTGATGTTAGCAAACACCCTTGCCCTGCTGGGGAACTGTACTCAAAATAATTCGAGTTGCTTGCAGGCGGCAAGTCCGAGAGTCGCCAGGAGCATAGATAACTATGTGACTGGTGCGAACGAACGCAGCCAACACCCAATCAACTTGAAGAATGAAGAGTATGTTGCTAATTTTGATCCCTCTGACCTGAGTGATATTAACTAAAACGCCATGAGCGACGACCATTCACAAAGCAATGACAGCCCCAGTCCCAAAAAGGGGTTTTTTACTCTTATCCTTAACCATTTGTTCCATGGTGAACCTAAAAATCGTGACGATTTGGTTGAGCTGATCCGCGATTCTGAGCAAAACGAGCTGATTGACCCCGATACCCGTGACATGCTCGAAGGGGTGATGGATATCGCTGGGCAACGGGTACGTGACATCATGATCCCGCGTTCCCAGATGGTCACCGTAAAGCGTAACCAGACCCTTGAAGAGTGCCTGGACGTGATAATTGAATCTGCACACTCCCGCTTCCCGGTAGTCAGTGAAGACAAGGATCACATCGAAGGGATTCTGATGGCCAAGGATTTATTGCCGTTTATGCGCGCAGATTCCGAGCCATTCAGCATCGACAAGGTGTTGCGCCCTGCCGTTGTGGTCCCTGAGAGCAAACGGGTTGACCGAATGCTGAAAGAGTTCCGCTCCCAGCGTTATCATATGGCCATTGTCATTGATGAATTCGGTGGTGTTTCTGGCCTGGTCACCATTGAGGATATTCTTGAACTGATTGTGGGTGAAATCGAAGACGAATACGACGATGAGGAAGATCTGGATGTTCGCCAACTGAATCGCCACATGTTTACCGTGCGCGCTCTGGCCCCTATCGAAGATTTTAACGAAACATTTGGTACTCACTTCAGTGATGAGGAAGTTGACACTATTGGTGGTCTGGTGATGCAAGCCTTCGGTCACCTGCCTGCGCGGGGGGAAACCATCGAAATCGAAGGTTACTTGTTTAAAGTGACCATGGCCGACAGTCGACGTATCATCCAGGTTCATGTCAAAATTCCGGACGACTCGCCACCACCGAAACTGGAAGAATAAATCATTTATGGCTAAAGCCCCCTTACTTGAACGCCAGTGGGTTCGTACCCTGCTGGCGCTGTTATCCGGTGCCTGCGGCACATTAGCATTCTCACCTTACGATATCTGGCCAGCGGCGATTGTTTCCCTGGTCGGTCTATTGGCGATTACGCTTAATCGCACCACTAAACAGTCTGTTATGCTGGGCTTCTTCTGGGGCATGGGGCTGTTTGGCACTGGCGTGAACTGGGTCTATGTCAGTATTGCTGATTTCGGTGGTATGCCCTTTGCCATCAATCTCTTTCTGGTGGTACTGCTGGCCGCCTATCTCTCACTCTACACCGGGCTATTCGCTGGGCTCTTGACCCGTATCTGGCCACAGACCAGTTGGTGGAAACTGGCCATTGCCGCCCCAGCCGTATGGCAACTCACCGAGTTCCTGCGCGGTTGGGTGCTCACTGGCTTCCCCTGGTTGCAATTTGGCTATAGCCAGATTGATGGTCCGCTGCAAGGTATCGCGCCATTACTGGGCGTGGACGCCATCACCTTAATTTTAATGTCTCTCAGTGGGTTATTGGTTTTTGCCATTAACCAGCGGCGCATTACCCCTGGGGTGATTGCGCTGGCAATGTTACTGCTGCCCTGGCCACTGCGCCAGTTGCAGTGGTTTACCCCACTGCCGGAGAAGGCGGTGAATATCGCCATGGTGCAAGGCAATATCGAACAATCGCTGAAATGGGACCCCAGTGCGTTGCAAAATACGCTGCAAACCTATCTGGATGAGAGCCGGCCCTATATCGGTAAAGCCCCCATTATCATCTGGCCGGAGTCCGCCATTCCGGATGTGGAAAGCAACCAACATGGTTTTCTCACCATGCTTGATGAGATGATGCGAGCTAACAACAGCAGCCTGATCACCGGGATTGTTGATGTCCGCGCCACACCACAGGGCAGAGAGATCTTCAACAGTGTGATCGTCCTTGGGGAAGAGGAACCCTACCGTTACCCCGCCAGCAATCGTTACGACAAACACCATCTGGTGCCCTTTGGTGAATTTGTACCGCTGGAAACTCTGCTGCGGCCATTAGCGCCACTTTTTGATTTGCCAATGTCCTCATTCAGCCGTGGTAATTATGTGCAGCCACCGTTGAGTGTGCGCGGTTACAACCTGACTGCGGCCATCTGCTATGAAATTGTGCTGGGTCAACAAGTACGGGATAATTTCCACCCAGATACCCATTTCCTGCTGACCATCTCGAATGATGCCTGGTTCGGCAACTCTATTGGCCCATGGCAGCACTTCCAAATGGCGCGGATGCGAGCACTGGAATTAGGCCGGCCGTTGCTACGCGCCACCAATAACGGCATTACTGCAGCGATTGGGCCGACAGGCGAAGTACAGGCTTCCATCCCACAATTCACCCGAAGCGTGCTGGAAGTGACTGTCACCCCCACCAGCGGGATCACCCCTTACGCGCGTTTTGGTTCAGCCCCCATTTGGCTGTTCAGTGCGCTGTTAGGTGCTATTGCCCTGGTCGCTCGTTGGCGCCGCAAATAACCTTCCACTCTTAAGCACGGCGCCTTGCCGTGCTTTTCTCACCACGTCGTAACATTTCATGATGCCAATTTTCTGGCACGCTCTTGCTCCAATAAAATCATATCCAACCCCAGGTTATGGCCTGGTGGCCACTAAGTTCAAGCAGCACAGCCCCTGAATAGCCCGAAAGAACGTGGATATATGCACAACTCCAGCGCATTGCGCGCACTTTACTGGTGTGCGGTGGGTTTATTGCATTAATTAGGTGCGTGTGATGTCGCAAAAAATAAAACAATTTGATTACATTATATTTACATTGAGCTATTTTTTAGCGGTTTCATAACCAAGTTCAATCAAGTTACAGGTAGGCGGCCAACAACCCTGCAACTTGAGTGGCAACGGGTATATACGCTAAATAACTCAAACCTAGAATAGTCGCTTTAGCTCAACACTCCCTGAGTACGGACTATTACAACAACAAAGGAGTTAAACCATGCAACTACGTAAATTGGCGTTATCGTTACTGTTTATCGGTATGGCGGGTAGCGTAGCCCACGCGGAAGAATTGACCGGTACACTAAAGAAGATCAACGATAACGGCGTGATTGTTGTCGGCCACCGAGAGTCTTCGGTCCCCTTCTCTTACTATGATAATCAACAGCAAGTGGTCGGCTACTCCCAGGACTATTCCAACCAAATTATTGATGCCATCAAGAAGAAATTGAACCAACCCAATCTGCAGGTGAAAATGATCCCCATCACCTCGCAGAATCGTATCCCATTGTTGCAAAACGGGACTTACGACTTTGAGTGTGGTTCGACGACCAACAACCTTGAGCGCCAACAACAAGCCACATTCTCCAACACCATTTTTATTGTCGGTACTCGTCTGCTAGCGAAGAAAGACTCCGATATCAAAGACTTTAAAGACCTGGCGGGTAAAACCGTGGTGGTCACTTCAGGGACAACGTCTGAAGTCCTGCTCAACAAACTCAATGACAACGGGCAGATGAAAATGCGCATCATCAGTGCCAAAGATCATGGTGACTCTTTCCGTACCTTGGAAAGCGGCCGTGCAGTGGCATTTATGATGGACGACGCCCTACTTGCAGGCGAACGGGCCAAAGCCAAGCAGCCTGACCAGTGGGAAATCACCGGCACTGCGCAATCCAGAGAAGCCTATGGCTGTATGATGCGCAAAGATGACCCGCAATTTAAACAATTGATTGATGAGACCATCAGCCAAGTTCAAACCTCGGGTCAGGCTATACAATGGTTTGATACCTGGTTCAAACAACCTATCCCACCGAAAAACCTCAACTTGAACTTCGCACTGTCTGATGACATGAAGCAATTGTTCAAAGAGCCGAATGACAAAGCATTAAATTAATAACAATAAGGCCAGTATACCCAAGTTCAATGGAGTGGCAGGTAGGCGACAAGTGAGCGAGTCCCTAGGAGCATAGATAACTATGTGACTAGGGCGAAAGAGCGTAGTCAACAACCCTGCAGCTTCATTGGTGACCGGGATATCACTGGCCATGTTGATGGCTGACTGAGAGCAGACAGAAATGCGGGGGGTAGTTCCCCTCCCGCATTGCTCCAGACAAGTTCAGGGTCTCATACGCAAAAAACAACCTGACCCGTGCGTGTGAGCTACCGCCGAACCCCCATCATGCTCGATGTTTAATGGAGTTTGTTATGTCAATTGATTGGAACTGGGGTATCTTCTTGCAGCCGGCCCCCTTCGGCAATACCACCTATCTAGGCTGGATGTGGTCCGGTTTTCAGGTCACGATCGCCCTCTCCCTGTGTGCCTGGATGATTGCTTTCTTTGTGGGATCACTGTTTGGCATCTTGCGCACCGTGCCCAACCGTTTCCTTTCCTCGCTGGGTACCTGTTATGTAGAGCTATTTCGTAACGTACCGCTGATCGTCCAATTTTTCACCTGGTACCTGGTGATCCCCGAACTGCTGCCGACAGAGATCGGTATGTGGTTCAAAATGGAGCTGGATCCCAATGTTCAGTTCTTTGTTTCCTCCATGCTGTGCCTTGGCTTGTTTACTGCGGCACGCGTCTGTGAACAAGTACGAGCAGCCATTCAGTCACTGCCCCGTGGCCAGCAGGCTGCGGGGTTAGCCATGGGGCTGACATTGCCACAAACCTATCGCTATGTGCTATTGCCCAATGCTTACCGGATCATTGTGCCGCCGATGACTTCCGAAATGTTGAACCTGGTGAAAAACTCTGCCATCGCCTCCACTATCGGTCTAGTGGATATGGCGGCGCAAGCAGGCAAACTGCTCGATTACTCAGCTCATGCGTATGAATCATTTACTGCTATCACCTTGGCCTATGTCGCTATCAACACTGTCATTATGCTGTTGATGCGTCTGGTGGAGAAGAGAGTGCAGTTACCTGGCAATATGGGGAGCAAGTAATGTATCAATTTGATTGGGGATCGATTGTCCCAAACCTCCCTTACCTGCTGCAGGGCCTGGGGATCACGCTGAAAATCACCGTGGTCGCCATCGTATTTGGCATTCTCTGGGGTACCGTGCTCGCGGTTATGCGCTTGTCACCGATCAAACCCCTCAGTTGGTTTGCGGCGCTGTATGTCAACCTGTTTCGCTCTGTCCCGCTAGTGATGGTATTGCTGTGGTTCTACCTGGTGGTTCCCAGCTTCTTACAGCAGGTCCTTGGCTTATCACCGAAAAACGATATTCGCCTGATCTCGGCGATGGTCGCCTTTTCGTTGTTTGAAGCGGCTTATTACTCGGAAATTATTCGGGCAGGCATCGAAAGCGTTTCACGCGGCCAATCTGCGGCTTCACTGGCGTTGGGGATGACCCGCTGGCAATCAATGCAACTGGTGATCTTGCCACAAGCTTTCCGCGCCATGGTCCCCTTACTCTTGACGCAAGGGATTGTGCTTTTCCAGGATACCTCACTGGTTTATGTGTTGAGCCTGGCTGACTTCTTCCGCACGGCCACCAATATTGGTGAGCGTGACGGTACGCGGGTAGAAATGGTGCTGTTCGCCGGTTTTGTCTATTTTATTATCAGTCTGGCCGCTTCGGCACTGGTAAGCTATTTGAAGAAAAGGACAGTTTGATGATATCCCTGAAAAATGTTTCCAAGTGGTACAGTCAGTTTCGGGTGTTGACCGATTGCACCACTGAAGTCAAAAAAGGTGAAGTGGTGGTGGTTTGCGGTCCTTCTGGTTCAGGCAAATCCACCCTGATTAAAACAGTTAACGGGCTAGAACTGATCCAACAAGGGGATATTCTGGTTAATGGCATACAAGTTAACGACAAGAAGACCAATCTGGCACAATTACGTTCCAAGGTGGGCATGGTATTCCAGCATTTCGAACTGTTCCCTCACTTATCGATCATTGAAAACCTGACACTGGCACAAGTCAAAGTTCTCAAGCGAGACAAAGCTGCATCCCGTGAGAAAGGCCTGAAATTACTGGAGCGAGTCGGCCTGTCCGCCCATGCCAATAAGTTCCCTGGTCAACTTTCCGGTGGTCAACAACAGCGCGTTGCCATTGCTCGCGCACTATGTATGGACCCTATCGCCATGCTATTTGATGAACCGACCTCGGCCCTTGATCCTGAAATGATCAATGAAGTGCTGGATGTAATGGTGGAACTGGCGCAAGAAGGGATGACCATGATGGTGGTTACCCACGAGATGGGCTTTGCTCGTAAGGTGGCTCACCGGGTGATCTTTATGGATGAAGGCAAGATTGTCGAAGATCGCAATAAAGATGACTTCTTCAACAACCCCACCTCCGAACGCGCCAGAGACTTCCTGGCCAAAATTTTACATTAATGCCGCTACCCACCACTGCTGCAAGCCCGGCGTACCATCAAGGTTCAAAGGGCTTGCGCTGGAACTGGTCATGCCCACATTTAGGGCAGCGGGGTAAAATCTCCGGGGTATAGAAGGCAAGATGATAGTGGCATTTCTCACAAACCAGATTGCCTAGCCCAACCACTTCACCACTGTGATAGACGCCATGGTGGCTGACATCCTTGAACACCTCACGCCATTCCAACTGCGTTTTGTCAGTGATATCGGCCAGTTCCTGCCATAGACTCTCTTTGATCACCCGCATAAAGACACTGTCAGTAAAAGCCTCACGACTCTCTTCATAACTACGGGCAAACTCCTCCAAGTCACGTCGTACTGCCAGAACCAGTTGATCCACCTCATGACGGGTCAACTCCTCCACCTCATTGAGGTATTTTTCGGCACTGGCCACCAACTCATCAATATCACGTTCGCCATTCTTTAGGCGTTCTGTCAATGATGCAACCAACTCACGATAGTATTGAGTAACTTTGCTCATAGCCTCTCCCGGGTCAATGACTGTGACAAGCGTGTTCTCTTAAGCTACCTGTTATTATTCTAGCCGTAAATCACTGATTGCAATTTGACCTGCTGCGAGATCTGCAGATTGTGAGTGATATCATGGCAAGTAAAATAAACCCGTCGTCATTGCGTGCTAGGGATATTATCTATCCCATCGCAGATACTTGAATCGGGAACGCTTAGTGTTGTTGTCAAGCAGCCTTATCAGCTATGCTATGCGGATCTATCAGATATGCCCGTTATCTTTCAAATTTCATCGAGCATAGACAAATAAATGCTACGGATGTAGCTGTTAAACACCTACAGGACCACTGGCCACCATGCAAGAGCAATATCGCCCCGAAGAGATAGAATCAACTGTACAACTTCACTGGCAACAGAAACAGACATTCAAAGTTACCGAAGACGCAAGCAAGGAAAAGTATTACTGCCTATCCATGTTGCCATACCCTTCGGGTCGTTTGCATATGGGCCATGTGCGTAACTACACCATCGGCGATGTGATCTCCCGTTACCAGCGGATGCTGGGTAAAAATGTGCTGCAGCCGATTGGCTGGGATGCCTTTGGTCTACCCGCGGAAGGGGCCGCAGTAAAAAATAATACCGCGCCTGCACCCTGGACCTATGACAACATCGAATATATGAAGAACCAGCTTAAATTGCTGGGCTTCGGCTATGACTGGGATCGTGAAATTGCCACCTGTAAGCCTGACTATTACCGTTGGGAACAGTGGTTCTTCACCAAGCTGTATGAAAAAGGCATGGTTTACAAAAAAACCTCCGCAGTGAACTGGTGCCCACATGATCTCACAGTATTGGCCAACGAGCAGGTGATTGACGGCTGCTGCTGGCGCTGCGACACCAAAGTTGAACGTAAAGAGATCCCGCAATGGTTTATCAAGATCACCGCTTATGCTGATCAACTGCTCAACGACCTGGACACACTGGAAAGTTGGCCTGAGCAGGTAAAAACCATGCAGCGCAACTGGATTGGCCGTTCTGAAGGGGTGGAAATTACCTTTGACGTCACCGATAGCGATGAAAAAGTGACCGTCTATACCACCCGCCCGGATACGTTTATCGGGGCAACCTATTTGGCGGTGGCTGCTGGCCACCCACTGGCACAGCTAGGTGCAACAAATAACCCCGCCCTGAACGCCTTTATTGATGAATGCCGTAACACTAAGGTTGCCGAAGCGGACATGGCAGTGATGGAGAAAAAAGGCATGGCCACGGGCCTGTTTGCCATCCATCCTCTCAACGGTGAAAAGCTGCCGATCTGGGTTGCCAACTTTGTGTTGATGGAATATGGCACCGGAGCCGTGATGGCAGTTCCCGCTCACGATCAACGCGACTGGGAATTTGCCACTAAATACCAATTGCCGATCAAGCCGGTGATACTGAATCTCGATGGCAGCCAGCCCGATATCAGCACCGAGGCAATGACCGAGAAAGGCGTTCTGTTCAATTCAGGTGAATTTGATGGTCTGGACCATCAGGCCGGGTTTAATGCCATTGCAGATAAACTGGTGATGCAGGGAGTCGGCCAACGTAAGGTCAACTACCGCCTGCGCGATTGGGGCGTTTCCCGCCAGCGTTACTGGGGAGCGCCGATCCCGATGGTCACACTGGAAGATGGTACAGTGATGCCAACCCCAGAAGACCAACTGCCGGTGATCCTGCCGGAAGATGTGGTGATGGATGGTATTACCAGCCCAATCAAAGCGGATCCGCAATGGGCGAAAACCACCGTTAACGGTCAACCCGCATTGCGTGAAACCGACACCTTCGACACCTTTATGGAGTCTTCCTGGTATTACGCGCGTTATACCTGCCCACAATATGACCAAGGGATGTTGGATCCTGCCGCCGCCAACTACTGGCTGCCAGTGGATCAGTATGTGGGGGGCATCGAACATGCCATCATGCACCTGATGTATTTCCGTTTCTTCCACAAGTTAATGCGTGACGCAGGGCTGGTGGATTCAGACGAGCCAGCCAAGCGCCTCTTATGCCAAGGTATGGTGCTGGCTGATGCCTTTTACTACAGCGGCAGTAATGGTGAGCGCATTTGGGTCTCCCCGGTTGACGCCATTGTTGAACGTGACGACAAGGGGCGTATTGTCAACGCCACCGACTCACAAGGCCATCAATTGGTTTATGCTGGCATGAGCAAAATGTCGAAGTCGAAAAATAACGGCATCGACCCACAAGTCATGGTGGAAAAATACGGTGCGGATACCGTTCGTCTGTTTATGATGTTCGCTTCTCCGGCTGAAATGACCCTGGAATGGCAGGAGTCAGGTGTAGAAGGGGCGAATCGCTTCCTGAAGCGCGTATGGAAACTGGCTTACGATCACCTGGAGCAAGGCGCGGTTCAACCACTGAATGTCGCAGAGCTGAATGAAGGTCAGAAAGCGTTACGCCGTGATGTACATAAAACCATCGCAAAAGTGACGGATGATATTGGCCGCCGCCAGACCTTTAACACCGCCATTGCCGCAGTAATGGAGTTAATGAATAAACTGGGCCGTGCACCACAAGAAACCGCGCAGGATCGTGCTTTGCTGCAGGAAGCGTTGCTGGCGGTAGTGCGGATGCTCTATCCATTTACCCCGCATATCTGCTTTACCTTGTGGCAAGCGTTAAACGGTACCGGTGATGTGGATACTGCACCCTGGCCGGTAGCAGAAGACGCCGCGATGGTAGAAGACTCCAAGTTGGTGGTGGTACAAGTTAACGGCAAAGTCCGTGCGAAAATTACCGTACCCGCTGACGCCACTGAAGATCAAGTCCGTGAACAGGCCGCACAGGAACATTTGGTGGCCAAGTATCTGGAAGGGGTTACAGTGCGTAAAGTGGTTTATGTTCCAGGCAAATTGCTTAACCTGGTTGTGGGTTAACACAAGGAGACTTTGTGCAACATCGCATTCTAACGTTATTACTGGGGTTAGCGGTGCTGGTCACCGCCGGTTGTGGGTTTCATTTGCGTGGCAACACCCAGGTGCCCACGGAATTGCATACCCTGATCCTGGACAGCTACGATCCCTTTGGTCCACTGACTCGGGCGGTGCGTGAGCAATTACGTCTTAGCGGTACTAATGTGGTCAAATATGATCCGGCCCAAAAAGAAGTTCCTTCTTTACGTATCGTGAGTTCGGCACAAAGCCAAGACACGGTATCAATCTTTCAGGATGGTAAAACAGCGGAATTTCAAATGGTGATGACGGTTCAGGCGCAAGTGTTGCTGCCTGGGCATGATCTCTATCCGATCAACGTCAAGGTCTTCCGCACGTTCTTTGATAACCCATTAACCGCACTGGCGAAAGATTCTGAGCAGGAGATAATCCTGCAGGAAATGCGCCGACAGGCCGCGCAACAAATTCTGCGTAAATTCCAGTCGGTGATCCAAGCCGCTCAATTAAGCGAGCAGCAAAAGGCCGTTGATATGAGTAAAAAAACGGCTATGGATAAAAATACGGTAAGTGCTAACGCACCATGATGCGTATCTATCCTGAACAACTTGCCGCGCAACTCCGAGAGGGGTTGCGCGCTTGTTATTTATTGAGTGGCAATGAACCGTTGCTGCTGCAGGAAAGTCAGGATTTAGTCCGCCAGGCTGCCCAACAACAGCAGTTTAGCGAACATTACTCAATAACTCTGGACGCCCAAACCGATTGGGATGCCATCTTCAGTATCTGCCAAGCGATGAGTCTGTTTTCCAGCCGGCAAACCCTGCAATTGACCTTGCCAGACAACGGCCCAACCGCGGTGATGGCTGAACATTTAACCAAACTGGCCAGTTTGCTACATCAGGATATCCTGTTGGTACTACGCGGCCCGCGTTTGACTAAAGCACAAGAAAACAGCGCCTGGTTCAAAGCCGTTAGCCCTAATGGGGTTTTAGTCAGTTGCCAGACGCCAGAACAGGCACAACTCCCCCGTTGGGTAACACAGCGGGCCAAATCGATGTCGCTTGAGCTGGATGATGCCGCGAATCAACTGCTGTGCTACTGCTATGAAGGCAATCTTTTGGCACTCGCTCAAGCGTTGGAAAGACTGGCGTTACTGCACCCTGATGGCAAACTGACTTTGCCTCGAGTGGAGCAGGCCGTGAACGATTCGGCTCATTTCAGCCCATTCCACTGGCTGGATGCGCTGCTGGCGGGCAAAAGTAAACGTGCCTGGCATATTCTCCAGCAATTGCAACAAGAAGATATTGAGCCGGTGATCCTGCTGCGAACCTTGCAACGGGAGCTATTAATATTACTCACGTTGCAGCGTCGGATGGCAACCACCCCACTGCGTAGCCTGTTTGATCAGCAAAAAATCTGGCAAAACCGCCGTAACCTGATCACCCAAGCATTGCAACGCCTGTCTAGCCAGCAATTACAGCAGGCTGTGCACCTGCTGGCAAAAATCGAAGTTCTGCTTAAACAAGAGTACAGCCAATCGGTGTGGTCAGAGCTGGAGACCTTGTCGATGTTGCTGTGCGGTAAACCGTTACCCACGAGTTTCGCCGATGCCCACTAACCAGCCGTTACACGCACTGACCTTACATGCACTGACCTTACATGCACTGTTTGGTGGCACTTTTGACCCGATCCACTACGGCCATCTGCGCCCGGTGGAAGCCTTGGCAAACGAGGTGGGACTGCAGCAGGTGACTCTGCTACCCAATCATGTACCGCCACATCGCCCACAGCCGGAAGCCAACCCACAACAGCGGTTAGCCATGGTCAAGCTGGCGATAGCGAATCACCCGTTGTTCACCGTGGATGAGCGCGAATTACAGCGTACAACACCTTCTTACACCATCGATACGTTAGAAATGATACGTAAAGAACGTGGTGCTGCATTACCTCTGGCATTTATCATCGGTCAGGATTCATTGCTGTCTTTGCATAAGTGGCATCGCTGGCAAGATCTGCTGAATGTCTGCCATCTGTTAGTGTTAGCTCGCCCTGGCTACCAGCAGCAAATGGACAGTACCGAGCTACAAGGCTGGTTGGAGCAACACCAGATTAGTGATCCGACCTTGCTCAGCGAGCAACCCAGTGGCTATATCTACCGGGCGAATACCCCATTACTGGAGATATCTGCCACCGAAATACGCCAACGTCTTCATCAGGGCATGGGTTGTGATGACCTATTACCGCACTCGGTGCTGCGTTATATCGAGTTACAGGGTTTATATCGCTAGGCCACATGCTATACTGCCCCGCTATTTTTCGGGTATCCACTGAAACCACCGCAGACCGTTGTCAAGGTCATGCTCAACCCGTTTTCAGTGAAATCCAGCCGACACCACCATGATTCGCGCTATTATTAAGCAGCCGGATAAACAGAACATCCTCAAGGGGGAACCTTTGCAAGGCAAAACGCTCCAAGATTTCGTGATTGATAAAATCGATGATCTAAAAGGTCAGGATATTATCTCCCTGGATGTCCAGGGCAAATCCAGTATCACCGACTGCATGATCATTTGCACGGGCACTTCTACCCGCCATGTCATGTCAATCGCCGAATATATCGTGCAGGAAGCTCGTGCTGCAGGTATAGAATTGTATGGTATGAAAGGCCGGGAAGCTTCCGACTGGGTCGTGGTCGATCTGGGTGAGGTGATCGTGCATGTGATGCAAGAAGAGAGCCGCCGCCTATACGAACTGGAAAAGCTCTGGAGTTAACTGGTGAAACTGCAATTGGTTGCAGTCGGTACTAAAATGCCAGACTGGGTGCAGATTGGTTTTATGGATTATCTGTCTCGCTTCCCGAAAGATATGCCACTTGAGCTGACCGAAATCCCGGCAGGTAAACGCGGCAAAAATGCGGATATCAAACGCATTTTGGACAAGGAAGGTGAGCAGATGCTAGCAGCAGTCGGTAAAGGTAACCGCATTGTCACGCTGGATATCCCAGGTTCGCCCTGGGAAACGCCTCAGTTGGCGCAACAGCTTGAACGATGGAAGCAGGATGGCCGTAACGTCAGCCTGTTAATCGGTGGTCCTGAGGGATTGTCACCGGCCTGTAAATCAGCGGCGGAACAAAGCTGGTCGCTCTCGCCATTGACGTTGCCACATCCTTTAGTACGAATACTGGTTGCCGAAAGTCTCTACCGTGCCTGGAGTATTACGACCAATCATCCTTACCACCGCGAATGATCGCAGGTGGCTGTAACCGAGTAAAATGACCGCCATAGAGTGAAATAAAGCAACGGGATGAAAATAGAACGTAACCCTTTTCGCGACTATACCGCGGAAGCTGCCCTGTTTGTACGCCGTGCCTTGGTGGCACTGCTGGCTATTCTGATCATGACAGGCATCCTGATTGCCAATATGTATAACCTGCAAATCGTTCGCTTTGAGGATTATCGCACTCGCTCCAACGAAAACCGCATCAAGCTGGTCCCTATCGCTCCCAGTCGTGGCATGATTTATGACCGCAACGGTACTCCACTGGCACTGAACCGTACCATTTACCAGTTGGAGCTAATGCCAGAGAAAATCGACGATCTGAAAGCCACCTTGCAGGAATTACGCCCGGTGGTCGATCTGACCGATGAGGATATCGCCAACTTTGAAAAAGAGCGCAAGCGTTCACGTCGTTTCGTCTCCATTCCGGTAAAAACAGCACTTAGTGAGGTTCAGGTCGCCCGTTTTGCGGTCAATCAATTCCGTTTCCCAGGGGTTGAAGTCAAAGGCTATCAACGCCGCTACTACCCTTATGGCTCCGCGCTCACTCATGTTATCGGTTACGTATCAAAAATTAATGACCGGGATGTCGAACGCCTGGATAAAGACGGCAAACTGGCTAACTATGCCGCCACCCATGATATCGGGAAATTGGGTATTGAACGTTTCTATGAGGATACCCTGCACGGCAAAACCGGCTATGAAGAAGTCGAGGTCAATAACCGTGGCCGAGTGATCCGTCAATTGCATGAACAACCGCCGGTTGCTGGTCAGGATATTTATCTGACACTGGATCTCAACCTGCAGCGCTATATTGAACAATTACTGGTAGGCAGCCGTGCTGCGGTGGTGGTTAGCGATCCACGTACCGGCAGTATTTTAGCGATGGTTTCCAACCCCAGCTATGATCCCAACCTGTTTGTGGATGGTATCTCCAGCAAGGATTACCAGGGGTTACTCGATGATCCAAACCGCCCACTGATCAACCGCACCACACAAGGTATCTACCCCCCTGCTTCGACAGTGAAACCTTATATTGCTGTCTCAGCGCTCAGCGCTGGGGTCATTACCAAAAATACCGTGGTTTTTGATCCTGGTTGGTGGCAATTACCGGGTTCAGAAAAACGTTTCCGTGACTGGAAAAAGTGGGGGCATGGCCGCCTTAATGTCACCAAAGCCATCGAAGAATCTGCGGATACCTTCTTCTACCAGGTGGCTTATGATATGGGCATTGATCGGTTATCGAGCTGGTTAAGCAAATTCGGTTACGGTGACTACACCGGTATTGATCTTGCTGAAGAGCGCGCCGGCCTGATGCCAACACGTGAGTGGAAACTCAAACGATTTAAAAAACCCTGGTATCAGGGTGACACCATTCCGGTGGGGATTGGTCAAGGTTACTGGACGGCAACCCCGATCCAGATGTCAAAAGCACTGAATACCCTGATTAACGATGGTAATGTCATTATTCCGCATCTGTTACAGAGCACCAGAGTCAATGGTGCATTAGTACCGTTCCGTCAGGAAGAACATAAACAGATCGGTGATGTTCGTTCTGGTTACTGGGAAATCGTCAAAGATGGTATGTATGGCGTCGCCAATCGGCCTAATGGTACGGCACGTAAATACTTTGAAGGCGCCCCCTATAAAGCGGCAGCAAAATCCGGTACGGCACAAGTATTCGGCTATGAAACCTATAATGCTCACAAGCTCGCGGAGCATCTACGTGACCATAAATTAATGACCGCCTTTGCGCCATTCGATAACCCAACCGTGTCGGTCGCCGTCATCCTAGAAAATGGAGGAGCTGGTCCAGCGGTGGGGACCATTACTCGCCAGATCCTCGACCACATTTTGTTGGGCGACAATAACACGCAATTACCCGATGCTGCGCCACTGCCACCGGGTGTAGAAGGTGATTAAGGTATAACATGACTGAAAGCCAACAAAAAAACTCTATCTGGACCAAAATCCATATTGACCCGCTAATGCTGTTATTTATTCTGGCCTTGCTGGTTTACAGTGCCTGTGTGATATGGAGTGCTAGTGGCCAGGACATGGGGATGATGGAGCGTAAAGTCGGTCAGATGCTGATGGGGTTGGTCATTATGGGCGTGATGGCCCAGATCCCACCACGAGTTTATGAAAATTGGGCGATTTATCTATATATTTTCAGTGTGATCCTACTGATACTAGTGGATGCGTTCGGTCAGATCAGTAAAGGTGCACAACGTTGGCTGGATCTCGGTTTTATCCGTTTCCAACCTTCAGAGATTGCTAAAATTGCCGTGCCATTAATGGTGGCGCGCTTTATGAACCGCGATGTCTGCCCCCCTTCTTTAAAACATACCGCTATCGCGTTAGTGCTGATTTTCCTGCCTACCTTACTGGTTGCCGCACAACCCGATCTGGGAACGTCAATTTTGATTGCCGCTTCAGGTCTGTTTGTGCTGTTTTTATCCGGGATGAGCTGGAAGCTGATTGGCGTTGCAGTGATCCTGGTAGGCGCTTTTATTCCTGTACTGTGGTTTTTCCTGATGCATGACTATCAGCGGGACCGCGTGATGATGCTACTCGATCCAGAGAGCGACCCTCTCGGGGCCGGCTACCATATTATCCAATCGAAAATCGCCATTGGTTCTGGTGGTCTTTTCGGTAAAGGCTGGTTGCACGGTACCCAGTCCCAACTGGAGTTTCTGCCTGAACGCCATACTGATTTCATCTTCGCAGTCTTGGCCGAAGAACTTGGGCTAATGGGGGTTCTGCTACTGATAGGGCTGTATCTGCTGGTCATTATCCGTGGGCTGGTGATCGCCGCACAAGCACAGACCACCTTCGGCCGTGTAATGGTGGGTGGGCTGATGCTGATCTTGTTTGTCTATGTATTTGTTAACATTGGCATGGTGAGTGGTATTTTACCGGTAGTTGGCGTACCTTTGCCTTTAGTGAGTTATGGGGGGTCAGCACTGATTGTCCTTATGGCTGGGTTCGGCATTGTCATGTCGATCCACACACACCGAAAAATGCTGTCTAAAAATTTATAGGGGGTCGTTAATGCGTAAGGAGTGGCTTTGGGGTGGCGCTGTTGCCGTTGCAGTATTACTTTCAGCCTGTACCACCACAACAGAACCAACACAGGCGCCCTATAATGGCCAAGTAACTGAAATCGGTGGTGCCGAACCGCATTATGAGCCTTATAACCCGCGGAATATGCAAGATTATACGGTAAATGGCACCACCTATGAGATTGTAAAAGATCCGCAAAATTTCTCACAAACCGGTCTGGCGGCCTGGTATGGTGAAGAAGCCAGTGGTAATACCACCGCCATTGGTGAGCAATTTGATCCCAATGCATTAACGGCAGCGCACCCTACATTGCCAATTCCGAGTTATGTCCGCGTCACCAACCTGGCTAATGGCCGGCAACTGGTGGTACGTGTTAATGATCGTGGCCCTTATACCCCAGGGCGCATTATCGATCTGTCGAAAGCCGCCGCCGACCGCCTCAACCTGTCGAATAAGACCAAAGTGCAAGTGGACTTTATCAGCGTGGCTCAGGATGGCACATTAAGCGGCCCGGGGACGGTAGGTACCACGGTGGCTAAACAGAGTTATGCACTCCCCGCACGCCCAGAGCTCAGCTCTGGTAGTATGGGCACCCCCATACAGAAGGATGTTTCCGCCCCCCCGGAGGCTAACGTCAGGCCCATTGACAACAGCAGCCTAAACATTGATGAGGCGAGTCCAACCCCATCGGCTGCCAGCAGCCCCCGTCAGGGCGGTTTTATTGGTGCCCCTAGCCCCTTGCCGACCGGCGTGCTGGAAGGTTCTGAACCTCAACCTGCCGCCCCTACTACCAGTGTTTCCAACGTTGCCCCTGCAGTGGCAACCCACGCGGAAACGAGCACCAGTGGCCACTTTATCGTACAGGTTGGGGCACTGAGCAATGCGGAACGTGCACAGAGTTGGCAACAACAATTGAGCCAACAGTTTGGCGTTCCCGGCAAAGTCGAAGCCAATGGCAGTGTCTATCGTGTGCAATTAGGCCCATTCAGCAATCGCCAACAGGCCGAACAATTGCAACAACGTCTGGCCAACGAGGCGCAACAGCAATCCTTTATTGCTGCCGTGCCTTAAGTCAATTGTCAGGTTCATTCCGGTTGCTGCCCTCAGTCAGCAGCTTGAATGAACCTGGATAGAGGCCCGCCGTACCAATGTCTGAAACATTTTCTTGCAGGTAAATGTGTGTAAACCCGCTGCTGCCAGATGAATGTCTAATGCCTGTCCGAGTCCCATCTGCTATAGTATGGCTCGTTTTATCACTTACTTTTACGGATGTTGTCGTCCTGATCATGAAACATGTAACTTCTTTCCGCTTAATCAAGAGCCTAACCCTCGGCGCAGTTATCGCGATAAGTGCAGCGCCAGTTGCCCAGGCTGATGATACTAATATTCAAACCATGATCCCCGGTGTACCGCAAATTGATGCGGAAGCTTACATCTTGATCGATTACAACTCCGGTAAAGTATTGGCGGAATCAAACGCTGACACTCGCCGTGATCCCGCCAGCCTGACCAAAATGATGACCAGCTATGTCATCGGGCAGGCATTGAAATCTGGCAAGATTGGCCAGGAAGATCTGGTTACTATCGGCCCAGATGCTTGGGCAACCGGCAACCCGGTGTTCAAAGGCTCCTCGCTAATGTTTCTGAAACCCGGTGATCGTGTGCCAGTTTCCAAACTGACGCGCGGCATCAACTTGCAGTCCGGTAATGATGCCTGCGTGGCGATGGCTAACTACGTCGCCGGTAGCCAGGATGCGTTCGTTAACCTGATGAATACCTACGTCAAACAATTCGGTCTGCAGAATACACATTTCCAGACAGTGCATGGCCTGGATGCCCAGGGACAATACAGTTCAGCCCGCGATATGGCGTTGATCGGCCAAGCCTTGATCCGCGATGTTCCGGATGAATATGCCATTTACAAAGAAAAAGAGTTCACCTTTAACAATATTCGCCAATTAAACCGTAACGGTCTGCTGTGGGATACCAGCCTGAACGTTGATGGTATTAAAACCGGCCATACCGATGCCGCTGGTTATAACCTGGTCGCTTCGGCAACAGAAGGTGAAATGCGGCTGATTTCTGTCGTGCTGGGTGGGCGTACTTATAAAGGCCGTGAGACCGAAAGTAAAAAATTGCTGACCTGGGGCTTCCGCTTCTTTGAAACGGTTGCACCATTAAAAGCAGGGAAAGAGTTTGCTTCAGAGCCGGTCTGGTTCGGTGATGCTGACCGCGTAGAGTTGGGTGTCGACAAAGATGCTTACCTGACCATCCCACGCGGCCGCATGAAAGACCTTAAAGCCAGCTATGTACTCAACACCCCGGAAATTCATGCTCCGCTGGCAAAAAACCAGGTGGTGGGCACTATCAACTTCCAGTTAGATGGCAAAACCATCGATCAGCGCCCCTTAGTGGTTCTGAAGGAAGTGAAAGAAGGAGGTATCTTCAGTCGTCTATTTGATTATATCCGCTTGATGTTCCATCACTGGTTCGGCTAACCCTTGAAACCGGGTATTACAGCCCCATATTTAATTTAACATCAGCTCCCGCTCCGGCGGGAGTTATGATTTATACAATAACCACACCTGGAGCGCCTTTCTAATGCAAAAGACTAAACTAAATGAACTACTCGAATTCCCCTGCTCCTTTACCTATAAGGTGATGGGGCTGGCCCAACCTGAATTGGTCGACCAAGTGGTTGAAGTGGTACAACGCCATGCGCCGGGGGATTATAACCCGCAAGTTAAACCCAGCAGCAAAGGCAATTATCACTCGGTTTCTATCACCATTAACGCCACGCATATCGAGCAGGTAGAAACGTTATACGAAGAGTTGGGTAACATTGACATTGTTCGCATGGTGCTATAACCCTTCGACTCCACCAGCCTTTACCGCACGCCTTATAGGTATAGGCAACCGTCCCCATGGGGATAACTGCTAGTCGCGGAGCGGTGTGCCCGCTATAATGCTCTACCACTTGTGTAACCTGATGATGCCACGTTTGCAACATAACAAGATCATTCTGCGCCAATTGGGGTTACAGCCCTATCAGCCGGTATCCCAAGCCATGCACTGCTTTACTGATAATCGCAGTGACACCACGCTGGACGAACTCTGGCTGGTTCAGCATCACCCGGTATTTACCCAAGGCCAGGCAGGTAAAACAGAACATCTCCTGACACCGGGTGACATTCAGGTGATTCAGAGTGACCGTGGTGGGCAGGTGACCTACCATGGCCCAGGCCAACAAGTGCTCTATGTAATGATCGATCTAAAACGCAATAAAATGGGCGTTCGACAATTGGTTACCGCGCTGGAACAAACGGTGATCAATACCCTGGCTCACTTCAACATTGAGTCACGTGCCCGACCTGATGCGCCCGGTGTTTACGTTGGCGAAGAGAAAATTTGCTCACTGGGTTTACGCATCCGCAAAGGTTGCTCCTTTCATGGTCTGGCTTTGAACGTCGCCATGGATCTTTCCCCATTCCAACGCATTAACCCCTGTGGTTATGCGGGAATGAAAATGACACAAGTGAGCACACTTGCCCCAGGAATCGGCATCACCGATGTATCCCCCATCCTGATACAACAATTTGTTCATTTACTCGGCTACCAGACAGTCGAGCTTGGTGACTGGAACCTGCACAATTATGAGTAAACCAATTCAGATGGAACGCGGCGTCAAATACCGCGATGCAGACAAAATGGCGTTGATCCCAGTGAAAACGGTGGTCGCCGAACAGCAGGAGCTGTTACGCAAACCCGAGTGGATGAGAATAAAACTCCCCGCCGACTCTACCCGTATTCAAGGTATCAAGGCGGCAATGCGTAAAAATGGTCTACATTCGGTATGTGAAGAGGCTTCTTGCCCCAACCTGGCTGAATGTTTTAACCACGGTACCGCCACCTTTATGATCCTCGGGGCAATCTGTACCCGGCGCTGTCCGTTCTGTGATGTTGCTCATGGCCGCCCTATGGCTCCCGATGCTAACGAACCAGAAAAACTGGCACAAACCATTGCTGATATGGCTCTGCGTTATGTGGTAATTACCTCGGTTGACCGTGATGACCTACGTGACGGTGGCGCACAACATTTTGCTGACTGCATTACTGCCATTCGTGCTAAAAGCCCAACCATCAGAATTGAAACCCTGGTACCTGATTTCCGTGGCCGGATGGATCGCGCACTGGAGATTTTGACTGCTACCCCACCTGATGTTTTTAACCACAACTTGGAAAACGTCCCGCGCCTTTATCGTCAGGTGCGTCCGGGGGCCGATTACGGATGGTCACTGAAATTATTGGAACGCTTTAAGCAAACCCATCCCGATATCCCCACCAAATCGGGCCTGATGGTTGGCTTGGGGGAAACCAATGCAGAGATCATCGAAGTGATGCGCGACTTGCGCCGCCATGGGGTAACCATGCTGACGTTAGGGCAATATCTACAGCCCAGCCGCCACCATCTACCGGTTCAACGCTATGTCAGCCCGGCAGAATTTGATGAAATGAAACAAGAAGCCATGGCGATGGGGTTCACTCATGCCGCCTGTGGTCCGTTTGTCCGCTCTTCCTACCATGCTGACTTGCAGGCCAAAGGGCTTGAAGTTAAATAAAAAAATACCTTTTGTTACGCTTCAACGAACAAATGCAAAAACGGGTGCCAAACAGCACCCGTTTTTATCAAACAGACTATCAACACCGCAACAACCAGTAGCTTGGTCATGCTGATACCTGCATATTCGCCTTCATTATTTATCTATGGCAGCCAAGCACAGTCGGGTAATAAACCTTGCCTATTATTATAGATTGAATGCCACTTTAGCATTTTAAACACACCGCAAGTTTGTAACAGAGTAAGAAGTTGTCAGGATGTTCTATGCTAGATGATAGGAAAGATACTTTCCGCAACCGCATGACGCAAAGGGAGATACTTGATGGCCTATACCCCATTGATCATTGATAGCAAATTTGCAGGCCTTAGCTTCGCCAAGCGTACTTACCTGCCACGCATTGTTGGTCTGGGACTTGGGCTCTTTGGTCTATCCGCCACGATTTATCCCCTGCATTCATCGCCTTTCATTTGGAGTTTACTGATTATTTATACCTTGATCTGGCCACATATCGCCTATCAATGGTCAATCCATTCTGAAAAACCATTAGTAACTGAAACCCGTAATCTATTGATTGATTCCTTGCTAGCTGGCGTCTGGATAGCCGTGATGGGCTTCAGTGCACTACCCACTATCGTATTTCTGGCGATGATGGGCATGAACAATACTGCCGCTGGGAGTTATAGCCTGTTTCTCAAAGGGGGGGTTGCGCAGATTGTTGGGGCAATATTGACCAGTGCACTATTAGGGTTTCCTTTCACCCCGCAAACCACACCACTGCAACTCTACTTCTACCTGCCGGTACTGTTTATTTATCCGGTTCTGTTTGGTCTGGTGACCTATCGTACCGCCAAACACCTAGTAGAAAAGAAACGCGAAGTGGTTCGTATCAGCATGCGTGATGGCTTGACGGGTGTTTATAACCGCCGCCATTGGGAACACCTATTACGCAATCAGTTCGACAGCTGCCGACGTTATAATCACACCGCAACGCTGATCTTGATCGATATAGACCGCTTTAAGGTTATCAATGATACATTCGGCCATGCCCTCGGTGATGAAGCGCTCATTGTGCTTGCAGAGGAACTGGTGCTCGGGTTGCGCACCATGGATATTGTTGGCCGCTATGGGGGCGATGAATTTGGTGCATTGCTACCCAATACCCCTCCAGAGCAAGCCAGCCAGGCTTTAAGCCGGATCCAGGAGCACCTGAGGGAAGTCACCTTCCGTGATGCCCCTGACTTAAAGCTGTATATCAGCGCGGGAGTAGCCGATTACCAACCGGAAATGAAAAGTTATCAGGAGTGGCTGAAAGCCGCTGACAATGCCCTCTATCTGGCTAAAAGCCATGGTCGTAACCGCATGGAACGCGCGGTTCCTCAAAGTTAGCCGTTCCCTGTAACGTGAATGCACTTGGCTAGTGACAGCGGAGGAAATCAACGGTGAGACTACAAAATCAAACCGGTAAGGTGTAAAATTCCGCCGCACGCCAGGGATAAACTGGCTGACAAACGGAGATGACATTCCTCCATAACCGCCCCATTTGGCTGATGATGTCTACGCTACCTCGCAGAGAGCAACGTAGCTTTATGCCTGTACCTTTCTGAGTCTTTACCCATTTTTATGAAAGGGTTTCATTGATGTTCAATTCTTTGCTGGCAGTGTTTATTGGTGGTGGCTTAGGTAGTGTGCTGCGTTGGGCAATCAGCCTACGGTTAAACCCACTGCACCCGCACATTCCTGTGGGTACTTTAGCGGTCAACCTGGTAGGGGGCTTTATTATCGGGCTCGCTCTGGCGCTATTAAGCCGCATGACGCAGCTTGATCCCACCTGGAAAATACTGATTACCACTGGGTTCTGTGGTGGGTTGACCACCTTCTCTACCTTTTCGTTTGAGGTAGTTTATCTGTTGCAAGATGGCCGCATTGCTTGGGCTCTCGCCAATATATTTCTCAACTTGGCGGGTTCACTGTCAATGACCCTGCTGGCCTTTATGCTGGTCTGGTGGTTCTGCGGGCAGTAACCGCCGCCCAACAGCACATTTTCCCTGTACGACCCCGCATTAAAAACAGACAAAAAAACCCGCTCATAGAGCGGGTTTCAGAATTTAAGCTACTGTAGCTTAGATAGCAGTAACGTTTGCAGCAGATGGCCCTTTGGCACCATTGGTGATTTCAAACTCTACGCGCTGACCTTCAGCCAGAGTTTTAAAACCATTGCTGGTGATGGCAGAGAAGTGAACGAAAACATCTTTGCTACCATCTTCAGGAGTAATGAAACCGAAACCTTTAGATTCATTAAACCACTTAACGCTACCTTTAATCTTTGACATCAAACTTACCTTTAACGTGAATGTATGACACAAACTCTGTGTCATATACAGTACAGCAATTAGATGGAGTTTTGTCCATAGTCGAGATCACATAAAGGCGATAAAAAGTAAAAAAGTTTGTTGCTCAAACACAATCACCGCAGACACCCGGCCAAACCTTAGCCTGCCAACCCGAACCACCGAGCTGAACTCTGGCTGCTCTTTCGCCCTGTCTGATTGACTTTGCCCTGTCACCGCAGCGCATTCCACGCTATCATTAACACAGTAACCAAAGACTTAATGAGAATGACCATGAACGGCAAGATAACGACTTTTTTTGCAGACAAAGGCTTCGGCTTTATCACCGATGAAAACGGGGAAAATCGTTATTTTCACGTGATCAAAGTGCAAAACCCAGAACTGATTAAGAAAAATGCGCTGGTGACATTTGAGCCCACCAACAATACGAAAGGCCCTTCCGCTTATGCAGTAAAAGTACAAGCCATCAGTAAGCACATCATTATTGCCAATGAGAAAATCAGGATTACCAGCATCAAGTCTTACCAGACTTTCACTAAAGAAGTCCCACTCAAAACTGAAGTAGATAAAGAAAATACTGTGCTTTCCGTGGGGTTACTGATGAACCGCATCCGGCCACAAGTGGCGCAAACACCTGAGGCGACAGAAACACTCAACATGATATCGATCACCACTTTTCAAGGGCAGGTCTACACCTTCTCTGAACATGAGGTCGATATCACCAGTACCCTGCAAACCTTGAACTCCCTACGCCCTAAATAAGTTAAGAAACTCTGGATATATCACCAGGATTTCTACTTTCTATGATGCCACTGCAAAAAATCAAGCCACCGTGGGACAGATGTCCCACACAATCTTCTAATGTATGAAGCTGCTTACAGTTTTATACTATCTTTGATGTTGCCTCAGGACCGATGTCCTGTCCTTTCTTTACAGAGAACCTTATAGTTATCACTATGCAGAACGAACCAAACAACAGCGAATGGTTACGGATCGTTGAACTGATTACTGGCAACACCCTTCTGTATGACCTGCTGAAATACTGCCCATTGGCGATTTTACGTCAGTGGAAATTAGAGCAAGTCAAAGGTGGCTCATTGATTTGCCAGCAAAATGAAATTTGTCATCAGTTTCATTTGATCGTTCAAGGGAATGTGGATGTTTTTATCAATGCCAATGATGGGCGAAAATATCTACAGGCACGTTATCACGCAGGCGATATGCTCGGTGAGCTAGAAATTTTTGAACAACGGCCCTATATCTGTTCCGTTGAGGCAATTAGTGACGTCACGCTGTTGACGTTGTCACGCACCGACTTTTGCCATTGGTTGAGCGTAGATAACCACTTCAATCAGAAAATTATTAAAACGTTTAGCAGTCAGTATTATCAATTATCTAAAAAAGCAGGCGAAGATAATCTCTATTCCTTGCACCAGCGTGTTTGTCTGGTGCTCTGGGAAAGCTACCAACACCAGGGAGCCCAACATCACGGAGAGATTACCGTCAATAAACTACAGCTCAGTGAGCAATTTGCCGTAGCCCAACGCAGTATTAACCGTATTCTGTTTGACCTACGGGAACAGCAGATTATTACCGTCAATGGTGAGCAAATCAGGGTCATTGACCCTAGGCGTTTACAGCGACAGGCGGTATGTTAACGGTTCACCGCAATAGGTTAATAAAACAGGTTAGTAATATGAACTCACCTCAACCCCATATCCGGCTGAGCCGGCAGATGACCGACGCGTATTATGCACTATTACCCGGTGATCCACAGCGGGTGGAACATGTCGCGCGGTTTTTGCAACAAGTAGAAAACTTTGGGCAACACCGTGAGTATCGCGCCTTGCGGGGATGGTACCGCGGTATGGAAGTGTTGGTCGTATCCACCGGGATGGGAGGGCCTTCTACCGCTGTTGCTGCAGAAGAACTGCACCAAATCGGTGTCGACTGCCTAGTGCGCATTGGCAGTTGTGGGGCTTTACAGCCGTCAATGAAACTCGGCGATCTGGTGATTGCCAGTGCCGCAGTGCGGGATGACGGTACCGGTAAGGCTTATGTCCCCACCAGCTACCCCGCCAGTGCTGACAGTGATCTGGTCTATTTACTACGCCAACAGGCCAGGAAATTAGGCTACACTACTCACTGCGGTTATGTTCGCAGTCATGACAGCTTCTACACTGACCGGGAACAGGAAATCTGCAATTATTGGTCAGCCAAAGGTATTCTTGCCGCCGATATGGAGACAGCACCACTCATGGTGGTGGGCGCGTTGCGTAACATGCGTATCGCCTCCATCCTCAACGTCGTGGTAGAACATGAAGGTTGTCTGACGGAAAGCATTAACGATTATCAACAGCAAGAGCACTGTTGCCAACAAGGCGAGGAGCATGAAATTTTACTCGCACTGGAAGCCATGTATCAGGATCATCTTGAGAGGACGCAATAATGGATTTCTTCAGTATCAATAACGTTATGGTCAATATCCCTTTGGGTACCGGGGGTTATGCGCTCTCCTGGATTGAGGCTATCGGTACTATCTTTGGCCTGTTGTGCATCTGGTTCGCCAGCAAAGAAAAAATCATCAATTATCTGTTTGGGTTGATCAACGTTACCCTGTTTGCGGCTATCTTCTTCCAGATCCAGTTGTATGCCAGCCTGTTACTCCAGGTGTTCTTCTTTGTCGCCAACTTGTATGGCTGGTATGCCTGGAGCCGTCAAAACGAAAACCATGAAGCAGCACTAAAAATTCGCTGGTTGCCCCGGCAAAAAGCGTTCACGTTGCTGGCGGTCTGTGTGGTCGCTATCGCCTTGATGACCCAATTTATCGACCCAGTATTCTCGGTGCTGACCGGTATTGCTATTTCCATCATGCAGGCTATTGGGCTCTCAGTCGTCATGCCTGAATTGCAGCCGGATGCCTTCCCATTGTGGGATTCCACGATGCTGGTGCTCTCTATCGCTGCAATGATCTTGATGACACGTAAATATGTCGAAAACTGGTTACTGTGGGTGGTGATCAATGTGATCAGTGTGGTGATTTATGCCATTCAAGGGGTCTATGCCATGTCGCTGGAGTACATTTTACTGCTGGCGATCGCCTTGATGGGGTCATTTGCCTGGATCAACAGTGCACGCCAGAATGGCTCACAGCCCCTGGCTTAAGCGGATAATGTCAAAGCGCAGTCTTAATCGCCATAGAACATGAATTTGCCCCCACTGATGCCCGTTGCCGCTCTGGCAATGGTCATCTGCCTGGGGGCTTTAACGTAATGTGGGGTAACTCCCATTTCTGGTAAGGGAACTGAGAATTCCCCTTTTCTCTCCTCTTGGTTTGGTTATTAATGGGTAATCAAATTACGCAGGGGGAAAGATGACATGGATCGGGCAGAGTTCTCTCAACGTATTAACGCATTAACTGGCCTGACCGCAACAGACCAACGAATCATCAACTACTTCAATAAGCATTTCGAATCCATCCCCTACAGTACCGTGATTGATATTTGCAATGAGATCAATATAGCCAAATCAACCCTGGGTAGATTTATGGTAAAGATAGGTTTCAGCGGTTTTCGTGATTTCAAAGAGTCAGCCATTGAACCGGATCTGCATAAAAACCGCTCACCCATTGAACGTTTTCATAACCATAAAAGCAGAAACAGCAATATCGCGTTTATTGAGAAACACTGCAGCGATACCATTAGAAATATCAATAACACGCTAAAAAACCTCAATGTGGAAGAGCTGGTAAAAGCCATTGCACTCATTGGTGATCCCAAAAAGAAACTTTATGTTATCGGCAGTACAACGGCACATGCCCTCGCGGAGTATTTTTATTTACTTGGCCGTTATATTAAGAAAGACATTGTATTACTGGATGCCAATATTGCCAACCTGCCCCATAAGTTAATTGACTCTCAACCCGGTGATGTCCTGCTAGCCATTTCTTATTATCGTTTTTCCAGTGTTACCACCCGGCTAATCAAATGGTTTTATCAAAACCGTGGCGATACCGTGGTTATCACTGACAATGCTGTTAATCCATTCAGCCATTTTGCCACTGCCATGCTGTTGATGGAAAGTCAAAACAGCGGACTCTTCAGCAGCCGTAGCGCAGGGTTTGTCTTAATTGAAGCCTTGGTTAATTATATGGGTGAAGTCAATGCGGATGAATTAAATGCTAACTTCCAGGTAATGGAGTCTTTATTTGAGGCATTTAATGTCTTTAATAAAAAATAATATCGCCATGTAATGGCTAACATTGAGTATTGGTGTTGTAAAGAGGTTTAATATGAGTAGTGAATCCCAGCTCGTCCCCGCCTGCCCAGAGCAACAAATAATGGCGACCACCCAAGGGAATTTATCATTCCGCACCGGTGGTGAAGGTGAAACCATTGTCTTTTTGCACGGTATCCTAGGCAGTTCCAAAGCCTGGGCATTCCAGTTTGCCGCCTTCTCACCGAGTCACCGCGTTATCGCCTGGGATGCCCCCGGTTATGCCAGCTCTGCCCTGGTTCCTGCGGATATCAGCGCCTATGAGCAGATGCTGCATGAACTGATTCAAGCCAGTACCACTGGAAAAGTTATCCTGGTTGGGCATTCAATGGGCGGGACCATCGCCAGCCGCTATGCCGCTCGCCACCCGGATAAGGTCAAAACGTTGGTACTCTCTTGTACCCACCCGGGCTATGGCGCACCAGAATCTGCCCCAAGCTCAGAAAAACTGGAAAAACGGCTGAAAGAGCTCGCAGAAATCGGCCGGGAAGCCTATGGCAAAAACCGTGCTCGTGACCTGTTACCCTTTGCCAATGTCCCTACTGCGGTATTAGATTATGCCGCAGAAATTGCGGCAGAAACCAATCTGGAAGGGTTAAGGCGCGCAACCCGTATGCTGCAACTGGCGGACAACCGCGCGCTACTGCCACAACTCAAAATGCCAACCTTGATCCTTACCGGCGAAGAAGACCGCGTGGTGCAGCCTCAGTTGAAAGCCGAGCTATTAGCGCTGGTGCCCTATAGCCGGCATGTCGAAATGCCCGGCTTGGGCCATGCTCCTTATTTCCAGGCGCCAGATTATTACAATAGGCTGTTACGCGAATTTATCGCTCAATAAATTCGACTTCACGTTAAGCCCAAGGGGTGAGTGCTCACCCTTTATGATCGTCCGCCGTACACTGATTCCGGCTGTCGGGGGGATGATTACCATGTTGGTGTTAAATGGTATTCTAAACTGATTCCAACCCTGGTTTACTCAAGTTGCCGCTTTTTTCGCGGCAGCTTGAAGGACGACGGGTTTATACCCAAGTTCATTCCAGTTGCAGGTAGGCGGCAATCGAGTGAATCCCTGGGAGCATAGCCAACTATGTGACCAGGGTGAGTAAGAGCAGCCAACAACCCTGCAGCTTGAAGGGCGACGGGTAGATATAATCAGGAGCATAGCGCGTGTCTACTACCACCTTTAACCTCTTAACCAACCTTCTCGACCAACAACAGGCTCGTTACCGTGTCGTTGAACACCCAATGGCGGGAAAGTCTGAAGAAGTCGCTAAAATCCGCGGCACCCAATTGGGGCAAGGCGCAAAAGCGTTGGTGTGCCATGTCAAGGGTAACGGCATCAAACAACATGTTCTGGCGGTATTACCTGCTGACCAGCAAGCAGACCTGGTGGCCTTGGCACAAGGAGTCGGTGGTAGCCGGGCCTCATTAGCCAGCCCTGTGGAAGTCACCCAACTGACCGATTGTGTTTTTGGGGCCATTCCCCCCTTCAGTTTCCATGCCGAATTAATGCTGGTTGCCGACCCATTGCTGTTCCAACGTTTTGATGAATTGGCCTTTAATGCGGGCACACTGGAACGCTCATTAATCCTCAATACTCATGATTATCAGCGTATTGCCCAACCCAAGCTTGTGAGCTTTATTCGTCAGGGGTAGCGTTCTGGCAGTGGTTATTTTCGGAAGATGACTGAACCACCGCGAGAATTAACCTGTCATCAAATCGTATAAGGGGGATCATTCGATCTGGGCGATTATCACCCGGATATTTTTCAACAGGCAACAACGGGATCACCAGTCGGCGGTTTAACTGTCCGATAATATCGCTAGTTACATCAAGCAACAGCGGATAGTGCTGCTTTTTCCAGTATTACTGTATACAGTGAATAGCAGCATTAAAACGACCTGTACTCATCGCTAAAGCAACCGTGCTCATCATGAAAACCGTTTAACGCCTCAATAGCCTCTCGGTTCTCTTCCTGCCATTTTCTCGTTGCATGATGACGTTGCTCAGCATCAACGGTGGCTGTGAGGGTGGCGCTAAGATTGATACCGCCCTCACACGCCCTACTGAGTAAACCTCGTTCTACTGTCATTGTGACGCTCTGTGTATGACGTTGCTTCGCAACCATGAGACGCGCCCTCGATCAATGCTCATCATGCTCCTCAGTTTTATGTTTTCGCTGATAGTAAATTCCTCGCTGCAGCGATTTAAAGCTGGTTTCCAACCAGTTGATACCCACCAATACCGCCAGAGTAATCAACGTCATGGCGATTGACTGGCGCAGCATATCCAGGCCGATCATCGCCCCCAGTGCTGCCAGCATCCACACCGTCGCAGCAGAAGTCACCCCGGTCACTTGCCCATTCTGAGTCATCATCACACCGGCTCCCAAAAAACCAATACCGGTTATCAATTGCCCCAAAACCCTGGCCTGATCTGCGGCTTGACTACTGAGATGTGTACTAGTTGCCAGAAAACAGTAACTCCCCAAAACAATCAAGGTGGAGGTTCTCATTCCCACTGGTTTGCCATGCAGTTGCCTTTCCAGGCCAATAAATGAACCACAGATCAAACAAGCAAAAATATGGTTCCATCCAAAGGGGGTAATATCAAACCAATCAAAAGGCATAAAGGGTGTATTCACGGTGATAGGGTAAAAAAGAGGTGTGGATTCTAACCTAACCACCACTCACCACAAAGCGCCAAGCAATAAGAGTGGTCATTATTTAGTTGACCCTCTGTGCCCTAAAAGCCATGGGCAGGCCCATTGGCCTGCCCATGATTATTCAAGCGACTTAAACCCTGATTACTCGTCAAAGAACCAATAACCCTGATTAACCAGCGCAGTTAACTCAGCCACGAAGGCCGGATTTTGTAGCGCCCCAGCTAACTCTTTTTTACCCAGTGTGGTGTATTGGCACAAAGCCTCTGCAGCAATCGGATCAACAGTGGCCAATCTTTCACTATTGATAAAGAAGCCATCTCCCACTTGCAGCACTCGTAGCCCGCTAAGACGCATCAAGCGTTCGCCATCCATCAAAGCACCGAGGATCTCATCGGGTTGATAAGGAGGTTCTGCGGGGGCAATATCCAACTCATGGCGTGGCGTGGTGGCAAAGCGGCCAAACCACTGCTTAAAATCTTCCGGCTGATTAATCACATCGATCATCATGCGGCGCAGACGATCCAACTCGTAATCCTCAACCCGGCCCGGATGTTCGCGGCAGGTTAAATCTGGATCACTGTAATGCTCACTACCCAGGTCATTTTCCAGGGCATAGTCAGCAAAACTACTGATTAGATCCCTGCCATTCGGCCCACGGAAGCCAACAGAATAGTTGAAGGCGGTTGTGTGGGTTAAACCATCATGGGGGAAACCCGGTGGGATATACAAAATATCACCAGGTTCAAGATCTTCATCAATGATCGGCTCGAAAGGCTCAACATGCAGCAAGGCAGGATGTGGGCAAAATTGCTTCAGTGGTAATTTATCGCCAACACGCCAGCGACGGCTCCCCATCCCCTGGATAATAAAGACATCATACTGGTCAATATGCGGCCCCACCCCGCCACCCGGCACGGAAAAAGAGATCATCAGATCATCCAACCGCCAATCCGGCAAGACACGAAACGGACGCACTAATTCGGCTGATGGAGCATGCCAATGATTCACGGCCTGCGCCAACAGAGACCAACCGGTTTCCCCCAGATGGTCAAATTGCTCAAACGGCCCATAACTCGCCTGCCACACCCCGTTGTGCTGACTCACCAGACGGCTATCAACTTCAGGCTCCATCGTCAGGCCAGCCAGTTCATCCGGCGTAATCGGGTCAATGAAGTTTGGAAAGGCATTCTTCAATACCACTGGCTTTTTCTGCCAATATTGTTCTAAAAATTCCGGCCAATTGAGGTTAAGTTGATAAGCCATGCTTGCATACCAGTGAAAAGAAAATGGGCTCAATTATAGTGAGGGTAAGCATCCAGTTACCTTGTCATTAATCAAAGGAGTCGATCTATACTCATCGCTATGTAAGTTGTAGCCGCGAGAGACGCTCTATTTCTTCGAGCTGATTCACAAATTTAACGCCCCTCCTGACGCTGACCTTGATATCGCCATTGCTCGGTGATAATGCTGCTCCATCGATTGAGCTACACAATAAAAATTAACGCGACCTATCGCTATCCCCAAGTTCAATGAAGTTGCAGGTAGGCGGCAACTGAGCGAAGCCCCAGGAGCTTACAAGAGTAAGTGACTGGGGTGAGTAAAGGCAGCCAACACCGCTGCGGTTTCATTGGCGACGGGTATATATCGTTACCGAGGAACTGGGTTATGACTAATAACAATAAAACCATTATTGGCGTGGATGTGGGTTCAGGAAGTGTCCGAGCCGGTGTTTTTGACCTTGCAGGTACCTTACTGGCCCATGCTACCCAACCGATCACGCTATATCGCCATACGGGCCATATCGTCGAACAGTCAAGCCTGGAGATCTGGCAGGCGGTTTGCCACTGTATCAAACAAGCGGTGGCCACTTCCGGCATTGAGCCCTCTTCAGTGGCCGGGGTCGGCTTTGACGCCACCTGCTCTCTGGTGGTGGTGGGTGAAAATGGCACACCGTTGGCGGTCGGCCCTTCAGAAGAGGCTGAGCGTAATATCATCGTCTGGATGGATCACCGAGCCACTGAGCAAGCCGAACACATTAACGCCACCCACCATCCCGTGCTGCAATATGTCGGTGGCAAAATCTCCCCGGAGATGGAAACCCCGAAAATAGCCTGGCTGAAAGAACACCGCCGGGAAATCTATGACCAGGCCTGGCAATTTTTTGATCTAGCAGATTATTTAACCTGGCGAGCCACTGGCGATCTGGCACGTTCTATCTGTACCGTCACCTGCAAATGGACCTATTTGGCGCATGAAAAACGCTGGGATGACAGTTACTTCCGTACCATTGGGCTCGAAGAGTTGGCTGATGAACACTTCGCCCGCATCGGCCAGCATATCGTTGAACCCGGAACCCCTTGTGGTCAGGGCTTGTTGGCAGCAGCCGCCAAAGAAATGGGTTTGCCCGTAGGTACTCCCATTGCTGTAGGCATGATCGACGCGCACGCCGGGGGCATTGGCACCGTTGGAGTTAATGCTGGCGCCACCAGCCATCTGGCCTATGTTTTCGGTACTTCTTCTTGCACCATGGCCACCACACAGGATCCTATTTTCGTCCCAGGGGTTTGGGGGCCTTATTATTCCGCAATGGTGCCGGGTTATTGGCTAAACGAAGGGGGGCAAAGTGCCGCTGGTGCCGCCATCGATCAGTTGTTGACACTGCACCCGGCAACCCCGGAGGCATCAATACTGGCGAAAAATGCCGGGGTACCCTTGCCGGTATTCCTCGCCGACCTGGCATTGCAAAAAGTCACCTCGGCATCTGAGGTGGTTAACCTGGCTGAGGGTATCCATGTTGTCCCAGAGTTTTTGGGCAACCGAGCCCCGTTTGCCGATCCTCATGCACGCGCCATTATTGCCGGTCTGGGCATGGAACGGGATTTGGATAGTCTGATCGCCCTGTATGTTGCTGGCCTTTGCGGAATCGGCTATGGCTTACGGCAGATTATTGATGCGCAGAGCAAACAGGGCCTGATGACTGAAAATGTGGTTATCAGTGGGGGTGCGGGTCAACATCCGTTGGTCAGGCAAATTCTGGCCGATACCTGTGACCGCCCGGTGTTGACCACCCAATGCAGCGAACCTGTTTTGCTGGGGTCAGCGATCCTGGGTGCGGTTGCCGGTAAAATATCCGCATCGGTTGCCGAGGCCATGCAGCACTTTACCCATCTTGACCGTGAATATTATCCAGAAGAGCAACTCAAACACTGTCATGCTGAGCGTTATCAAGCCTACAAGCTGCTACAACAGTGTGCGAAATCAGTGAGGAAAGCACACTAATTGGCGTACCTCAGGGGTGCCGCGCCAAACTCAGCGGCATCCCCCTTCGTTGCACTTATTATCTGAATTCGCGCCCCCAATGATCACCCTAAGGTGGGTAACCGCCCTCAACATTTCACTTCATAATCAGCGCCAATAGTGTATTGCTCAACCTGCTGTATAAATGTGTTTTTTAGCTGCAATTAGGGCATTGATGCTCAAAAACCGTCAAAACACCCAACAACTCGGTCACAATCGGTCATAAAAATATGCCTGATTATGACCGAAGCCGTTTTACCTCGATTTTTTGCAACATTAAAAACCGGATAATTTGAGATACTAATCACAAAAAAATGCACACGGACTGTAAGGTAATAACATGAAGAAACGATCAGTCTCAAATGAAAGGGGATCAACATCATTGATATGATATTGTATGAGGCCAGTCACTTAACAGTATGGACAAAATTAGGTATTGTAGTCGTACACAAAATATAATAATCGAGAGCACTAATGCTGCAGGTTGAACGTCATATATTAATATTCAACCATATACAAAAAAATGGTTTTGCACAGGTTAAAGAATTATCAAATATATTTAACGTTTCTATTGAGACTATTCGTAGAGATTTAACCGTATTAGCAGCCAATAAGAAAATTGTTCGTAGCTTCGGCGGAGCAGCACTCCCTGAAAATAATGCTTTTACTGTTGAAGGTGACCATCCAACAGGGCTTAAACATTTTGTTGATAAAGCCGAATCTTTTCTTAAACGGACCCATGAAGGAACTGATTTTAAAACTAAAATAGCCAAGGCAGCGCTGCAACTTATTAAAGAAAATGATTGTATCATGATGGATAATAGTACGACCTGCTGGTTTATCGCCCGACAGATGCCGGATATTGATATCACCGTGATCACTAACTCATTGAATATCGTGCAGACATTAGCCTGTCGTAAGAAAGTCAGGATCATCAGCGTGGGTGGTGAGTACTCTGAACGACATGGTGACTTCCATGGGCCCGTGGCAGAAATGACAATTAAAAGTTTTAAAGTCAGTAAATTTTTCTTTTCCTGTCAGGGGATTGACTCTGAATATGCCATTAGAGATGGCAGTGAACTCAATGTCCGTTTAAAACAGGAAATGTTAAAAGTGACAGATAAAAAAATATTGCTCGCTGACTCCAGGAAATTTGACCAACACTCAATTTATAAAATTTGCAACCTGAGTGATATTGATGTGCTAATAACCAATAAACTACCAGCGGAAAAGTATCGATGTAAAGAAATTGAAACCATTGAAACAGATTAATCACTGAGCCAAATAGATTAATTTACTTGTAGTCTAAATTGCAGTCTGAATAATTCGAGTAGCATATATTCGTAAGGATATGGTGTTACCCGCTATATAGCCCATTCATTCGCTAAATAAAATGTCATCTGTGGACAAGAGGCTTGCTATGGAAAAATTACCTGAAAATATGAAAGCGGTTGTATGTCATGGTCCAAAAGATTATCGCTTTGAAAAAATTAACCGCCCAGTGGCAAAAGAGAGAGAAGTGGTTATAAAAGTCGATGGCTGTGGGATTTGCGCCGGTGACTGTAAAGCCAATGATGGCGCGCCGATGTTTTGGGGGGATGATCCTTGGGTAAAAACCCCGGTGGTGCCTGGCCACGAATTTTATGGTCGCGTGGCCGAATTAGGCCCAGGAGCTGCTGAAAAACATAAACTGAAAATTGGCGACCGTATTCTTGCTGAGCAGATTGTGCCTTGCAATGAGTGCCGTTTCTGTAAAACCGGTAAATATTGGATGTGTGAAGTTCATGATATTTACGGTTTCCAGAAAGACGTGGCAGACGGTGCGATGGCGGAATATATGCGCTTCTCTGAGCGGGCCATTATTCACCGCATTCCAGATAGCTTATCCGAAGCCGATGCGGCACTGATCGAACCGATGGCCTGCGCCATTCATACCGTGCGTCGCGGTGATATCGACCTGAACGACGTGGTGGTGATCGCCGGTGCCGGGCCACTGGGCCTGTGTATGGTACAGATCGCCCACCTGAAAACACCGAAAAAGCTGATCGTTATCGACACCATGGAAGACCGCCTGGCACTGGCGAAAAAGTTTGGTGCTGATGTGGTTATCAATGCAGCCAAAGAAGATGCCGTCAGCCTGGTCAAATCCATGACCGAAGGCTACGGCTGTGACGTCTATATTGAGGCCACTGGCGCCCCCATAGGTGTCACCCAAGGGCTGGAAATGATCCGCAAGTTAGGGCGTTTCGTTGAGTTCAGCGTATTTGGTAAAGAAACCACCGTTGACTGGTCAATTATCGGCGACCGTAAAGAGCTGGATATTCGTGGTGCTCACCTGGGCCCTTACAGTTATGACGTGGCGATTGACCTGTTCAGCCGTGGCTTGGCGACCGCTGAAGGCATTGTCACTCACTTCTACCCGATTGATGAATGGCAGCAAGCCTTTGATATGGCCAAATCACTGGATTCCATCAAAGTCGTTATAAACCCGTAAGTTGTTCAATCAGCCCAAGGAAGGGTACACAACCAAGCTCTCATTTATCGAGAGCGACAACAATAAACTCAATACCGCGTAGTGATATAAGGAGAAGTTACATGTTCAAGAAATTTAAATGCAAAACGTTATTGGTCGGCTTAATGTCCCTGGGGTTAATTTCAGGGGTCAATGCCAAACAATTAACTGTGGGTATGTCATTTCAAGAATTAAACAACGAATACTTTGTCACCATGAAGCAGTCCCTTGAGGCAGCCACCAACGATATCAATGCCAAATTATATACGGCTGATGCGGCGCACGATGTCTCCAAGCAAATCAGTGATATCGAAGATATGATTCAGAAAAAAATCGATATCCTGTTAATTAACCCTGCCGATAGTGTTGGCGCTGAAGCTGCCGTCCTTGCCGCGAAAAAAGCCGGGGTAGTGGTCGTCGCCATTGATGCACAAGCCAACGGCCCGATTGATTCCTTTGTCGGTTCCAAAAACTACGATGCTGGCTTTATTGCCGGTGAAAGCCTGGCTGCTGCATTAGGTAACAAAGGTAACGTCGCCATTCTGGATGGCATCCCGGTAGTCCCGATCCTTGAGCGTGTGCGCGGGTTTGAAGCGGCGATGAAAAAGCATCCCGATATCAAAATCCTGACTAAGCTGAATGGCAAACAAGAACGTGATACCGCCATGAGTGTCACCGAAAACATGCTGCAATCCAACCCTACCCTGAACGGTATTTTCAGCGTGAACGATGTCGGCTCTCTGGGCGCATTGGCAGCGATTCAGTCTGCTGGCCGTGATGTGAAACTGGTGAGTGTTGACGGTTCACCAGAAGCTGTGGCTGAAATTGCCAAAGGTAACACGCCGTTTATTGCCACCGCAGCGCAATTCCCACGTGATCAGGTGCGCATTGGTTTAGGCATTGCACTGGCTAAATATTGGGGTGCTAATATCCCAGCCACTATTCCCGTCGATGTTAAACTGATCGACAAAACCAATGCTAAAGATTTCCACTGGTAATTAATACATTGTCTGTCATACCCAATAAGGTTGCGAGCCACTCGCAGCCTTATATAAAAAAATTAGATTAAGGCAATAAAATCCACACTCTGAATAATTCAAGTGAATAGTATCGCCAACACCAGGGCAACTTAAAACTTGAATTATGAAGAGTATATTCTGACGGAGTGATATGTGTCATGAATTTACTGGAGATCAAGAACGTAAGTAAAGCGTTCCCCGGCGTAAAAGCGCTTGATAATATCAACATAACGCTAAAGCGTGGGGAAATTCATGCGCTGATCGGTGAAAATGGTGCCGGTAAATCAACATTAATGAAAGTGCTTTGCGGTATCTATCAACCAGATAGTGGCGCTATTTTTATCAACGATGAAGAGCAACACTTTAAAAATTATCGTGATGCTATTCGCGCCGGGGTGGGGATTATTTTTCAGGAGTTCTCTTTAATTCCTTACTTGAATGCCTACGAAAATATATTCTTGAACCGTGAAATAACCAATAGTTTTGGTTTACTTGATCGTAAAAAAATGCGTCAGGAAGCGCTAAGAATTTTTAATGAGTTGGGTGTTACGCTCAATCCCGATGAGCAAATCTGTCATCTCAGTGTTGCCGAGCAGCAATTCGTTGAAATAGCCAAAGCCTTGTCACTGGAGGCACGCATTCTGGTACTTGACGAACCTACCGCCACCTTAACCCCCAGTGAAGCCGAACACCTGTTCCGCGTGATGCGAGATCTCAAAGCCAAAGGGGTGGGGATGTTCTTTATCTCACACCATCTGGAAGAGATTTATGAGATCTGCGACAACCTGAGTATCCTGCGTGACGGCCAATATATTGGTTCCGCCCAAGTAGATAATGTCGATATTGCCACCATGATTCAAATGATGGTGGGCCGTGAGGTTGCGAATATTTATCCAGAAAAACGCACCCTGGGGCCGCGGGAAGTGATCCTGGATGCTGCAATTCAACTCACCAATGACAGCCCGCAGAACCGGCTGACGTTACGCAAAGGGGAAATATTAGGTCTGGCGGGGTTGGTCGGCTCAGGGCGTAGTGAAACTATTCTGGCGATGACCGGGGCCGATAAATGCTTTAATAAGAGCATTACCTTGTATGGTAAACCGACCACCATTAATTCCACCGCCCAGGCATTAAAACTGGGGATTGGTCTATTACCGGAAAGCCGTAAAACACAGGGGCTCATTCTGCCCTTTTCAGTTAAAGATAATATTTGGCTGAATAAACATTCGCTGCACCGTTTACTGATTAACGACTCACAAGAGTTAGCAACCACCAATAAATTAATCTCACATGTAGGGGTGAAAACCCCCGATGCCTGGACCATGGTCGGCACATTAAGTGGTGGTAACCAGCAAAAAGTGGTGATCTCTCGCTGGCTCAATCATGACATTAACATTCTTGTTTTCGATGAACCCACACGGGGTATTGATGTTGGCGCCAAGTCAGAAATATATCAGATCATGCGCAAACTCACGGAGCAAGGGATTTCTATCATCATGATTTCATCTGAGTTACCGGAAATTATTGGGGTCAGCGACCGGGTAATGGTTTTCCGTGATGGCAGTATCGCCGCTGAACTGGAAGGCGATGATATCAATTCGACATGCATCATGTTACATGCCGCCGGTAATATTATTTAGGGAGTAAAAATGAGTAATATCAATGTTTCTACTGAGAATATCGTCAAACCCCATAAACAAATTGGGGTGATGGCTCGATTAATGAAAACCCCGGCCTTCTTACCTTTTATTGGCTTGGTACTGTTATTCGGCTGTATGTCGATATTTAATGACTATTTCCTTACCATTGAAAACTTATCTACCGTTGCACGCCAAGTGTCGATTAACGCGATTATTGCTATTGGTATGACCTTCGCCATTTTAACTGGGGGGATTGACCTGTCAGTGGGTGCAGTGATGGCCTTATGTGGCACATTAATGGCTGGCTTAATGAAGTTCTATGGCCTTGACCCTTGGATGGCCATTTCGCTTGGATTACTGGCCGGTGTCGCATTTGGTTTCCTCAATGGCTTTTTAACTGCTTATGGGAAAATGCCCCCGATCATCGTTACCTTGGGGGCGATGATTATTGCCAAAGGGTTAGCACTGATTTACACCGGAGGTTATCCCATCGCCGGTCTGCCGGATTCCTTTGCCTTCTGGGGGCGGGAATATATTTTCGGTATCCAGGTTCCCATCGTGTTGATGGCACTGCTGTATATCATTTTCTATATCGTACTCAACCATATGCCTTTTGGCCGTTATGTTTACTCACTGGGGGGCAACGAAGAAGCCGCCAGGCTGAGTGGCTTACGGGTTAATTATTATAAATTGATGGTGTACGTCATCAGTGGTTTTACTGCCGGGTTCGCCGGGTTGATCTTTACCTCCCGGGTGATGAGTGGTCAGCCCAATGCTGGCGTTGGCTTTGAGCTTGATGCGATTGCTGCCGTGGTATTAGGGGGAGCGTCCATTGCCGGTGGTCGGGGCATGATTATTGGTACTTTGATTGGTGCCATGATGCTCGGTGTACTGAACAACGGCCTTAATCTGTTAGGTATTTCACCTTATGTTCAATATTTGGTTAAAGGCCTGATTATTTGGGGTGCGACCTTTATTAGCTCCAGTCGGCGTTAATCACGCTTTTTCCTAACAGCATCCAATTAAGGAAAAAATAATGAATTTCATCGGGATCGACATTGGTGGCACGGTGACCAAAGCGGGCATCTATGACGAAAAAGGTAACGAGGTGCATGTGGTCGCACAGTACGCCGAGGTTCTGTCAGAACAACCTGGGTTTACCGAACGCAATATGGATGAACTGTGGCAAACGGTCTGCCATGTGGTGAGAACAGTGATTGAACAAAGCCAGGTAGCTGCCGACAGTATTAAAGGCATTAGCTTCTCCTCTCACGGCAAAGGATTATATTCCATTGATAAACATGGCACGCCAGTGCGCAACGGTATTATCTCTTCCGATACTCGGGCACTTGATTATGTAAAAAAATGGTATCAGACCGGCATCGATAAACAGGCCTACCCTAAAGGTTTACAGCAGTTATGGACCGGGCACCCGGTCTCTTTACTAGCTTGGCTGAAAGATCATGAACCCGCCAATTACGATAAAATTGATGCTGTTTTGATGGTGCATGATTATATCCGCTTTAAATTTACTGGCGAAGTTAATGCAGAAATCACCAATATTTCTGGCAGCAATTTTTATAATCAACTCACTTCGCGTTACGACAGCGACATGATGGCGTTATTTGGCATCCCTGAAGTGGTGGATAAAACCGCCCCGGTGGTCAACTCCACAGATTGTGTCGGCTATGTAACCCCGAGTGCGGCACAAGAGAGCGGATTATGCACCGGTACCGCAGTTTTTGGTGGCTTCTTTGATGTGGTTTCATCAGCCATCGCCTCCGGCATTGATGATGATAAAACCTTAAGTGCGGTAGCCGGAACCTGGAGCATTGCCACCTCAGTTACCGACCGTATTGTCGAAAGTGACTACCCCTATATTTGGGGGAAATACTGTATCCCGGACAAATATTTTGTTCATGAAGGCAGCCCAACCTCTGCCAGCAATTTAAGCTGGTTTGTAAAACAATTCTTTAGCGACCAAGCCAACTGCTATCAAGAATTTGAACAGTGGATTGGGGAAAGCAGTGATAGCAACCTGGTCTTCCTGCCCTATCTGTTTGGTTCAAATTTAGCCATGGATCTGCAAGGTGGGTTAATTGGCTTAAGTGGTCATCACACCAAAAAAGATGTGCTCGCCGCTATTTATCGCGGCATTACCTTCTCTCATCTGGTGCACCAGGACCGGATTATCGCCCTCAATCCGGCTATCAATAAAATCCGTTTTACCGGTGGGCCCAGCCAGTCGAAAAAATGGACGCAGATGTACGCTGATGCCGCCAATCTGCCTCTCGAAGTGGTGGATATCGAACAAGCTGGCTGCCGAGCAGCCGCGTTATGTGCCGCAGTGGGCAAAGGTGTCTATGCCAGCTTCAGTGAAGCGATCGCCCAAACTCAACCTGAAGTGGTGATATTTGAACCTGACCAGCAACGCCACCAGCAATTGCGCGAAGGTTATAGCCGCTACTTGCAAGTGGCAGACGCTTTATCACAGGTAGGAGCGGTAAAATGACACCCAAAATAGGTATTTATGAAAAAGCGCTCCCTGATGACCTGAGTTGGGCCGAGCGTTTTGACCAGGCTGCCAACCTCGGTTTTAATTTTGTTGAAATGTCAGTGGATGAAAAACCCCATCGGCAAGCCCGATTACACTGGAGCCGCAATGAGCGGCTGGAATTTGTCGCAGCGAAAATCAATAGCGGCATGGATGTACCGAGCCTCTGTTTATCGGTCCATCGAGCCTACCCGTTCGGCAGTATCAACCCAGAAACACGTGAAAAAGCCCGTAGCTTAATGCTGGATGCACTGGCATTTGCCAGTCAGGTGGGAATCCGCAATATTCAGCTTGCAGGGTACGATGTCTATTATGAGCCCAGTAGCCCACAAACTCGCGAACTGTTTATTGAAGGGATCCACTGGGCAGTGGCTGAAGCGGCAAAAGCACAAATCATGCTTTCAGTAGAAATCATGGATACCGTGTTTATGAGTAATATTTCACGCTGGCTAGATTTAGAGAGCAAAATACGCAGCCCATGGTTTTGTGTCTACCCGGATGTCGGCAACTTAAGCGCATGGAATAATGATGTTGCCGCCGAATTAAGCAAAGGCATCGATAAAATTTCCGCTATTCATTTGAAAGATACCCAACAAGTTTCCCCTTTTTCTTTAGGGCAATTCCGTGATGTCCCTTTTGGTGAGGGTTGCGTCGATTTTGATCAGGTATTCCGCACACTCCATGCGCTTAATTATCGCGGTGCCTGGCTAATTGAAATGTGGGCGAAAAATGACGGCACAGATTTTAATCGTATTAAACAAGCCAAAGCGTGGTTAGAGAATAAATATCACCGTGCTTTCTTAAATTAAAAATTTTATTTCTGGAATTTATCATGTTACCTGAACTTAAAAACGCTGTTTTTGAGGCAAACCTGGCTTTGCCAAAACATCACCTGGTCACTTTTACCTGGGGTAATGTGAGTGGTATTGATCGTCAACAAGGGTTGGTCGTCATAAAACCCTCAGGAGTTGAATATTCGACAATGACTGCGAACGATATGGTTATTGTCGATCTGGAAAGTGGCAACGTCGTTGAAGGGGATTATAAACCCTCATCAGATACCGCCACCCATTTGGCTCTCTACCGCGCCTATCCTTCACTGGGGGGAATTGTCCATACCCATTCGCGGCACGCCACCATTTGGGCCCAGGCGGGGTTGCCATTGGCCGCCATGGGCACCACCCATGCCGACTATTTTTATGGTGACATCCCCTGCACGCGCCCGTTGACTGACCAAGAGATCGCTCAGGATTACGAGGCCAATACCGGGCAGGTAATTATTGAAACGCTACGCGAGATGAATATCGACCCATTAGCGATCCCCGCCGCACTGGTGCAGGGTCATGGCCCTTTCGCCTGGGGTTCTAACCCGGATAACGCGGTGCATAATGCCGTGGTGCTGGAAGAGATCGCCTATATGAATATGTGGACGACTAAATTGGCCACTCAGCCAGTGTCATTTCCCCGTACTCTGCTTGATAAGCATTTCCTACGTAAACATGGGGCTAATGCTTATTATGGGCAATGACCCCTTAATATCGGGTCCGACAGTGGAAAGTTTCGGTCGCCCAATGTTTTTTATCTTATGAAGGTTAAATAACTGCTCTTAATACCGCTCAATTTCGTGCTCTAGTTCAGTGAGAGTGATGCGGAACGCCGACACGCCGTGAACCCCTCCCTGGGGGCTCGTATCGCGCATCCCTGCGCTCAACGGTCGGCTAACCTGCACCACTCTCACTTTCAGCGCAAGCTGCGGTTATTTAGTTCCTGCGACCAAAACCCGCCCATTATCTCTGTTGATTCAATCAAGTTGCCTCCCCTTGATTTTGCTGTCAGTCTACCTAACGCAAGTGAACTAAAAAGAGAACACAGCGTGACGCAACGGGGAAAAAGCAAAAAAACCACTATTTATGATCTGGCTGAACTGCTGGGGGTATCGCCAACAGCGGTGAGTTCCGTGCTGAACGGCAACTGGAAAAAACGCCGTATCAGTGCCCAGTTGGCAGAAAAGATTACCCGTGCCGCTGAGGAACAAGGCTATGCGCTGAATAAACAAGCCAGCCTGCTGCGTAGCGAGAAATCAAAGATTATCGGCATGATCGTGCCCAAATACGATAACCGCTACTTCGGTTCTATTGCCGAACGCTTTGAGGTAATGGCCAGGGAACGCGGATTATTCCCGATTATCACCTGTACCCAACGCGACCCAGCATTAGAAATTGCCGCCGCTCGCACCATGCTCTCTTACCAGGTGGACTGGCTAATCGCCACCGGTGCCACTGACCCGGATAAGATCACCACACTCTGCGCATCCCTTGGCGTGCCCTCCATTAACCTCGATTTACCCGGCAAACTGGCTCCCTCGGTGATTTCTGATAACTATGCTGGGGCCAAGGAGCTGACACGCCGCACACTCACCCACTGCCGCAAGCGCTACGGCACAGCCAAACCGCTTGTTTTTATTGGTGGCCGTGGCACTGATCACAACACTCAAGAGCGGCTCAGGGGCTTCACCGATGCGCACCGGGAGTTAGATCTGGAGGTCGATAAACAGCAGATTCTCACCTGCGGTTATGCGGCTGAAAAAGCGGAAACCGCCCTCAGCCAGTGGATGGCGCAAAGCACCACGCCTATCTATGGTTTATTCGTCAACTCGACAATCTCGCTGGAAGGGGTGGTGAAATGGCTGGATGCATCAGGCAGCAGTACGCCACACCCGCTGATCGGTTGCTTTGACTGGGACCCGTTTGTGGCACTGCTGGATCACGAAATTGAAATGGTCAGGCAAGATGTCCCGGCCATGTTAGATGCGGTATTTGAAATCATTGATAACAACCGTACCGCGATCACCTGCCAGCAAATTATGCCGCAGATCATCTAGCTCGCTGTTCTTAATAGTAAGCAGGGCGGAGTGCTATCACTTCCACCACCCTAGTGCTTGAAGTGAGCTCGGTTCTTTGAGTATTGCCCGATATCTCTGGATTATAGGGGCACAATTAGCGCCCCTATATATGGCATAGGGAATCTCAACAGACGACTTGGCAACTCTCCTGCAGAATACGAATAATGCTATCCGCACCACTGCGATTGGGGTTAATCCTGATCATCCGCTGTTCCAGCGTCGGGTCTGACTGGCGGAAAGTGCCAGAGACGCGATAAAACAGCGGCGGGATCTCATATTTGGATTCAGCCCCTACCGGATAAGGCAACGCCCCCAACAGCTGGGCATGTGACAGCACCGCTGCCGCAATGGGTTGGTGAAATTCCACCAGCAACACCTTGGATTGTGCATTAGCCAGAAATGCCTGTTTGACCTGGGGAATTTCACCCTGATTCAAACGGCGCACCAACTCCTCATTCACCCGCGCCTGAACCGCATGCATCACCGGGGCAAAGGTCAAGCCACGCAATACCGCCATCGCCTGATGCCCCTGGATTTGACTACCGCCGGAGTACATGCTGTTACGGATAGCGGTGATCACCGATTGCTTACCCACCACCACACCTACCCCTTCCGGGCCAAACAGCTTAAAACTGGAGAAAGTGGACACCGTCGCCCCTAACTCACAGCCAATCTGTGCCACCTTCATCACCGCGTAGTTATCATCCACCAGCGTGGGAATAGCCAGTTGATCCAATTGACTGAGCACCGCCGCCAACTCATAGCTATCGTCAATTTTCTGACGAGTATGTTGCACCAATGCCGCCACTGGGCGGTGCTCGCACACCGCTGCCGCCAGTTGCTCCGCTTGATTAAAATCAGCCCGAATCAACTTTAACCCCATTTGTTCGGCAATCACCAAACTAGTGGGGTAAACCGGTGCATCATGAACTAACAGGCTATCACCGGTTTTCAGCAACGCCGCCAAGCCACAGCGAATCGCCCCAGTCCCCGCACCACTCACCAAGGCCGCCGCTTCGGCAGAAAAAAACTCGGCAATCACCGCTTCAACCTGCCGGGTAATCCGCGGCTGATTTAGCCCCGGCGCCAGCCCCAAATCACCCTGAGTCAAAAACTCAGCCCCTGGGAAATGCCGGCAAATGGTATCCACCAGCCGGAACTGAGCCTGCTGTGCCTGCTCCATATCCATACTGGTGAGCGGAAACGTTCTGATCATGATTCACCTCTGTGCACTGTCGTACTATCAGCCAACGTACTATCAGCCAAGACCGACAATATGAATAACATTCGCCAATATCCCGACGATAATGGTGGCAATCGGGCCGATCGCCATCTCAACCAGTGGCCGTTTCGAGGTGCGGTTCAGCAAGTACAGACCCGCTACCACCATAAAGCCCATTCCCGGCAGGATGGCGTTTGAGGCAATCATCCCCCCCACCAACAATGACACTTCCAGCATCCGCGTGATGGCGGTACGAATATGGTCACCACAGGCTTTAACACCCGGGTATTTATCCAGGCCGATGGCGATTTTGGTCAGCAGTTGGATCTCCATCAACATAATGACGCAACCGGCAACAAAGGCGATCCACGGGTTATTAGTAGCAAGACCGGCAACAAACACAAACTTCATACCATCCGGGCTGTAAACACCGGTGGCAATGGCCGTCATCCCCACCAAAGGCACGAAACTGATAGCACGGGCCAATGCCACCAACATGGCACTGTGTTGTTCGCCATGGGCCATCAATTGCAACGACACCGGCCCTTCCGCCAACAGACTAAATGACATGGTGGCCGCCACTGCGGTCAAACCGCCACTGAGCACCAGCAACCATTTGTTCTTTTGAATACGGGCGATACGGCTGGAAAACAGCCCCACCAGCATCTCATTGGCACCGGGTTGCTGGGTGCCCCCTTCGACCTGCGCCGGGCGCTCTTTCATGGCGAAATAGAACATCGCCAACATGGAAAGCAGCAACGCAGTGCCGTTAGGATCCAGTTTCACCGGTTTGGCAATCAGGCCACCAAAGCTCAGGCTACCGATAGATTGTGTTGCCAGATACCCCACCAGCGTTGCCAGCAGCACCCAAATCCCTTTACGGTAACCATACTGATAACCCACCACAATGGCCGGGAATAGCGCAAAGCAGGCGACAATCGGGTCACCGACTTTGCCCAGGTTATCCATAAAGTTAACCGGCATATGGCTGAACAGCTCCACCACCGAACGCAAACCCGTCATCAGGGCGATAGCATAGAGTGCACCAATAATACCGGATGCTATCAATCCCTTGCGGCTATCCGCACACCAAACACCGATCACGTCAGTACCCAGCAGCAGGCTATGCACCAGAATAATCGGTGCCGCCAGGGAAAATGGCAGCCCGAAGCCAATAATCAGCCCGAAGCTCAGGGCAAAACTGGTGGCGGCAAGCGCTTTACGGCTCATGCGCCCTTCCAGATATTCTGGTATCAGTGGGCGCAGACCATCATGGAATACCGCAATCCCGCGGTTAGCCATCATGGCGGAGATCGCACCAATCACGGCCAACAACCCCGCTTTCATCGGGTCGATCTCAATCAACCGCATTAAAAATGAGTGATCCATAGCTAAAACCTCAGTTAGGGAACAGCGTGTTAATGATCACCGGTACCACCACATCAATATCCTGACCGGTAAAGCCGAAAGCGACTTTACCCGCCTTGATATGGGCGACAATTTCCGCTTCAGACAGGATCTTGCCGGGCATACCCACCGTGACACATTTATCCATCCCCGCAATGGCAATCGCCATCGCCAGTGCACCGCCACCGCCGGTATTACAGGCACCCAGATAGATATCCGCCTGCCCACTTTTGAGGCTCATCGCCGCTTCAATATCATTCATAATGCTGACGGATGTTGCTTTATCGCCTGCCAGACGGCGCACCGTATCAGCAATTTTTTCTTTTTCAATCTGGCCACCAATAACAAATTTCATCTGTTTTCCCTTTTTTTATTCAGCGTAAGTAGCGATCAGTTAAAAAACCGCGCCGGATTGTCACGTAACATCAAATCCACATCTCGTTGCGAAAAACCAGCCTCAAGCAACATCGGCACAAAGGTGTGCAGCAGGTAGGCAAAACCAATCCCACCATTACCTTTGAGATGCGAGCGCCGGGTAATATCCATAGACAGCATCACTTGCCCCAGTTGACCGCGTTCGGCAATAGCTTGCAGCATCGCCACCCGCTTACTGTCTGGGTAATAGTTATTTTTACCAATGGTGTCGAATTGCACCCAGGCACCTTGGTCAAGAATCGGCAAAATGGTGGCGAGATTGTCGCTCAGGTCGCAATGCCCAATCACAATATGCTGGGCGGCAACCCCCAAACTTTTCAGCAGTTGTAACTGCTCATAACCCATGGTGCTGAGGGTAGTATGGGTGGAGATCGGCCTGCCCGTCTGTTGGTGGGCCAGTGCTGCGGCGGCAAACACCCGCCGCTCCTCATCGGTAATCTTCCCCCGGCTGGTGCCAATTTCAGCAATCACACCGGCTTTCATGCTAGTGCCATCAATCCCCTGCTCAATCTCAGCGCACATCTCAGCGGCAATTTGCTCCACACTCAGTTGTGCCAGATGAGCGGGATAAAACGCCTGCTGGTAATAGCCGGTGGAGGCGACAATGTTCATGCCGCTATCACGCATCAGCGCCTGGAGAAACTCGGCATCGCGCCCCATATAGCGGTTGGTCATTTCGACAATATTGCGCACCCCCAGGGCAAACAGCTCACGCATCTCCTGGCAAATCAGCTCATATTGATCCAACTTGCAGTCGATATCGTTTTTGCCACCAGAAAGGTCAATATGCAGATGCTCATGCACATAGGTGTAACCGCTGCTATCAATCCAGGTTGTGCTGCTCATAAGGGGCTCCTGAGTGAATCATCGTGCTGGATCAGCGGTAAGAATGAGCTGCCATGTTGTGGTGCCGGGGCGTGAAAGAAATCGCACACCGTGGCACCAATATCAGCCAAGCTGCTACGCAAGCCAAAATCCCCCGTGGGAGCCCCTGGGGAATAAACCAGCAGCGGTACCCTTTCCCGGGTGTGTTTGCTATGACCAATGGTCGGATCATTGCCATGATCGGCGGTCACTATCAGGCAGTCGCCCTCGCCAATGGCCGGTAAGATGTCCGCCAGATAGCGATCCACCAGTTGTAAACGGTCAAGATAACGCTCGACACTCTGGGCATGCCCCGCAAGGTCGGTTTCCTGAATATTGGTGCAGATAAAACAATCCCCCGGCTTTTGCAGCTCCGCCAGCGTGATGGTTAAAATCGTCTGGCTATCCACCAGATCGAGATAATTGGTGCCGTGAGGGTTTTCCACAATATCGGCGACTTTCCCAATCAATACTGTGCTGATACCCACCTGATGCAGTTTTTCTGGCACCTGCACCGCCGCATTGACGCCGTACCCCATATGCAGCACTTGGAAGCCGTTTTCATAGGCACCGGAGGCCGGAGCATTGATGCCGATATATTGACCCTGCTTGCTCTCCGCCGCCTGATGAATGCGCTGGTTATCTCCAATCAAGCCACCAAAGGCAATCACCCGGGCAACCTTGACCTGCTCACGCACAATGCGGCCCATTTTTTTCACTTGATCAAACGGGATTAGCGTCAGGTTAGCGGTGAGATTAAATACCAGCCCCAGATCGGCTTCGATATTATCCCCCACGGCCACCGCATCATTCACCCACAGATATTGCAGTGGGTTCCCCTTGCGCTCCACCTGATAGCCCGCCTGTTGCAGCGCCGCTTCAACCTGATCAATCACCGCTGAAAAAGGAATACAGAGTGGCGCTTGCGGCCGGGTACCCATAATCTCCTGGTGCCCCATAAAGGTATCCCCCCCTTCATGCTGCAGGTTGGCCCGGCCAAACAACGCACTGGCACTGGGTTGCATCACATTGGCTTGAAAACCCAATGCATTAATCAACCCCAAGCGCTCCAACATCGGCAGACGAACATCCAGGTTGGCCTGCAAAATATGCGCACAGGTATTGGCCCCCAGGTCCTGTGGCCGCTGCTGTGCCACATCGTCCATGGCACCAATACCGAAACTATCAATCACCAGCACCAGAAACTTAGCCACAGGCGTTCCCCTTCTTCATATTGCCCAGGCTGTCGTAGATCCCTTCCAGCCTCAGTTCGCCGCTGGCAACACCGGACACCAGTGCCACATCGCTGCGGGTAACAAAAATTTGGGTACGGAAGCACATCACCACCGGGCTACCGATGGGGTAAACCCCGGATAAACCGATATGATAATCAATGCTTGAATCATCCGGCGGTTGCACTGTTGCCCGCTGCCATAAACCGTTTTCATCAGTGGCCACTAATGCCTGCTGGAGATGCCCACGGCGATAGTAGCCGCCACCATAGCAGTAGCTGTTACCAGCAAAATGATGGGAAACCTCGGTGAGATAGAGCATGGCAATCTGCTCTGGCTGTTCCCCAGTAATATTGGCGGGGATGGTGCCAGTTAGCGCATGGCCCGGTTCGCTATGGGTCGCCCCCTGTTGTGCCAACAGCGGCAAGGTGGTGCAACTGGCGGCAGAAGGCGCGTTGATCTGCTTGATGTCCTCACCGCTTTGCTGCAATTGCTGGCTGGCTCGCAGCAGCGTTTGCAGATTATGAGTGGGTAAGGTTTGCTGCAATTGCGGATCCCACAACAGACAAGGGAAGTGAGTCACCCCTTGCAATACTAACCCTGGCATCGCCGCGATTTGTGCCGCGACATCCGGCAATTGTTCCAATGCAAAACCCGCTTCCTGCCCCGGATAGAGCATATCTCCCTCGGCAAAGACCTTCAACATCACCGGCTGAACCATCCCTAACTGCTGGGCATGTGCCGAAATTTTGGCCGCTTTTTCCAGCGAGAACAGCGTGATCACCTCTGGGCGCTGCGCCAATATTTGCGGGATCAAGTTATCGGGGATCTGCACCAGGTGCCCAACGTGACACAGCGGCACACCGGCAGCAGCAAGCTGCTGTGCCTCACGGAAATCCACCGCCACCACGCCACGGTAACCCAATGCCACCAAGCGTTTCGCCAACCAAGGGTTACGACCAATCTGCTTGGTCATTAGATAGAGTTCCATGCCACAGGCCTGAGCGGTTTGCAGCAGCAGACGGGCATTAGCGATAACCCTATCAACATCAATGATATAGGTATCAGGTGAAATCAGCCCCTGAGCCCATAACGCCCTGGCGGCATCAATCAGCCGGGGGTTTTGTTTTTGCAGTGCATTAATAAACATATTTTCCCTTCTGCAGCCCTGATGGTCGTCACTGTTTAATTTTCATTAATGTGAATATTTAAATCACAAAACAGTGCGCTAGTGCTCACCCTGCTCCTGCCGCTGCAATAAACTATGCTGTAATAAACTATAGAGATTAGCCAACAAGTAACCTTCTTCATTAGGGTGTACTTGATGACCGGAAACTTGTAACAGATCCTGATGGATTAACCGCAGTTGCGGATAACATTCTGCCTCGCGGATCTCTTGCAGCAGTTCTTCATCCAAGCCCTGAATCACCACATCTTGCTTGGAGCGCATTAACGCACTGGCCATATGGGTCAGCGCCATAATCCCCTGATCATTGCGCACCGTAATTGACCAGCGGTTCTCCAGCGCATCCAGCACTTTGAGCATGCCATCACGCACCTCACTATCAATCACCCCACCCAGACAGAGCAGTTGTAATCTTTGTTCCACGGTTATTCCTCAATAATGGTTATCTCTTAATACACAGGTCTAATATCGCCAGCAACCACATGCTGCTGGTGTTGTAACAGCCGGTTGCGATCCACCAGGGTGTGTAACAACTGCTGCATTTGCACATCATTTGGCCGGGTGAGGATCACCGCCTCTGACGCGCTGGTAAAACACTCATCACCACGGAGGGATTCAGTCACCAACCCCAGTGGGGTCAAATCATCATCATGGCCGACGTTCCAGATGGCAGCATCAATATCACCGCTAACAATCTGCTTCAGGCACTCATGGTAAGAGATCTCCACCAGCGTGATCGGCTGCCCGGCAAAAAAGGCGGCGGTCATGATTTTCTGGTCCGCAGAGGCGCTGTCTATCCCCACTTTGCGGATGGTGTCCCGTTCACCGCGCCGATAAATCAGTTGGTGCTGCTCAGTGTAACTGTGCTCCCCCAAGGACAACGCCACCTGCACCTGTTGCCGTTTAACGTAACTTTCTGCGGCTAATCGGGAGGTCACCGCCAAATCGTAAAGGCCATTCAGCAAACACTCGATACGGACATCCGAACCACGCATATGGGCAAAATAAAAAGAGATATCGGCAAACTGGGCTTTCAAACCGCTGGCCAACCCTTCATAAATACGGGTATAAGGCAGCGGCATCGCACAAACCACATTACCGATATTGGCATGTTTCAGCAGCACCTTCTGGTCAGCGGTAACAATAAAGCTGCCATTACGCCCACGGCGTTCAATGCCAATCGCCCCCGCCTGCTCCAGGCTCTTTAACGCGCCCTGCATCAGCCCGACCGATAAGTCGCTCTCTTTCGCCAAGGCATCGATGGTTTTCAGCCGGTTACCTGGCTGTTCGGTTAACAGATAACGGGCCAGAAACGACTGGGCAATGCCCTCTTTTTTTATAAATTTATGGTTCATTTTGTCATTTTTCTCGGTATTGATTTTATATTCATAAAAATGAATATAAAGGTCAACACTAGAATCCCCAAAGAGAGAGCGGGGTCACAATCGTGTTTGCGAAGGGGGATGGGTGGGATAAGTTGATTGTCTGGAATTTAATAAACTTTACGTTAAGATTAATGGAATATGGTAGCCCCATATATCTGTTCTTATCGTGGCAGATTTCGGTCGCCTCATGTGGTTCATCCCATGAACTGGTTGTGCCTGCGACCGAATCAGGGGCCAAAGGCGTGGCCCCTGATAACCCGCGACCAGCTGGAATGTATGAAGAGGATATCGAGCATGGATGCTATTTTTATTACGAAGCAAAACATTGAATATTTTACCAGAATGTTTAGAACTATGAGGCGATGCTGCATTGTACTTGCAGCATCATCGTCCGGAAAAAACCTATTGGGATAGTCTCTTATTTAATATTAATTTTTTCATTGTTTTTTTATATAACACCTCTAACTCTGAGGTTAGTAAAACATTAGAAAAAACATTACCCACTTCATTACGCAACGTTGAAAAATGCAGATCTCCAGTAATCAAATAATCCATATAGTAACAGTATAAAGCATGCATACAGTCATGGATAAGCCCCCTACTATTACTATTCTCCATGGAAAATTGATTTTTAGCCATTAATGCCATTTCAACTACCGGCCCTCTTATCATCAATGAAGGGTATTCTTCTAGAATATGTTCAAAACGCTCGACTATATCATCTATTTTTTTATCTTTCCAAAAACAAACAAGAGGAGGTTTTTGGATATCAAAACCAATACAAAGAAAGAAGAAAATAAAAACAAGTGAAATTTTATAAACTAGCTGATGCTCATTGATAGTGTCATTGTTGAGATTTAACTTTTTTGATACATTAATCATCGCAACGTGGAACATATCCTTTTCATAATCGTAAGAGTCATCTTTGATGCAACACATGTCGCCTATTATTTTTTTTAATTTTTTTGATAATTGACGATGTTGCTCTGTGATATACCTTATCTCTTTGGAATCTATAGGGATATTTTTACTGATTTCTTTATGGATGTTTGTCCATGTTCTCCCCATATCGATGGTGGTATACGGTTGTTTCCTGAATGATAATTTATCACTACTAGGGCACCCAGATAAAATATAGGATAATAGTATCTCTGTAGGTGACTTTATTAATTTAGGGGCACAGTTGAATTGCGCCCAGTATATCAAATAATCACGACGCCCCTCATCTCTAGTAAGCAATATTTCCCATAAGGTCACTGGGGATAAATATAATTCAATGCCGAGATTTTCTTTTAACTTTTCAATTAATTCGAAATCACATGATTTATCTGCTAGGAAATTCAATCCCGATGTATCCAAGTAATACAGGCTGTTCATTTTATACCTCAAAAATAGTGATGGGTATTTATATTATTATATGGAATATCTATGAGTGATACCATAGGTATCTCGAAAATTCAGATAATAAGTACAACGCTCAGTCATGATGGTAAGGCGTGGGTTAGCTGATGAGGTTCTGTCGTATTAAACCAGTAACCAATTGAATTACCGTATTGAAAATCGATTCGTAATGCAGACTTGGTATTTTTGTAATTTTTGCCCTTTGGATGATTGATGGTAAAAATTGATGTGGTTTGTCCCCGTTGCTCTGAAACTCAGGGCGTTATCCGAAACGGTCATTCCATTCAGGGGCCTGTAACCCGTGTCTGGAGACCTTTCAGCTCCACTATCGCTACTACGGGGCTAAACCCGATATCCTCAAACTATTCGGCTCTGAATGCTGCGATACGGCAAGGGTACTGCGGATAATAAATCTCAACCCCGTTCTCCGTCATCTAAAAAACTCGCACCGCATCAGGTAGCACAAAACGTTGAGCTAGGGGTAGAAATCGTTATCTGCTGTGAAACCGATGAACAGTGGGCTTATGTCCGCTGTAAAGGCAATCAGCACTGGCTGTTTTATGCCTATCACCATATCCGAAAGCTCGCCATGCTGTTATCACGAGAGGAGTATCACTTACGCGGCGCGGCCTGAGTGACAACCGGTGTAAAAGAGTGCATGGTGTACAGGCGATGTGACTTATCGCCTGCACTGAAAATCGACCATAATAGTAACCATTCATAGAAACTAAGTTGCTGTACCACTCTAAGTCCTCAAACCCGCTGCATGTTCGCTTAAATAATAGGGATGCTCGAGATGACTACAAAAAAAGTTGCTGAAATTATTGTTGAAGTGCTTGAAGAAGCTGGAGTCAAAAACTGTTATGGCATTGTGGGTGATACACTCAATTATGTGACTGATGCCCTATCGCGCAGCACTATCGAATGGGTACATGTGCGGCATGAAGAGGCTGCCGCATTTGCTGCTGGGGCAGAATCTTATATCAGTGGCCGACTCACCGCCTGTGCTGGTTCTTGTGGACCGGGTAGCCTGCATTTTATCAATGGCATTTTTGAGGCCCAACGTAACAAAGCCCCGATGGTGCTGATCGCCAGCCAAATTGTTAGCACGCAAATCGGCTCTGAATTCCCGCAGGAAGTGAACTTCAGCTCGGTCTATCAATCTTGTTCAGTATTTTGTGAAACCATCATCAACCCAGCAACCGCAAGACGGATCATGACGCAAGCTTGCCAGACAGCGCTCAACAAACGCGGTGTCGCTATTGTGGTAGTGCCTGTGGATATCAGCCAGGCCATGGTCAAAGAGGCGTTGCATTTTTCAGTGCATCACCCGAGCCCGGTATTGTTACCTGCAGAACCTGAATTACAAGAAATTGCGGCGCTACTTAATCAAGGCAAAAAAATCGGCATTTATGCCGGAGCGGGTTGTGAAGGTGCCCATGACCTATTAATCAGCCTAGCCAAAAAGCTGAATGCCCCCATCGCGCATACCTCCCGTGCCAAAGATTTTGTTGAATATGACAACCCGTTCAATATGGGTATGACTGGGATATTCGGCATTAAATCTGGTTTTAACATGCTCAATAGCTGTGAAACCCTGCTGTTACTGGGGGCCGATTTTTCCTGGTCACAGTTTTATCCTGCCAATGCCAAGATAATTCAGATAGACCGCGATGGTTGCCACCTTGGCCGCCGGCACCCGGTGGATGTTGCCGTCGTCGGGGATATCGTGCCGACCTTATCGGCACTGTTACCGCTGCTGAAGCAAAATAGCGATGACCAGTTTCTGCTAGGATGTCTGAAACATCGCCAAAGTGCGTTAGAAAGCCGGCAAAAGGAAGAAAGCGCCGGTAAAGGCCCGCTGATCCATCCGCAACATCTGGTGCACCTGATCGATAAATACGCAAATGAAGATGCGTTATTCACTGCCGATGGAGGTTCTGCCATGGTGTGGTTGTTACGCCATATTCACAGTAATGGCCAGCGGCGCACATTGACCAGTTTGTTACACGGTACCATGGCGAATGCCATGCCGCAGGCGCTGGGTTTGCAAAAAGCCTACCCTGGCCGTCAAGTGATCTCGCTTTCCGGTGATGGCGGGCTCAGTATGTTAATGGGCGATATGCTCACCGCGATACAGGAAAAACTGCCGATAAAAATCGTGGTTATCAATAATAGTTCCCTCAACTTTGTTGAGCTGGAACAGAAAACAGAAGGGCTATTAGATAATTACACCCATCTGCAAAACCCGAATTTTGCCAAAGTTGCTGAAGCGATTGGTTTTTATGGCCAGCAAGTGACCCAGTTGTCAGAGTTGGAATCGGCCGTGCAAACGTTCCTCGCTCACACGGGCCCCGCATTATTGGATGTCCATACCAACCCCATGGAATTGGTCATGCCACCGACCATTGAAATCGGTCAAGCGGCAGGTATGGTGCTGTATGCCGCCAAAGCGACACTTCATGGGCGGATAAAAGATGTTGAGGAATTGGTGGTTAATAACCTGTTGAAATAATCCCTGCCAATCTCATTAAAAACCAAGGGGCGAATCAGGCCCCTTGTTACTTAATAATAATTAATCGTAAATGTCATCTTGCCATCGCCACGCCCCGGCGTCACTGTATTATCCGTCTGAATGTAACGAGCTGACAACGGAATCGTCAGCAGCCCGCTCCCTGTCGTAGTCAGTGTATATGTGACTTCACTGTTAAAATTAAACGGTGCCTGAGGTCTATCGGACGCTCCTTGACTAATTTGAATACCCACTCCGCTGGCTGCACTGTCTGCAGTCAGAGAGCTTACGGCCATAATCCCGTTATTCGCATCAATAATCGCATTCAAGGGGGTAAGCATGAGCCCTATCTCATTGTTGTCAGGGCCAGGCGCATTGACTGGGTTCACATCCACGGGATTATCACGACTATAATAACCCTGAAAGATAGGGCAATTGATTAATGTCAGGGTGGCATTTACCCAGGGTGTCGCAGAGCCAATACCATTAAAGTTGCTAACATCGTACGTTCCCAAGGAAACATTCACATCAGGCGTGATGCAAGTGGGTTGTGTCACCATCAACTGACCAGTGAAACTGGTCTGAATGCTAGATGAGGGATAAATATTGGCACTGCCATCCGGCGAAGCAATGGAAACACCAATCGTGGGTAAATCCGCCCCATTAATGGTGTAATTCCCTGGCGCTACATTCCCTATTTTGATCAAGCTGGAATCGAGAGATACCGAGGTCCCGGTCACATTAAGAGTTCCTTCTTGAGAAACAAGAAATGTGGCTAAAACAACGGGTGAACCATAAACGATCGGCCTACTGCCCTTCCAGGTAGCAACCCCCACACCAGCAACATCGGTGCTATAAACCGCACCCGCATAGGGCGAACCATTCCATTGGGACAGTGGCCGCGGAGCAGAAAACACCTGCCCGACTATCTGTATTGGTACCGTGCTATTGACATCCCCACCACTACAGGTAATGGTTAATGGCGATGAAGACCAGCGAAAGCGATAGAGGACAGTCCCCAGCGGCAATTCTGACCCGCCGGATATGGATAAATTGCCCGGTGCCAGCGGCGTTACATCAGCGCGTGGATTATTGATATTACAGGTGACAGCCGCTTGCACGGCTGTCGCCGAACCCAACAACAGGCACAAGACCAACGCCAATGTATGGCCTCCCCAAGGTAATCGTATCGGAGGAATACTTGATAACCATGCTAATTTCATTCTATCGCTCCCTATTGATTCTCTCTGGTACAGATGCGGGTCAAACGGACTAACTTGCTCGCTGGATTTCCGGCAGTTCCTGATGGTAGCCTATAGGCCACGCTACATTGCATCTCATTGCCATCACCCCATTTCACCTGCAGTCGCCCTGTATCTTCCGCTACACGCGCGTATAACTGCCCGCCTTGGCCTACCGAGCCCACACTATTGCCCTGATCATCAAAAACATTAGCGCCAAAGGGCAACGCTTCCCCTTGATAGGTAGCATTCACCAAAATAGGTGTCCCTTGCTTGGTGTTGTACTTCACCTTCACAACGGCCCCAAAATAAGGTGCCACTTGCTGGCTGGTATTCTCTAGCTCGACATTATTTGACGTACCTTTAGGATCAATATTGATCTCATTCATCTGGTAGGGATTCAGGTAAGGCACCAAAGCGTAACCATGCGAATCCACAGTCACCCCCGGATACGAGGATACTTTGGCACCTTCCTCCCCTTTAGCCTCAATCAAGGCAAAAGTATCGGAGCTGTAAGGTGTAAAGGTCACGCCACCAGAATGGGCAACCACCGACCCATTTATCCCGGCGGAAGCACTATGGTAGCCTTTACCGGTACTATAAGTCGCGCTCAGTGCAGTTGCCGGTGAACGGTAGTTGCCACTCAGTGAACCACTCGCTCCCATGCCTTGGTTAGCGTTCATCGCCGTCACACCGTAGCTGAACTGGTTGTCCGCTCCGCTAGTACCAGAGACACTGGCCTGCTGACCGTAACGACCACTACTGTCATGGGATAAATCCAGGCGCAGTTGCGGCGTGTGGATCTGGCTATAACTCCCCAACGGTATGCTGAAGCTCAAGAGATAGTTAGTTTGAGCCGTGCCGAGGCTGGAAAAACTACGGCTGATACTGAAACCATACGAAAGGTTTTTGTAACGGTTGTTGTATCCTACCTGGTACTGTTTATCGTTGCCGTCTTTGTTCCAGTAGTTCTGCACCGAACCGGTGATATACAACTGCCCCCATCCCTCTGGCAAGCCTTGGCTGGCAGTCGCTGTCAGCCGGTTTTTGGCTCTTGAAACTGAGTTTGGTGAATCTCCCTGTGCCACTGCATCACGAACTTGCATCGCGGTCATAAAATCCATATAGCCATCAGTGGAAAAGCGGTAGGCTGCCAGCGACAAGTTACTGTTGGTTTCGCTAATCAGTTTACTGTAGCTCACCTGATAACTTTGACCGTTGTAGTTATTACCCGATGAATATTGCCCACTGTCATTGCTATTACCCTCGAGACGTGTCTGCGCTTGAGTCACGTCGAAGGCTACCGCCCCAATCGGGGTGCCTGTCGCGACACCCAGTTGCAACGCGTAATAGTCTTTACTGGCCTGCAGGCCCCCATAACCCGTAATGATGTTAGTCAAGCCAAGCTGATAAGTGGCCTGGTACAGGGCTGGCTTTTCACGCAGATTATCACTGCGCAATTCCCCCGCTGTGATGGAATAGCGGGATGATCCGGGACGTAACAGTTGCGCCACCGAGGTATAGGGGACTCTGAAGGTTTGCACCGTCCCATCCGATTCACGCACCGTCACATCAAGATCACCACCGAAACCGGTAGGGTACAAGTCATTAATCAGAAACTCTCCCGGCGGAACCGTGGTTTCATACAACACTAGGCCGCTTTGGCTCACGGTGACACGGGCGTTGGTGCGCGCAATGCCGCGGATATCCGGGGCATAACCGCGTTGAGATTCCGGCAACATCCGTTCATCACTGGCCAGTTGAAGACCGAAAAACGGCAGGGTATCAAACAGTTGCCCAGTGGTATTTGACTGCCCTAATAATACCCGCCCCTTAAGTGATGGAATATCACGCTGTAGATAGGTATTAATATTACTGTATTTGTTTGAACCGTCACTTATCCGGTTATACGAACCATTATGGCGTAAATACCAGGCTCCGACATTCAGCCCCGCGTTTACCCCAGCAAACAGTGAGTTAAAGCTATCCCCCTGCGATTCGCTGGTGTAGCCATTTACGTTATAACCTAATAACAATGCGGGTACGCCGCTATCCCATAATTCCGGGCTAACGGTACCGCGGGCAGTGTTCAGCATATAGACTTGGGGAATCAGAATATCCAGACGCTGTTCATTACTGTCGAAGTTAACCTGTGCCTCTGGCAGTTTCTGCTGTAAATCTAAACATTGCTCTGCGTTGTCTAACGTATGCAAAAAATCTTTAGGTAATTTTTCGTAATTAAAAGCGATATTCTTAATCAGCTCGCGGGTCAGGCAGGGATAAACCGATTTATCTGGCCGAGCTTTGAATTCAACATTGCTATTGCTAACCGATTGATTATTAACATAGACAATGGTTTTATACACGCCGGGTAACACCGCGGCGCCATGGGCAAAGCGGCTGAGATCAACCGATTTATTATCATCAATGTTCAGGAATGAGGGATCAAACTCAACATTCTTTGCGGCATTCACTGGCTTACTAGCGTCGATGAGCTCATTTTCAGCCATGGCGCTACCTGCAAAAAGAGCAGATAGGATAGCCATAACCAAAGGAGATAACCTATTTTGGATATTATAATACAAATCTTTTGACATAAGACATCCCTTCAAAAACGCATCCCTTAAATAACAACGGTGCTATTTTAAATCAAAGATTCCGGATTGATTGTCATTAATGAATAATGCTTTCGAACTTATTGATTGCGCCATAATCATCGACAAAATTGCCAGAAAGTGTATTTCCTGCCTGCCCCGATAAATTGAACGTCATGGTTTCACGAGGTGCTATCATCGCACCTTCAATTTTCTTACCATTCAGTGTCAGACTCAACAAAGAGACATGGTAGGGCGTGAGGTTTGAAGCTTGAATACGATTACCCTGTGAACTCCAGGTTAGCGCTTTGGCGGCATCGCGGGCATTGCCTTGTAGCCCGACCGGCCGGTAAAACAGCTTGATGCGTGAGCGAAAGGCCATCTGCAGGCGGTTTTCCGCCACCACGACACTATCTTTAGCGGGCACTTCCAACACATTGAGCCAGAATACGGATTCTTTATCCATGGGGAGAGGCTCCCCGGTATAGCTTATCCGTAGTGTCTGCCCTTTATTTGGGTCAACACGATTCATCGGCGGGGTTAACACAAACGGCACTTGGATAGTTGATGGCTTGGCATTGGGGTCCCCTTTATCAATCCAGCTCTGAACCAGGACAGGAGCAGGGCCGACATTGTTAAGTTTAACGCTGACCTCCTTGGCATCAGAAGGATAGATTACGCGTGTTCCACTGATCACCACGCTGGCCAGCGTGCTGGTGCTGAATAAAGCAACTACAGCCAGCCCACACCATTGACGAATACTGCACAAGGGAAATATCATGATATCTTCCTGAAGATTGGGAGAGGACACCGCCTCCCCCGAAGTTCTGTTACATATACTGAATTGAATAAACAACGCTGCTGACTACCGTACCAGCGGTAGTCAGCCCATTGGCGTAATATTCAACCTCGTACGGCAGAACTGCACTACCGCTTGAAATACTTAAATAAGTGGTATTGGTTCTCTGGCTGGAATCACCCACCTTAATCACGGCTTGAGAAGCACTTGAACCATCACGCAGTTGCAGAGCCACTAAAGTGGCAGTACCGGTGGTATTTTTCAGACGGCCATTGACCAAGTCAACAGAAGAACCGGCTTCAAAGTAGGCAGATGCGGTTTGCAACGTACCCGAACAATTAGTCAAAGCCATGTTGAAGTTAGTACGCCCAGCGGTTTGACCTGCAGCAGTCAACTGGTTAGTACCTACTGTTGGCAATACGACAGTTGCGTTTGCTCCCTGACCATTTACCGAAACATCACAGGTATTGGCGGTCAACTCACCATTAAAGTAAATGGTACCTGTTGAGACAGCCTGAGCAAGGTTAACAGAACCCAATACTGTGGCCAGGGAGACAGCAATTGCTAACTTTTTCATATATATTCCTACTACTCATCGTGTTATTAACCCATTCTAATATCCATTAGAATGATATGACGCATACCCATACAATATGGATATACGGTATCCACCCCGTTAAAACAGAGTAGAATTACCCGATAAACATTGGTAATACGCTGTAACTGCCTATAAAATATCCAACACCGTGGGCATTTGAAATAAAATCTTCTGGTAGCCCAATGGAGGCTAATTTATTTCTCAATACCTTTATTAAATACCATAGCCGCTGGCTAGAAGAGTAAGATTGACTCTCTTTCCATACATTTTCTATGATATCATTCTTGGAAATAATGGTTCCTGGTTCATTATCCAATAGTAATAACAATAATCTCAATTGCACGTCATTAAGTGTGACCACTTTAAAGAACATTGCATTTTCAGCAGTTTCAGCACGGTAACACACAAGCCTTTTATTAATAATATCGAGTTGAATGTCTTCATTGAGCAAAAATCCATAAAGTCTACTTTCCATATATGTCTCGGATCACTGTTTCTCTTTGATCAAAAAAGCACCAAGTCGTCACTGACGGACGGATTATATAACTTGTTAACTCCTTGGCAATCAATTAAATTTTAAAGTAAGCCTGTCAAAAAAACCAACGAAATAGAACTTCATGCTTTGAATGTTAAAATAAACAGAATTTAAATCCAATTCATAACTATTATACATGAATTAAGAAGTGTAATGATATCGTTTACACTGATGAGGGATTCATAGTTATATCTTTCGAATGTTAAAAGCTAACAGGATTAAATCACTAAAGAATATTTATTATCATTAATAATCAAATGATTAGATCCATAATTTTGAGTAAAAACATTCATTAGTAAAAAGTAAAAATTCACCTCAGATAATTAGCGTGATATACGATTTGTTTGGATAAGGTGACACTGACTTGCTGGATTCAGCTTGCTTGAAGCCTGATTGTGGCACAGTGCCAAGGTGTTGATACGATTCATTCAAAACGGCCCCCTTTAGGGTTGCCTTATCCTGGAGGCCTTATCCTGGGAGCATTTTCCGAGAACAATGGTACGGTAGGTGGCCCCCACTTTGCTGAGACAGCACCATATCATTGAGCTTGTTTAACGCTATCCTTTGACTCAGCCACTTACAATGCCAATGACTGCAATTTTTCCAACTCATCTGTATGATATATAGCGATAACGGTAAAGCATAAAATGAGAGGGATAGATGGATAGAATGGTAAAGATGGCTATTATGCTGCTCTTACTGATATCGACTCCCTTGGCGAACGCTAAGGAACTCGATACAAATATTGATGAAACATTGGCCAAGTGTACTGACAGCGTTCCGCAACGCTCGAGTGCAGGGATGGCTGCCTGCTATAATACTGCTGTAGATGCTTGGCAAGCGGAAATTGATAAACAACTTCAACTTATGATGCAAGATCGGACCGAGAATGAACTGTCGGCACTAAAAAAAATGCAAACCGCTTGGGTTGAGTATAAAAAATCATCTTTTCAAGCTTTAGATGTTATTTTTTCCGATCAGCAACAATGGCCGGATGGGCCTGAAATAAACGCTTTTTTTAAAATGATTTTCCTTAGTAAACAAGCAAGGCAACTCAGCGAGAATTATTTTCGATAGCGCACCAGGCCCCTACTGGCTAGGGTTATGCGCCCTATTATCTTTAAGAAATACAATGTATTAAGTCATAAAACCGAGGGAGAGAATTGTGGTAAAAAAAATGATTATTATCGTTTTATTGATATTCATTAACACGGCCAGAGCCGCTGAACTCAGTGCAACATCTGATGACGAATTTGAGTTAAATTATCAAATTGAGGAAGAATTTGATAAATGTGTCAAGGATGATGCGAAAAATTATAGTACCAGGATGATGAACTGTTATTATGATGCCGCTGATGCATGGGAAAAGGAGATCGATAGACTCTTTAAACTTTCCCTTAAAGAACAAAAAGATGAAACAATAAAGTCTGCATTAATCACGGAACAAAAAGCGTGGGTTAAATATAAAGAAGCCTACTTCAATGCCTTGGATGAAATTAACCCTCAACAAGAAGTAGGAATCATAGGATTAACCGTTAGCGCCAGTATTAAAATGGATTTTCTACTCAATAAAGCCATGGAATTTACTGAATCCTATTGAACTAAAGTTGACTCCAGCGGTTGCCTGATTTATCAAACTGATCATACCAGAACTATGGAAACGCTTGCAGCGGCCCCGATAAGGGTCGAAGCGTAGGAAGAGCCAAGTATCTCGCGTCACTAATACCGCGGCAGCTTGAATGGCAACCAAGTAGATAACCGGTTAAATAATCCCTGTCAACATCATTAAAACCCAAGGAGCGCCGCAGCGCCCCTTGGCGTTTGCTCAAAGCCCAGTGCGCTTGGCGCTGCCCTCCCAAGTATCTTGCTCACCGATCGGCCTTAGCACGCGGCATGGAACACCTACGGCAACCACGTCGGGGGGGACATCTCGGGTCACTACACTCCCTGCTCCAATCACGCTATTACGGCCAATGGTCACTCCAGGATTAATTATTACTCCACTGCCTATCCAAACATTATCCTCAATGGTGACGGTTAAAGAAAACTGCTGCCCGGTAATACGCACCGAGGAATCTATCGGATGCCCGGTGGTGGATATCGTGACATTCGGCGCAATCATCACGTTATCACCAATCAATACCTTTCCGTCATCCACCACCACCAGATTAAAGTTGGCATAAAAGTTATCGCCAACAATAATCTGGCTGCCATAAGCAACATGCAGTGGCGGCTCAATCCAAAAATTTTTGCCGATTTTCCCCATCAGTTGACGGATCAGTGCTTCCCGTTTTATCTGCTCAGAAGGCCGCGAATGATTAAAATCATAAATTAACTCTTTTCCGCGTAAGCGCTCCTCTGCCATGCCCTCATCAAGATCAGTATATAAATACCCAGCTGCTAATCTTTCTCGTTGCGTCATCATTACGTTATCCTGGCGCTTAATTACGCCATATCCCTGACTACGCTAGGTTCTGGTTTAAACGCTGATAGTGGCCCCCGCCCGCTCAGAGTAAACACCGATATCAGCGTAAACGACAGTGCAACCATCCCCAGAATAAGATAAGCCCCATGAAAACCGATTCTTTCATACATATTCCCGGCCAAGATCGACATAAAAATAGTGGCTAGTTGTTTAAAGAAACAGAAGCAAACCAGATAAATAGTGGCAGAGAAGCGCACTTCAAATACGGTGGTAATATATTTAAAACAACCGACAATCAGGAAAGGCACTTCAAACATATGCAAGGTTTTCAGAATAATCACCTCTAATGGTGTAGAGGCAAATGAAGAACCGATAATACGTATCGACATAATGAAACCGGCTAGCAAGAGTGCATTTTTCCCGCCAATACGGTTCACAATAAGCGGAGCAAAAAACATGATCGATGCATTGAGCAATTCACCCATCGTGGTAACATAGCCAAAAACACGCGTCCCCTGCTCGGCTGAAGAGAAGAACGAGGTAAAGAAATTGGCGAACTGCTGATCAAACACATCATAAGTGCAGGAAACCCCCACCACATACAGAGCCAAAAACCACAGTTTAGGGTTTTTCAGTAATTCGAATGCCAAGCGTAAACTGAACGGTTTACTGTTGGCACCCAATTTATCTGCAACTTGGGCAGAGCTAGCTGCTTCAGGTTTAGCAATAAATAACAGAATCGCCAATATCACTGCACAACCAGAGCCAAGCCAGAAGACAAATTCGTTGTTGATGGTAAACATAATGCCCACCACTGATGCACACAACGCCCAGCCCACACAACCAAATAAACGCGCACGACCGAACTCAAATGAGCTGCGACGGCTCACTTTCTCTATATACGCCTCAATAGCCGGTGCACCGCCATTATAAATAAAACCGAGATAGATCCCACCAGCAATGGACCCCAAGATAATATTAGTGCGTAAAAGTGGGCCAAAAACATAGATAAAGAACGGCGCGAATAACACCAACATCCCGGTGATAATCCACAGCAAATGCTTTTTCAGCCCCAACTTATCTGACAGCAAACCAAAAACCGGCTGGAACAGCAATGAAAAGAAAGAGATTGTCGCAAAAATAATGCCAGTGTCCCCTTTGCTGATGTTATTAATATCATGCAGCCAAATGGGGAAGAAGGGGAAATAAGCACCCATGATAAAAAAGTAGAAGAAGAAAAACAGCCCAAACATCCAAAAATTAGTATTTTTCAAATAGTACATGGCGAATTCCTTACGCAACAACCCTACCGCGCGTTGAAGCTAACCTCAAATACACGGCAGGGTTTATCTATGAATAATGTTAGTGATAAATACTGTTTAGCCCTGCTGTATGTTATTCAGCGTACTGCCAAACCAACGAATAACGATAATGTTCGGCATCCAAGATAAAATCAGGGCTTACGCTCGGGCTCCACGAGTCATCGCCGCCAACCCCCATATGGAAGCCATCAATATTGACCCACACCCCCTGCTCCTCATGCAACAAATGCTGATGCGAGGTATCGGTTAATTGCTGTTGGCTATAACGGCTGAGGCCAAAGTGGAAATCCCCCAGCCACTGCCAGCGGCCAAAATTCAATTGGCGCGTATGGCAACGCAGCCCATTCTCGGTTGGGAAAATATATGGCGTATGTAACGCTGAAAGCGGTCGTGTCCAACGCCCATGTTGAGCAGAAAGCTGACGGTCAGGATAGTTTTCATGTGGGCCTAACCCCAACCAGGTTGCCTGTTCAGCAACTTCGGCAAGTTGACAGCTCAAGCCGATGCGCGCTGGTGATGGAATTCCGTAGCTAACATCAACGTTTACATCAAGATGCAGTTTACCCAGACGGTCAATTAAATAGGTCTTACGGCTAATAAACAGAATGATGTTTTGGCCGCTATCACTATCATCGCTATAACTATGACCGCTATAACTATGCGTTGTGCAGATCTGCACACCTTGCGCTATCAAATCGACTTCACATTGCAGCAAGCTCGTTTCTAGCGCATACATCCCGGCTTTCTTCCAACGTTCAACCCAAGCATTGGGATCGATGCGGGTGGTCTCACTCACGCCAATATCATTATCCAGCGGTGCACGGGTAAAGTTGTCGCATAATGGCGTCAACAGTGTGGCTTTTCCATCCTGCCACCACTGCTCCAACAAACCAGTTTGCCGATTGAACTGCCAGCGTTGTGTGCCCCACTCAATGCTGAAGGTATTATTGGTCTGGTTCAGCCGTGGCAATTCCCCCTGCAGATGATTGTTTTCCCTTGGCAACATTAATGGCCGCGTTAAACGCCACTGGTCCCAGGCACAACGGTGATGTTCTGCAGACCATGCTGTGGCCTTTATTTGGCGAACCTCCACATTCAACCACAACTCACCTCCCCCATTCAGTTCGGGAATGTGACCCAGCACTATCTTCTGCCTGGCTTGTGCCGGTAATGCAAGTTCGACATCCCCCTCAGCAATCGGTTTGCCATCCAGGGTTAAGTGCCAATACAACCGTTCATTATCACTGGTACGGAACAAATACTCACTGCTCACTTCAACCGTCAGCGGAAACTGCTCAAGCAACTGGAACTGGAAAAACTGCTGAGCGCGCTGCGCTTCGAACAGAGCCGGGTGTGGACTGCGATCGGGAAATACCACACCGTTCAAACAAAATTGACGATCATTGGGGGTATCACCGAAGTCCCCCCCATAAGCCCAGTAAGGTTGACCGTTATCATCAAGGCGCGTTAAGCCTTGGTCGACCCAATCCCAAATAAATCCCCCCTGCAAACGGGGATGTTGACGAAAAGCTTGCCAATAACGGTCAAAACCGCCAAAGCTGTTCCCCATGGCATGAGCATACTCACACAGGATCAACGGGCGAGGTTCATCAGGTAAACCGATCCATTTCTTGAGCGACCATTTCGGTACAGTTGGGAAGGGCTGATCCTGCTCCACTCGTGCATACATCGGGCAAAGAATATCCGTTGCTGCCGTGTTGGCCCCGCCACCTTCATATTGTACCGGGCGGGTAGGATCCTGGCTTTTAACCCAGCGGTACAGTGCATCATGGGTGCTACCATGACCCGATTCGTTACCCAGTGACCAGATAATGATACAAGCATGGTTACGGTCGCGTTGCACCATACGCGTCACGCGTTCACTCATGGCTGGCAACCAAACCGGATCATCGGCAATCCGGCTCATCGGCTGTAAACCGTGGGTTTCAATGTTGGCTTCGTCCACCACATACAGGCCATAGTGATCGCAAAGCTGATACCAACGCGGATGATTCGGATAATGGGAACAGCGTACCGCATTGAAATTATGCTGTTTCATCAGCAAGATATCCTGGCGCATTGTGGCCTCATCCATCACCTGCCCTAGTTCGGGATGGTGTTCATGGCGATTGGTACCACGGATCAACAACGGCTGACCATTAAGCTTCAACAAGCCGTTGCTGATTTCAACCTGGCGGAAACCCACGTCATAAGCCTCTGCCTCTACCAGCTCTCCGGTGGGCGATAGCAGCACGATTACGGCACGATACAGTTCTGGCGTCTCCGCACTCCATAACGCCGGTTGCTCCACTGGCAAGCGCAGCGTAGTACGGTCGTCATAAGCGCCCCGCTCATCGATGATTTCACTGCCGAAGCACTGGGTTTTCTCGGCAATCAGCCTCTCTTTACGCCACAGTTGCACCTGCACTCGGTGTTGCTGCGGTTGTTGGGCGACTACCGTTACAACCAACTCTCCCCGGCGGAAACTGTCGCTTAATGGCGTAGTGATATGGATATCACTCAAATGGCTGGCTGGTTTATGTAATAGGCTAACATCGCGGAAAATCCCGCTCATGCGCCACATGTCCTGATCTTCCAGATAACTGCCATCGCACCAGCGTAATACCATCACCGCCAGGCGGTTTTCACCCGGTTGCAGCGCGTGGCTGATATCAAACTCGGCAGGTAAACGGCTGTCTTGTGAATAACCAATCCATTCACCGTTACACCAAAGATAAAAGGCCGAATTGACACCGTCGAAAATAATCCGGGTTTGCCCCTGTGTTATCCACTCGTCATCAACACCGAATGTGAGCGAATAACACCCCGTGGGATTTTGTTCAGGCACTAAAGGGGGGTTAACCGGAATAGGATAAGTGACATTGGTATAAATTGGTGCGTCATAGCCTGCCATTTGCCAGTTTGAAGGCACCCGCATTTCATCCGCACTGTCCAGATCGTCATGTAGCCATGCTTCAGGCACCTGTTCTGGCTGGCTAAAGTAGCTAAACTGCCAAACACCATTTAATGAAATAGACTGTGATGAAGCCTGGTCATCTCGGGCATCTTGCTCATTACGCCAACTGCGAAATGGCGGGTGTGCTGGCAAGCGATGGTAGTGTGTACAGGCAGGATTCTCCCAGTCTCGACGAGATAAAACAGCACTGAGTGATTTCCCTAACTGAGATGAACTCATACATTCCCCAAAATGTTATCCGCTCACAATTAATTGTAAAATGAACAACAAGCATAAAGGTGTAAAGCAAATATCATGGGGAAATAGATGTCGGTCACATATTCAGCAAAAGGAGTGAGGGTTGAACCCCTCAGGTTGAATTTTATTTTTCGTCCAACGTGGCGATTTGACGAGCGATACGCAGCAACTCCTGAGATAAACTTTTCGGCGAGACATTTTTTTGATTCACTGCCGCTGTGGTATGCCTTTGCACCAGCGAGGTTGCCAAACGCAAAGAGCACCCATGAGACTGATGCTGCCCTTCCAGACACTGGACCAAACGTTTCACACTTTCCTGCCCTAACAAGCGGAAATCCTGCTTGATGGTGGTCAGCGGCGGGAAATAGTAAGCACTATCTTCGGTGTCATCGTAGCCAACCACCGACATTTGCGCCGGAACTTGCAACCCATACTCCTGTAATGCGCGCAGTACGCCTAACGCCATTTGGTCATTAGCCACCAATATTGCCGTCGGGTGTTTTGGCAAACTTAAAATCTGCCCAGCAAGCTGGTAACCGGAAGCGGCATCCCAATCGCCGTGAAACACAGAACAAGGTACCAATTGATGTTCGGCTAACGTCGCTAACCAGCCCTGATAGCGTAAACGACCGGAAATAGAGATCAGAGGCCCGGTAATCAGCGCAATGTCGCGATGCCCAAGAGCAACAACATGTTCGACGCCTCGCCGAGCACCTTCATAGGGATCAAACAAAATGCTAAACACCTCGGCATCGGGGTCTACGTCTAAAAACAGTGCTGGGATCTCGCCACAGGTTTGCACCATGGCATAAGCATCATCGGTTGTCAGGGGAACGTTAATCAACAAACCATCCACCCGTTGTGACAGCAGCTCATTCATCGCAGAGCGACAGGCCTGAATGCCAAGATCTTCCACCATGGAAATCACCACGTTAAAACCCAACTGGTTAGCCAGGGTTTTAATTGCCGATGCGATTTGCGAAGGTGCATGCAGTGCCAACTCGGTGGTGGCTAACCCCAGCGTAAAGCTCTGTTTACCCGCCAGCTGTTGTGCGACACGGTTTGGCACATAATTCAACGCAGCCATTGCCTGTTCGACCTTAGCGCGAGTTTTATCTGAAACATGTACGGCCCGATTTAATACCCGTGACACAGTCTGATACGACACCCCCGCATAGTCGGCGACATCATTAAGCGTGACAGATTTAGGCTTCATACAGTTTCTCGCATAGATTAATACTAAAAAATCAAGCTAATGGAGTTGAATCATAGCAGATTCAGTCTATCGATAGAGAAGCTAAACGTAGCAAGATGAAGGGGAAGTATTAGCTTCAGCAAGTACAGTTGCCCGGATATTTACCTCATCTTAACAATTATCTGGGAATAATATTAATCATTCTTATATTATCCTCTCTGGTCACATGGTAACCTATTGGTTCTGTTATGATGGGATTAAGTTTATTCATAGATAGTATTGCTGACTATCCCGTTGTACTTATCAATACATTATTACAGGGCACATGGATGTTGTTGCTGGTGGTTAAAAATAATCCATCTGAATTTGTCAGTAAAGCGGTGTATCGCCAGCCGACGGCGTTGGTTCAGCATGGTGTCAGAAAATGCCATATTGATGCCATCACTTATGGGCAATGTGCATTACTGGATGAAACCGTATTCCTCCCCCGTAGCCACACCATCAACAATTTAAACCAGGAGGTCAATCCCACCTGGCATGCAATGCCACTCCAGGCTCGTTTTTTTCTACGTTTGATGCGGGCAACCGGTTATTGGACAACATTAAAAACCATCCAGTATGAGTCCGCTCGTGCGACCTTACTGCACTCTCGTCTGTTGTGGATCCCGCTCTCCGTCGTGGTGACTTTGGGGTTGAACGTCGGATTACAGCTTTCGTTACACCCGTTACGACAATCTGCACAGCCGGACTCAGTGAGCGAATTAACGTTAGCGAGTATTAAAAAACACCCGGGCTGAGTAAACCTCACCACCGGGTAACAAAAAGTATTTTGTTATTTTAAGCAAGGAGCTACAAATGAATATTCAGTTAGCATCACCGTATACCAGAATATTTTGGACAGAATGGCAACTTGATCCATTGTCGAATAAATACAATATGATAATGGACCAAACTATTACTGGGTCACTGGATATCAATAAACTTGAGCGCGCCGTTAAATATCTGATTAATAAGTATCCTGTATTAGACAGTCATTTGGTTGAAGAGGATGGTCAGCTTTTATGGCGTAAAAATGCGCATACGCTGGTCACAGAGTTAGAAAAATGCGATAGCCTACAAGCTTTGGCAGCATTAGCCGCGCGCCCTTTCGACCTCAATAATGGCCCACTGTTTAGCTATGGTTATTATCATGATAAAGACAAAGATCTGTACGAGTTTGTCGTGGTCTATCATCATGTGATTATTGATGGGCTTTCAGTGGCTGACGCTTATGCTGAAATGTCGGATTATTACAATGACAATTTGATGACGGAAAATCATATTGTTAATGATAATTTTTTTTCGGAGAAGGTTCAGGAATATCTGTTTAAATTAAAAAACCTCTCCACTGCCAATCCGACAGAATTTTGGCAAAGTGCGTTGGCAGGATTGCCTAAAACGAACGACATTCCTTATATCCAGTACTTTGGGGAAGATTCCACTGAACGACAAGTAAAGTTCTATCTTCCAGTTAAAACATGGCAAGTTCTTAAATCGAATTTAAAACATACTAATGCATTTTTGGTGTTTAAAACTATTTGGGCTTTATTAATTGCCCGTTATTGCCAAAGCGAGGCAGTGCATCTTGCTTACCCGGTCTCGATGGAGAATGGTAGTCATCTGAGGTTAGGCGCACAGGTGAATACCGCGGTATTCCCTTTTTTTGTTCATCAAGACGATACTTTTGCTGATATTTATCAACGGACTTTGGCACACCACCACGATTTGAAAGCTAAGCCAGGGCTACGTTTTACTCGCTGGCCGATATATGAAGTGCTGAAAAGCACAGGGATACGACCCAACATCAGTTTTGCCCAAGCACATTTCAATGAGTTGACTCTGTCGCTGAGGGGATGCCAAACGCGCTGTCATCATCGGTTTGACCAGAGTCTGGCTAACGCTGAGCTCGTTTTGGAATATCAAGAACAGAACGATAATATCGCATTTCGTATCCGTTATGAGCCAGAACGCTTTGCGCCACAACAGATTGCCGCGATGGCTGAGCAGTTTCAGCAGTTATTAAACCAAGTCCTGTTGCACCCCGAAAAACCGTTAGCGAGCTTTCCATTGCTGACCCCAACCCAACAACGCCAGCAGCTAATCGATTGGAATCCCCCGCAGCCGGAAGCGATGATGGCAACAGGGACTTTACACCAGGCAATCACTGAACAAGCGCAAAAATACCCGCAACGCATCGCCTTGGTTGATGAGCAGCAACAACTAACCTACCTGGAGTTGGAGCAAAAAAGTAACCAGCTTGCTCGCTGTATCACGGAAAACTATCAGCGCATTGCGCAAAAAAGCATTAGCCCAGACACCTTGATCCCGTTTTGCCTGAACCGTGGCGTAGAGATGATCGTTACCATGCTGGCGATTATGAAAACCGGTGCCGCATATATTCCTTTAGAGCCTCAACTGCCCAAGCAACGTATCAGCTATATTCTGGCGGATAGTCATTGCCCAATGCTGATAACTGAACAGGCTTTAAAAGCAAAACTACAGGATATGGCGTTACCAGCAGCTTTGTGGGTACCGGATGCATTGGTCAATAGCAAGGCAGTGAGTGATGCACCTTTGCCTGTCGAGCACTCACCTCATCAGTTGGCTTATGCCATTTATACCTCTGGGACAACAGGGCAGCCCAAAGGCACCTTGCTGGAACACCAAGGGGTGCTCAATATGGTGCGTGGTTTTCAGGCGATGATCGGCGGTGCCGATAAAGCGCGCAACTGCCTGCAATTTGCCTCCGTAGTGTTTGACGCCCATGTGGCGGAAACCTACATCCCGCTGTGTGGCGGCCATACGCTGGTGGTGGCGACCGAGGAGCAACGTCATGATCTGCCAGCCTTATTGGCGCTGATTGAACGTCATCACATTGATTTTGCCCATTTGCCGCCAGCACTATTAAAGCTTCAACCGAACATTCCAGCTTGTTTATCACAAATTGTGGTGGCGGGGGAAGCGACATCTCTCACGTGCCTTGACCACTTCACGCAGCAAGGGCATCAGTTGTTTAATGCTTATGGCCCTTCAGAAGCGAGCGTGTGTGTCTCTATTAACCTTTATCGCCACAACGGGGCGAATAATATCGGGCGCCCATTGCCGGGTGTGCGCTTGTACGTGTTGGATAGCCAGCAGCAACCCTTACCCATCGGCGTACCTGGGGAGCTTTGTATCTCAGGGCTTGGGTTGGCACGGGGTTATCTTAACCAGCCCGAACTGATGGAGGAAAAATTTATTGCCAATACGTTTGCACAAGCGGACGAAAGCGAATTTCAGCGGCTTTACCGTACTGGCGACAAGGTGCGCTGGCTGCCGAATGGTGAACTGGAATATGTTGGCCGTAACGACGATCAGGTGAAAATTCGTGGTCATCGGATTGAACTGAGTGAAATTGAACAAGCCTTTGTTGCCGTGACGTCGGTTGCGCATTGTGCGGTAGTGGTTCGTGGGCAGGAGACGCCACGTATCGTTGCTTACTATGTCGCAGAGGTCACACTCAATGATCAATTGGTAAAACGTCAGTTAGCTGAACGGTTGCCAGATTATATGGTGCCAGCAGTATTGGTGCAGTTAATGGCGCTACCGTTGACCATCAACGGAAAACTGGATACGCAGGCGCTGCCTGAACCGGATTACAGCCAAGTTTGCGGTGATTATCGCATGGCAACTACCTATCAGGAAAAACAGTTGCAAGCCGTTTGGCAACAGGTGATGGGTCTTGAAGACATTGGGCTCAATGATGATTTCCTGCGATTAGGTGGCGATTCTATTACCGCGATCCGCTTGGTGTCGGAAATGCGCAGGATTGGCTTGGCATGCCGCACGCAAGATCTTTATCAATACCGTTCTATTGCCGCTTTGCTGGATAATTTGACCACTGCGGCCTTGCCCGATGCTGTGCTGCCTGAGCAGGGTAACCTTAGCCAAGCGATATCCTTGTCACCGACCCAACGCTGGTTCTTCGATCAAGCGTTTGAGCAGAGTCATTACTGGAATCAATCATTCCTGATCCGCGTACCTGAATTAGATTTGGGGCGTTTACAGCAGGCGATCAATACGTTGGTGGTTCACCATGATATGTTGCGAGCGCGTTTTACATTAGATCAGCAGGGTTCCCATCAGTATTACCAGGCTGAATTAGCCCCTCATCCGTTACGGTGTGCTCACCGAGCCACGCTGTCTGATGCTGAATTAGAGGCATTGTTCAGTCAGTGGCAGAGTGATTTTGATTATCAACAGGGCCCTTTGTGGCAATTCGGTTACGTTGATGGCTATCAGGATGGCTCTGCGCGTATTTTCTTCGCTTGTCATCATTTGATTATTGATGCGGTGTCTTGGCGCATTCTGGTCGAGGATTTACGTCGTTTGTATCTTGGCGAAGACTTGGTGTTAAAGTCTGCCAGCTATCGGCAGTGGGTGAATGCCTTACTGGATTATAAACCTGTCGATAAGCAAGAAGTGGATTACTGGCACTTACAGTGTCAGCGCCAGCACGATTACCGTAGTGATTTTGCGTTAAGTCATCAGGTTCACCTGCATTATGAGCAACTGGATACGGTGGTGACTGGCAGGCTGATGCAAATGAGCGATCAGGTAAATGACCTGCTGCTTACCGCATGGTTACGCACCTTGCGCCATTACAGCCATAGCAATAGCCATACGCTGATGCTAGAAAGTCACGGGCGCGATTTACCCTGCGGGCAAATGGATGTCGGGCGCACGCTTGGCTGGTTTACCGCGATGTACCCAGTAAACTTTACCTTAGCGGATAATCCACAGGCGGATATCGCCCAAGTACGTTCCGCTCTCGAAGCAGTACCGAACCATGGTATAGGCTACGGTGTATTACGTAATCGCGGCAACGAATCCGCGCTAGCCTTGCGCCACCCAGGGATAGTTTTCAACTTTTTGGGGCAATTTACCGACCAGGGTGGTGAATGGCAACTTCTGGCTGAACCCGCAGGGAAAAACAGCCATCCTGACAATACCAACCGCGAGCTGCTGATATTGAATAGCTGGGTGGCGAACCAACAGTTGTGTTTCCGCTTGGATGGTATGCTGACGGCATCGGTCTTAAGGGATGTCGCCCATAGATTCACCATTGAAATCAATCGGTTGATTGGTAACCATAACGAGTTACCGTGCATAATGGGCGATAAACTGCCCACAACGCTATGGGAGAAATTACAGCAACGCTATACACCGCAAGCGGTTTTCCCTTGTAATAGTTTACAACAAGGGTTTATCTATCATGCAGTTAGCCAACCGGACGATCCGAGTTATCGGGTGCAAATGGTGTTGGATTATCTTATCGAGCTAAACCCTACTGCCTATCGGCAGGCATGGGAAATGGCCATGGCGCGCTTCCCTATTTTGCGTACTTGTTTTAATTGGCAGTGGCAACCGTTGCAGGTGATTTGTGCAGAAGCGGCAATGGATTGGCAATATGTTGATTATCAACAACAGGTTGAGTGGCCATTGGCTCTTGAGCAGTTATGTGAACAACAGCTCACTCAGCCGTTTGATTTGCAACAACCAGGCTTGTTCCGCTTACGACTGGTGAAGATTAGCGAACAGCATTACTGCCTGGTTTATACCGTGCATCACAGCATCACCGATGGGTGGAGCGGCCAGTTATTGTTAAAATACGTACATCTTGCCTACCAACAATTACAAACAGGGCTGAAACCTGAGCGGCAACAGGAAATTACCTACCTGCAAGCACAGCGATACTATATGGCGCAGGCTGAAAACAGCCGAGCCTATTGGCAACAGCGCCAGCTTAACCAATGCCAGGCAAATGATATCTCTTATCTGCTTAGCGTGCCTTATGAGCCAAAAAGTATCACCAGCGTAGAACAAACCCTGTTAACGCGCCTGCTGCCTGCCGCTGTATTTTCATCGTTGCAGCAACTTGCACAGAACCAGGGGGTGACGCTGAATGTGATGTTGCAGTTTGTCTGGCATAAAATTCTGCATATATACAGTCGGCAGGAAGTCACTTTGGTTGGCACTACACTATCTGGCCGTAATCTGCCGATTGATGGTATTGAGGAAAGCGTTGGTCTGTATATCAATACGTTGCCGCTGAGGGTGGATTGGGATAACGATCACAGCTGTTTGCAGCAATTACAGGTCATTCAACGTTCGTTGAATGAGTTGGATGAATACAGCTATCAACCTCTGGCTGAACTGAGCTATGGCGGTGAGGCACTATTCCACACGTTGCTGGTGTTTGAAAACTATCCAAGCGTGGATATGCAGGCTATGCCGGTGAGCATTCGTGCTACCGCCGAGAAAACAGATTATCCCCTGAATCTGTTGGCACATACTACCGAAGACGGACTAATGCTTTCTTTGGCGTATGCCACCCCCTATCTGACCGAACAGAAAGCCGATACGCTGTTATCCTTGCTGGTCACGCTGTTGAGCTCTCTGCCAACTCATTTATATGTACCGCATTATAAATTACCCCTATTGCCAGTCAGTGGGATGGTTCAGCAACCCATGCCGGTAGCCAATTCGCCGTTTGACTATCAACACGCTCTACACCAGAATTTTATGGATTGGGCGCGGAAACACCCAGACGATATTGCAGTTATCGATGCATTGGGCAGTTGCAGCTATGGCGAGCTGTATCAGGCAGCGTTGGTATTATCAAACCAGATACGCCAGTGCGCAGGGCGTCATTCGGCATTGGTCGCTATTCTGATGGATAAGGGACGAGCCCAGGTGATCGCCATCTTGGCTACGTTGATGGCGGGTAAAGCCTACCAGCCGATGGATAAGTCATGGCCGGAAAAACGCCGCTTGACCATCGTTGAACAGGCCAATATCGAGATCGTCCTATGTGATGAACCTTGGCAGCATGCTGCTTTCACCTCTCTCGTGTTGGATAGTACCGGTAAAGCAGAAGGTATAGCGTCACCACAGCCTCTCTTGCCCCCAGAGCCGGTAGATCCTGAAGCGTTGGCGTATGTCATTTTTACCTCTGGTTCCACGGGCGTGCCGAAAGGCGTCGCAGTTTCGCATGCGGCGATCACCAATACCGTTATAGCGATGAATAGGCAACTGAATGTCGGCGCAGACGATGCCATTTTTGCTGTCAGCGCGTTGAGTTTTGATGTCTCGGTGTATGACCTGTTTGGCGTGCTATCTGCTGGGGGGCGTTTGGTGCTGCCTACAGAAGCACAACGCTATCAGCCGCAAGCTTGGTATCAGTTGGTATCACAGCATCGGGTGACTCTCTGGTTCTCGACACCCGCCTTGTTTGACCTGTTGCTCCAGCATGTGGAGCACTATGCCAGCGACTCTGATTCACCGTTACGTGCAGTGATGTTAGGGGGGGATTGGGTGCCACCTACATTGGCTCAGCGCTGTTTTACCTGGGCTGAGCAGTGTCGTTTCTTCAACTGTTGGGGGGTAACTGAAGCTGCTGTTTGTTCAACAATGTATGAAGTGGCGCAAACTGAGCAATTCCAGCAAAGTATTCCGCTTGGGATCACGTTGGCCAACCAGTCGCTTTATGTCCTGGATGAGCAACTCAAGCCCTTGCCACAGGGAATGGCGGGTGAATTGTATATCGGGGGCGCGGGAGTAGCACAAGGCTATTTCAATGACCCGCAGCGAACCAGCGAGCGCTTTATTTTCCATCCCACCACTGGTGAGCGCCTCTACCGCACTGGGGACTTGGGGCGTGTGCTTGAAGATAACGATATCGAGTTCCTCGGCCGTATCGACAATCAGATCAAACTCAATGGTTATCGCATCGAGCTGGGCGAAATAGAGCGTACCTTATCCGTCATGCCAGAAATCAGCCAATGTGTGGCGCTGGTGACTGAGACGAATCCTCGGATTTTGCTGTATTACACCGCCAGCCAAGTGATGGATAACGCTTACCTGCACCAACTGTTGGCGCAGACGTTACCAGAATATATGCGTCCGTCTGATGTGATCGCCTTGGAGAGCTTTCCATTAAGCGTCAGTGGCAAGATTGATCGCAAAGCGCTGCCGATACCTGGGCAGAGCGAGAGCCATAAAGAATACACTCCCCCAAGCGATGAGTGGGAAATGCTTTGCTGCGACTTATGGGCTGAGGTATTGCGTACTGAACGCGTTGGCGTCAACGATAATTTTTATAGTAGCGGTGGCAATTCGATTCAGGCGATTACCCTTTGTAACCGCCTGAGCCAAGCGTTGGCAAGGGAAGTGACTTTCGCGATGTTCAGTGCTTACCCCACTATCCGACAGTTTTGCCAGCACCTGAAACAGCAGACAGCGGTGCATGCGGCAGGGCCAATCGCAGCACAAAAGAAGACGCAATATCCACTATCCTCATCACAAATGCGTTTATGGTTTCTTGATGAACTGATGCAAGGCAGTGATCTTTATCAGGTTCCAGTGCTGTTCGAACTGGGGGCAGAGATTAATATCACCGCCTATCTGCAGGCATTGCAGGCGGTGGTCTCGCGCCATCATTTGCTGCGCAGCACGATAGTGCAAAATACGGCGTCGGGCGACACAGAGTTTTTACTGCACCAGAAACCGTTACCGCTGGAGCGTTTGCAAGTGGCTGCAGACCAATGGGAAGCCACTCTAGAAACGGCCATTCATCGCCCATTCAATTTGCGTAAAGAATATCCTATTCGCAATATATTGATCGAACGCCGGGAGACTGATGGGCGGGTAACCTGTTTCTCCTTGCTCAACGTGCATCACATCGCTTTTGATGGCTGGTCGGCCAACCTACTGTTGGCTGAACTTGAAGGGCATTATGCCTTCTTTGCCAAGGATACGCCGCTAACGTTACCTGAGCTGACTATCCAATATTCTGACTATGCGTTGTGGTTGGAGAGCCAACAGGGAAGTGAGCGCAACCAGGCTCGTCAACAATTCTGGTTGGACAAAATGCAAGGATACCAGTCATTGGAGCTCCCCACGGATTATCCTCGACCTAAAGAGTTTGATCATCGCGGAGCAACGGTTTCATTAAACATCGAGCTGGAACTGAGTGAGCAGTTGCGTAACCTGGCCCGAGCGACTGGCGTAACGCTCCACGCAGTATTACTGACTGGGTTCACTCTGCTGCTGGGTAAATACAGCCATCAGCAGGATATTGTTATTGGTGCGCCAGTAGCCAACCGGCCCCATTCTCAAATAGAACCGTTGATTGGTCTGTTTGTTAACACACTGGTATTACGTAATACCATTAACCCTGAATTACGGGTCGATGAAATGATTCGCCAAGTGTTCAACAATACCGTGGCCAGTCAAGAGTATCAGGACATGCCATTGGAGAAGTTGGTTGAAAGTTTGCATGTTGAGCGCGATCTGTCCAGACAACCGCTGTTTCAGGTAGTGTTCAGCGTCGAACAGGCGATGGAGACACAGGGGGAAAGGTCGCTATTTACTCCGCTTGACCTCATGCAATACTACCAGGTTGCGAAATTCGATTTGGGCCTGCTGATTGAAGATGGGCAACCACAGCTCGTCGCAAATATTAATTACGCCTGCGCGTTGTTTTCCCCAGAAACGATCGACGGTTTTATGCAGCATTTTCAGCAGTTGTTACGCGCGATGGTGCAAACGCCAGCGGCAAACGTGGCCAGCCTGAGCCTGCTAAGTGAAGCGAAACAACGTGAGTTACTGCAACCTGCTGTGGAGGCCAGACCCGCTGCTGAATATGCCTATGGGATTCATCATGGCTTTATGTCATGGGCCAAACAACACCCGAACGATATTGCGTTGATCGATTCACAGGGAAGTTGTACCTATGGTGAATTGTATCAATGGTCACTGACGCTCTCTAATCAGATCCGCCAAGGCAATTTTGGCCATTCAGACCTTATTGCGGTTGTGATAGATAAAGGGCGAGCGCAAATAGTGGGGGTGCTTGCCGTGCTGATGGCTGGCCGAGCGTATTTGCCAATGGATACGTCATGGCCAGAGAGTCGCAGGCTGAGCATCATACAGCATGCGAATTGCCGCCTGGTGCTTACCGATAAGCCTTGGCAGCGGGAGGAGTTTTCGACAATTTGCCTTGCGCCAGATGGGCGAGCGCTTACATTACCGGCCACAGAGGTGATTCTCCCTGCCGAAGTTGTGGCCCCTACGCAATTGGCCTACGTTATTTTTACCTCTGGCTCTACTGGCGTTCCGAAAGGGGTGGCCATTCAACATGCTGCGGCCAATAACACACTTGTCGATATCAATCATCGTCTTAATGTTGGTCCTGGTGATGCTACGCTGGCCATCAGTGCGCTGAGTTTTGATCTGTCGGTCTATGATATTTTCGGCATGTTATCGGCGGGAGGGCGTTTGGTCATCCCGAGTGAAGAACAACGCTATCAGCCGGAGGCTTGGTACTACCTGATGGTAGAGTACCGAGTAACGCTCTGGCAGTCTGCCCCAGCGTTGTTTGAGCTCTTGATGCAATATATTGAACGTGAAGGGCTGGCGCGCAATAACGCTTTAAGCCGCGTCATGTTAAGTGGTGATTGGATCCCGGTGAACCTGCCACAGCGCTGTCATCGTTGGGCGCCTGACTGCCGCTTTATCAGTGCTGGTGGGGCGACGGAAGTGTCCATCTGGTCGATTATCTATGAAGTGGAGAAAGGCGCGCTATTTCAGCAGAGTATCCCTTACGGTAAAGCGTTAACCAATCAATGCTTTTATATCCTGGATGAGCAGCTAGCGCCGGTGCCGCCCAACGTTATAGGCACGCTGTTTATTGGTGGTGCTGGCTTAGCTCTGGGTTATTTTAACGATCCAGAGAGAACTGCAGAAAGTTTTATCAATCATCCAATCACTGGAGAACGGCTTTACAGCACCGGTGATCTCGGGCGCTGGTTGCACGATGGCAATATCGAATTCTGTGGGCGGATTGATAATCAGGTCAAAGTTAATGGTTACCGGGTTGAGTTAGGCGAAATTGAAAATACCCTAATGGCGGTCAGTAACATCAAACAATGCTTAGTATTGAAAGATGCCGGTGAGCAAGAGCGCTTAATTGCTTATTACGTAAGCGATGCACCGTTGGATCACTCACGTTTGCTTACTCAGATTCAGGGGCATCTGCCGACGTATATGGTCCCTGCTGCGTTTATTTTTATGGCTGAGTTCCCGCTTAATGCCAACGGGAAAATAGACCGCAAACAACTGCCCTTGCCAGTTGATATGGATACTCGTCGTCAGTATGTAGCGCCAGAAACAAAACAAGAGCAGCAATTGTGCGTTTTGTGGCAAGAGATATTGCAACAAGAGGTCATTGGTGTGACCGATGATTTCTTTGCCTGCGGGGGGAGTTCTATTCTGGCAATTTCGCTGTGCCAGAAAATGTCTAGCATATTGTCTGAAACCGTACCAGTGGTGAAACTGTTTAAATACCGCACTATCCGCGGCATGTTGGCAGTGGAAAACTATCAGCCCGTTCAGCGAATTAACCGTTACCAGCGGGGGGCCGACAACCTGTGGATGATTCATCCTGCTTTAGTAGGGTGTGAAGCCTATCTCGATTTCGCCAAGGCGTTGGAAGGGGAGGTAAACTGCTTTGGGGTGGATAACTACAACCTTTATCACAGCGAGCAGCAATTGACCGAACTGTCCACCGTAGCCGCCTACTACCTGGCTAAAATGGAACAGCAAGGGCTGCTAGAACAACCCGTGATTCAACTGTTGGGTTGGTCTTTGGGTGGGGTGATTGCCCTGGAGATTGCCGCCATGCTAGAGGCCCGTGGCGTCAGGAATATCCAGCTTTACTTGTTAGACAGTTTCTATCAGGTCAAGGTTGATTATCAGGCTACACCGGACTTGCGTAAAAACATGCTGGCAGAGTTAGGAGTATATGGGGAGGCGGCGATACGGGCGTTGGTCGCCGAAGAGGCGGAGAATGCCATTGGCCGAGGAGAGATTTCTGGGCGATTACGGCATACCCAGGTTACGCTGTTCAAGGCCACCCAAATGTCTGCCTACTATCAATCCTTGGCTGGAGATCAACTGATAAAGTGTATTGAGGATAATGGTATAGCAGCGGTGTGTGACCAATTGAATATTATCCCGTTAGCCTGCAATCATCACAATATTCTTGATCGTGTGAGTGAGATTCGCAGCGTGGTATGCAACCAACATCATTCGATGGTCGTTTGACAAAACGTATGTTGACCTGCAGGGTGAGCCCATGAATGAGGCTCACCCTGTTTAATCGGTTAGGTTCCTAGGGCTTCCATCCCTTGCCGTCTACAAGTCACTCGAATTAGATGCTAACTATTGACGGTTGTTAGTAAGGAGAATCAATGAATTATCAAATAGCACCACTGTGGTTCTACTCAGGAAAAATTGTGTTGCTGGTGGTCGTGGCCATTGGCTTGGCCTTTTTTGGTATCAATGCCCCGATATTTTATTTTTTATTGGTAGGATTGGTCATACCTGTTGGTATTTCCGTTCGATTACACCAATTGAAAGAAAAAAGTTTGGTCGTGATCCCCAAAGAACTGTCTCAATGGACGGTCTATGTGCAGGGCATCCCGGTACAAGAAAACCGCAGTGTCTTGACTAACCCCTGTTTTGCTATTCAAACACACCTGCAAGCATTTTTCTTTCGGGCTTTTATGCTTAAAGGGCTGATTCAGGGGGCTACATTGTTGATGCTGATTGCGCAACTTTTCCGCACCACTAATCCGTGGATCTTACCCATCGGCCTATTTGTTGCGGTGTGGCTAGTTCTCAAGTGCATTGAGACAGGAAAAATATTGGTCGCTGTGGCACGCCAAACATGGTCACTGGAAGAAGTAACCAGCGAGACCGGTACCAGTTGGTATCGTGCAGGGTTCAGCAAACAAGAGCAACCGACAACAGCATTAGAGAGATTGTTAGCGCTCTAGTTTTTTAGGCGGGCAGCCACCTGAAGGCGGTTGCCCGATGTAAAAAACACTAACTATTGGCAGGCTACTAAATTTGCCATCTGCTCTGCATCAGGCAAGCCGAGGATTTGCTGTAGCACATTATCTTTATTCAGATAATAGATTGCTGGCGTTCCACTAGCCCCTAACTGCTCCATAATTTGCTGATTAGCCTGAATTTGTTTGAAGACCTCCGGAGGCGTACTTTTCAGTGTCGGCATTATTTTGCCGTTCGAACTCTCTAAATCGCTCCAGGTTTTTTGTGGATTATCTGACGCAAGCACCGCAGCCGCATATTGACCACTCTCTGGGCGAATAACGCCCACCAGCAGCGTGGTGGTTTTAATCTTATTCTCTTTCAGATGAGGCTGTATCTGTTGCCAGAATTTTTTGCAGTAGGGACAAAAAACGTCGGAAAAGACCACTGCATGGCAGAGAGCCCCTTCATTACCTTCTTTAATACCTGGCATATTCACTAATCGTTGCCACATTTCACGACCAGCGGGGATATAAATTTCTTGATTGATAATTTTCTCACTGAGATTATTACCTTTATCATCATAAAGATAACCGGCAATAACATGCTTTTTATCTGGCGTAAGATACAAGGTCACCCCCGTATCCTGATGCTTGCCAAGCCAGCCTTCCACTCCACCTGGTGCGGTAAAGGGTTTAATAATCTCAATGCCTTGCTTCTCAATTTGCTTGATCGGTTCTGGCAAATTAGTCGTTTGTGCCTGTGTTGTCAGGCTGAGCAACAAGAGCGTGCAGACGAGTAAAGACGTTTTCATTGTGGAGCCTTATTTATTCACCAAAATTTCAAAAAATTCCCATAACAGTGGGTAGAAAACTTATTTCTAACAGTATCATGAGATGATGACTCCTATCCTTTTAAGAATTTTTGAACCAGCATCCTGAGGGATTTTTATAGATGATATTTTGTTTATTTCATGATTGATGTCAAGACCTTCAGTCATGGAGAAATCACAGCGTGATAAATCAGAATGCCTGAATTCTGTATTATAAAACCCCGATCCAGAGAAATCTGATTTACGAAGATCAACTCCCTCGAATAAACAATCTCTGAAATTGGTAGACAAAAATTTTGATTTCTGCAATCTCAACCCGATAAAGTCAATGAACCTCAGTTCACAACTGTCAAGAGAGAATGTACAAGGAAAAATAATGTCAGATGCATTAATTCCCTGCAATAAACAACTTTCGAACTCGCAATCAATCAGTCTAAAAAAATCAAGCTTTATGGTCTTCAGCGAACAATTTATGAACCGGCACTTTTCAAACTCACAGTCGCGAAGGTTTACATTATCAAGCTGTATACGTTCGAATATACAGTTGTAGTAGCTTATATTTGATATCTTAGCTTCGGCTAACTTTCGCTTTGTTATTTTTTTTTCAGATATTTCCACAAGTTAACCCCTTGGCCTCATGATTTCTTTGATAATGTAGCTCGTTCACTGAAGGTAACCGTACTAACTCGTTAACCTTTAAAGCAAATTCTGGATGCGGTGTCTGCTCTGGAGAACACTCAATGTACCATTTCTGGCCACATTCCATGCAGCGATAGATGGATTGCGAGTGATCAAGCTGTGGTTCGAAATGCTCACTCTCCGGTGTTTCGAAATAGTGATTATTAATCGAAGCCCCCGAAAACTGAAAGCCCCGCTCCCGGTATTCGATTTCAGCCACACAAGTTGGAAGTTTTCTGCAATTACACATAGACCTGCGTTACATTTAGCCGCACAACAGGGTAACTGTTGTACCAGTGAAAATATCTGTTAACTGAACTAAAACTGGCTCTAGTTCACATTGATACCAAGGAGATTTATAGCTCCAGGATCTCTTGAACCCAATCCCTCCAGCACTCGCTGTTAAGCGGAGATTCAACAGTGCCGGGACGAGATGCAAACCACCATGCCTTCACCTGTTCATATTCAGAACTCGTGAGTGTAAAAGGATGCCAACGATCCATCCTGCCATCTTGGTCACATGGATCACTACCAGCGATGAGGAATTCATTTAAGAAAGGTAACGGTGGAAAATAGCCACAATCATCAATGACACCAAAGATGCCGTACAGCACTTTGGTGTTTTCATCTAAAACGCGTTTAGCATTATTAATGTTATCCATAGTCACCATTTAGCTCGCAGAGGAACCATTTGAATCCCTTGATTTAACTTACTGTATACCAACAAATAGCACTTGATGTGGGTTGAACCGGGTAGAATCAGGTAGAATTTAGACATGCAGGAATCAGCTAATTCACTGAATTTTAGGCATAAAAAAAGACGTCTGTTGACATCTGTTTACTTCAAAATGGTACGCCCTACAGGATTCGAACCTGTGACCTACGGCTTAGAAGTGCGTAGGTAATACACTTCCAAGCCTCTAAATAATCGCATAATATTTATTATTATCCAATTAAAACAATATGATAAATAAAAAACCTCATTGACGAAAATTGATGAGCGTTGATCTTTATAGCCTCAATTTACTTACACCAGCCGTTACATTAGCATCTGGTGTAAGTATTCAATAAGGAGCTACAAATGGCATCTTCGAGACAAAAATTCACCTTCGAACGATTACGTAGATTTGAACTAACTGAAGGAAAATCGCAAGAGTTTCTTTGGGATTCAGACGTAACAATGCTGGCCTGCCGTGCAACTAAAGGGACAAAAGCATTTATCTTCCAGAGTGTATTTCTAGGGAAAACTCTGCGCATGACGATTGGCAAGATTAGCGACTGGAAAATCGATGATGCACGTACTGAAGCACGAAGACTTCAGATGCTTATTGATACAGGGATCGATCCCCGCATTGCTAGGGCAGAGAAAATTGCTGCCGTAGAATCACAACAGGCTGAATCACGCAGAGGGAAAGTTATGTTCTCTACTGCCTGGGAAGAATATCTCAAAGAACTGAAAACGGGCATCAGCGCCAAAACTAAACGCCCTTACTCACCACGCTACCTTGCGGACCATATCAGGCTTTCTGATCGTGGGGGAAAGGCAAGAAAAGTCGGTGATGGTTTAACTATCGCCGCACCATTAGCATGTTTCCTTGATTTACCTTTATCAGAAATCACCCCAGTGCTCATTACTGAGTGGCTGACAAAGGAGAGACAAACCCGCCCGACGGTCACAGCCAACTCATACCGCATCCTTCGAACATTTTTGAAGTGGGTCGAGGACCACAAGCAGTTTCAGAGGATTATTCCTGTTGATCTCACCCAAGACCGTAATGTCAGAAAAATGGTACCAGTATCTGCCAGTAAAGCAGATGACTGCCTTCAGAAAGAGCAGTTGAAGAGCTGGTTCACTGAAGTAAGACGGTTAAGCAATCCTGTGATTTCAACCTATCTCCAGGTTCTTTTGCTCACGGGGGCACGGCGAGAGGAAATAGCATCTCTACGTTGGACCGACATTGATTTCAAATGGTCCAGCATGCGGATCAAGGATAAGGTTGAGGGCGAACGTATTATCCCATTGACACCTTATGTCTCAACTATTCTGGCTGAACTGGCTAGAACATCAAAAAGTGATGTTAGTGAAGATCGCTGGGTCTTCACCAGTAATAGTAAGAGTGGGAAAATTGTCGAGCCTCGAAAGGCACATAACCAGGCATTAGAGCAGGCAAACTTACCCCATATCAGTTTGCACGGCTTACGTCGGAGCTTTGGAACACTGTCAGAATGGGTGGAAGTACCAACAGGCGTTGTAGCTCAAATCATGGGGCACAAACCGAGTGCGCTTGCGGAAAAGCATTACCGTCGACGCCCTTTAGATCTTTTGCGAAAATGGCATGAAAAGATTGAGGCATGGATCTTAAAACAAGCAACAATTCGCGAAAAAATAAGTGTCGATCTGCGTTGATTTAATTAAAAATCAAATGGTTAGATTTTTTTGAAGGAATTGACAGAAATGGATTTTCAGGTGAGAATTCCAACTGTGTCCTTCATGACCACTTTTAAAACAGGAAATAAACATGATGATAGATTCAAGTATTGAGTCCACAGAAATCAGCCAGGAGGCTATCAGAGCTCGATGGGGGGTCAATTCAACAGTGTCACATCAGACTGTCAACATCTCAGAATCTTGGGAACAAGTTATCCAGCATCTGAAAGACGTTAGGTTTGGTTTTCATAAATCTGTGGCGCGTGCCAAAGAAAAATGTTCATTGCTCAGGAAAAGAATGCGCAACATTACGCTGCATAATGTTGTTGCCCGTATTGTGCCGTTCAAAAACCAGACATCAAGATCACATCAAAGTACAACAAAATCGGTAAAAAGCACTTCGCCTTCAGGATCAAGTGATGGTAGTGACCCCGATCCTGAAACTGTTTCCTCCTCGCTCAAAGTAGCTTCTTTCAAAAAACTCCTCCAAAAATTAATACAACCCAATGCTTTCTTTGCCCACATCTTAAACAATGAGGTGGCAAAATGAACGCATTCGAACTCTCAGATACCACCCAGCCACAACTCATTTCAACAACTGAGTTAGCTAAAATCATTAGCTATAAATCCCAAACCATTCGCAAATGGCTTTGCCAAGATAGATTACCTGAAGGGTTGCCTCGGCCAAAACAAATCAATGGTCGCCATTATTGGTTATATAAGGATGTAGAAAACTTTATATTAAGTTTCTCGGCTGAGGTAACCATTGATAATTAAGATAACCTTGTCCTTTTGTTTTTAATTTGCATGCTATTCCACTGTTAGCAGTGGAATAGTAGATTTGATATTAAATAAAGGAAATCATTATGCCAATGAAAGTTACATTTTCTACAAATGACATTTCTACGATGAGCGTTTACAAAGAGGTTAGTCGAATCAAAAAACGTTCTGTATCCTTCGTTATTCGTCAAACACTACGTGAAGCTGCACCATCACTTTTGAAAAAACAAGTACCATTTCTTAGTGGAGCCATAAAAAAAACAGATTCAGAATTTTATCTAGATATATGGAAAAATCATATTCAGATGTCTAATGATATTCTGGATGCAATGAACTTTAAAAATAATATTATTGGACAGAGAATGGGCCATCTTGAGAGAGGTGAAATTATGGGGAAACTTAACAAGTTAATGGATGAAAGTGAAATAAAAAACACCATTTATATTTATATAGAAAGAAAAGTCAGTTACGCAAAAAGATTTGGATCGGGTATTAGCACTATCCTATCACTTAGAAAAACAATTCATGAGGGCATTTTTTTTGATATAAAAAGGGCTGTATTAATTCCTATCATTGAATTAATAGCTTACAGAATAGATAGTGTTTTAGAAAAGAATTGCATAGATTTTTCGTTTCCTCATATTTGCTGGATACCTATTTATTACATTAATGATAAGGCAGTGATGATCCCTGTCATTCGTAGATGTGACGTTTCATCTTTAGCTCAGTCTGAGGGTGAGATCATCATAATCAATCCTTTTGATGACGCAATCAGAAATGAAATTAATTAATACAATAAAACACGACGCTGACTTTTTCTCATAACAAATAAATCTGTTAAACAGGTTTTTACATTATCACACAACAAACATGAAACTAAACCATGATGCTTTAAGGCACCTAGAGGTAGCTTTAATTAATAACTGATACCGGAGTTAAGCAGAATGTCTAGATTTTTTTACCATTTATACCGGAATGTGGGTGAGGTTGAGGATCAGAATCTTAAGTCGGAGATTGAAGACGTTCGCAAAGCTTTATCGATAAGTTCGGAACGGACACTGATTGACAGTCAGCCGACACCCAACAAATTGAATTCTTTGGAAATCCTTATCAACCGAGGGATGGGCAGAGGCGACGATCTGGTTGTGTTAGAACTCAATAGTTTGGGGATCAACGCAGAGGAGATCCAGGAGAACATAATACGATGCGCTAAAAAGGCTATACGCATTCATTGTTACTTCCCTCAAAGGAAGCTAACCCCGACTGCTGATGGGTATGTTTTTACTTTATTACTTCCGCAGATACAAAATGAATGCAGGAAGGTAAGTTTATCGGCGTTGAAGACCAGGAATGTTACTAAACCATTAGGGAGGAAAGAAGGAAGTGAATACTACAATGATATTCGGACATGTAAGACCATGGGACTGACACAATCACAAACAGCTGAAAAATTGAGGATCAGTATATCGACTGTTAAGCGTAATTGGAATAAAGAAATTATCGGTTAATTCAGCAAGCTAATTGCAGAGTGACTTTTAAACAGTCATCACAGGCTGGGGCTGGCTTCATCTCAAATTTAGGTGTAGGAAAAGGTATTATAATAGCTATATCCTCTTACTACCTGTTAATAGTTAGCTAAGAGATATGTTAACAGTCAGATCATAATAGTATTCCAGTACTAAGATCTGATACCAGTATATACCCCTAACTCTGAGCAAGTATAGCCCTGTCTGTGCGGCAATAACTAATACGGTCCCTGACAGACCGTAGGGCCAACCACATAGGTATATATTATGAAAACATATATTGGATCGCATGGATTACACAATGCAGACAATCTGGATACCATACTTGAGGTACTCAGCTATGCCACCGAGCAATATACCAGCGTTATGGCTGTGCGTGTTGATTTCCATTATCCTCCGATACTTGATAACGGAGATACAGTCGGCTGCTTCATTAACCGTGAACCTGGAGCAATATCTCGCTCCATCAACTCACTAAAAGAGATACTTAAAAATAGTGAGCTTCGTAGGAGACGTAACGGTGTCAGAGTTCATCCCAATACTCTGCGTGACGTATGGGCGAAAGAATTCAGCCAGTCAGGGAAATGTCACTTCCACGTTTGCTTTATATTCAACGAACAGGCTTACAACAAGCTGGGAGATTATAATATCGACAACAGCTTACGAATGATGATCACCAGAGCCTGGTACAGTGCATTAGGACTGGAACTGGAAGACTACCTAGGACTGGTTCACTTCCCTGATAACTGCCGGTATATCTTGGACCGAAACTCAGCAGATTATATCTATGAGTACGGGGATCTGATCCATCGTCTGGACTATCTGACCAAACTTGACAGCAAAATTTACGAAGAAGGTGAACGCAATTTCGGCGGTAGTCACAAATAATAATCATGTGAACAGGCCTTTCCAATCGGGAAGGCCTTTTTCACGTCAGGGATAAGTGATATGTCCTACAATCGCGCAGATGAGCCGATAGTCGCTAACGTAGAAGATCTCCGGATTTTCAGTATCTTGCTCGCCGATAAAGAATACCCAAGCTTTATCTTTCAGCCCCTTGCCTTTGGCTTCTATTGCCTCTGTACGGGCAGCCTCCAGCTCTTTACGAACCACGGTACGCTTGGCTTTTGACCAGCTAGCCCAATCGATGTGGATCTGGTAGCTTCGGGTAGGTTTAGGTTTACCTGACTCATCTTCCCCCCATTCACCAGACAGTGGAATAATAAGTTTTTCTTCATTTTCTGAAAATTTATTCCAGAGTAGGGGGGCATAAAAGATCTTCGGCTCCGGGTAGGGTTGAACTTCTTTTCTGAGCCTTTTAAACGCCGTCATGTAGATTTGACCACTGATACCGGGAACGTTAAGCGACATTTCTCGATCATATGGGAAGCGGATGAAGGCACGACAAATATTGCGGATAGCATTCACTTGACGGCGGGATTGTCGTTCGGGTGAACTGCCTTCGCCAGATGATGAAGATACTGAACGCGTTGAACTGGAGTTGTTTTCACCACCCGCGATACTTGACTCAACCACTGGACGTTGTTCAATCAATTTTAATCCCGAGGGCATTAAACCAGGGGCACTGTCAAGTATGTTGCGAACACTCTGCTTCTGGCCCTGCCGAATGACAGTGGTTTCAGCATCAGCATCACAATCATGATGATGTTGAATATGGCGTTTCTTTTTAAAATAGGCTCTGACTTTTTTATCTTTTTCCCATGCAGCAGGATGCATGGTTATACCACACCCCCAGCACACATAGCCTTCAGTATCAACGCTATCAAGCAACCATAGATCCTCTGCTTCTACAATCTCACGGGTATGTTTATCACGTGCAGACTCCATCACACTTTCCTTTTGTAGAATAAAAATCCAGCATACCTAGTTTTGACAGTCAAATGCGCACAAAGATGATTCTCAATAAACCTCGTCGGTGATATCTCTCGCTGCCAGTTCCCCCTAAAAGTTATGAGGTTCCTTTGCTTATGTACGTTGCGGTTACTCACTATGTCAACAAACGGCATGCGTATTGAGACTTACACCATCCGACTGAAATATCTGTTAAACCTGTGGCAATTGAATACCATTTCGTTTAAAAGTTGAGAGCAATTCGATCGTTCCCCATCTGCCCAAGCAACGTTTTCGTATTGTTTAACAATTGTAGCTTTACATCATTTTCAGGCATTGACCACGCCTCGCCCAGCAATCGAACTGTAATATTGAAATCCCATGGCATCACAGTTCGATTGTTAAATTGAGCAAATGGCCCGTCGCTCTCTGGCACAACCCTGTCTTTAGGAAGCTTAGTAGCAAGAGCTTTCCCTGCGGCAGAGTTGAAAGCTGCCGGACCAATACTGAACCAGCATCCTTGTGCTGAAGCATTCCTCAATTCCGTAATAGTTCCAGTGAACCAATGTAAAATAGGAACTCCGTGAGAAGGGAACGCTTTTAGCGTAGCTAGTACATCCGGAACGGCCTGTCTTGAGTGGATGCTCAGTGCTCGTCCCCCAACATCGTGGCACTTCCTAACCACCTCGGAAAACACTCGAAGCTGCATCGCGTAACTGGTGGAGTATCGTTTTGAACCATCCAACCCAACCTCACCTACAGCAGCTACGTTTTGAATCAACTCGAGAAGCATTTCCAATTCCTGGAAACGATCAACGACAATTTCAGGATGAAGTCCAGGACTGATCATTACAGATTCATGCTTTTCTAAAACATGACTTGTAGCCTGAAAAGCCTTTGGGCTCGTAGTAACTAACCAAGTGAAAACATTACGCTTAATCGCACCGGCATAAACATTTCTAGCCTCGGGATACAAATCAACGTGACAGTGAAAATCAATCAAAGCAATTTATCCTGAATGAGTACAGTTTCTAGCTCTTTTATACCTTGTTGCAAAACTCTACGATACATTGGTCGCTCTTTAATCGGTGAAAAAACCAACGAACCACCAAGAAATCTGTCAAGCCCTCTCTTCCTTACATCAAGGATGGCAAGTGCTACAGCCATAGGATCATCTGGCGCACTAGACTTGTCACTGCCAACAACAGATTCAAAGCGGTAAGACGTAGTATCCCCCTCAGGTTTCCATGCAAGGAATGCAGCCCGACGGATCAAGCAAGGAACACAACGTCCACAGTGCTGACGATTATAGGTTCGAAAACGGCCACAACTCGTAGAATCAGCAGCCCATTTTTGCAAAAGGTCTTGGTCAAGGCATTCCCGCATCATTTCGCCCTTAGTTTTGAAACGGTACGGCAACTCAAGCTGCACATGAATGCCCAAATTATCCAGAACTCTTTGCAACATATCGATAAACATAGGATGAGTTGTACGAGTACTCAAACTGGATACGCGCCCCGGAACCAAAGGAGGATTTATGGAGATCACCCCATTTTCGGGAATAAATATTGTTGGTTTTGGTAAGTTTATTTTCGTTGAGGCAAGTAATGCAAATGCATAAAAAGCTAATGAGCGACCACGTGTCGAAGGCTCACGCGCTCCTTTGAAACTGATGCCATGACTCCATTGATAATGTGAACCATTTCCCATCAGCATGGATGCATATGCCCTCTGTCGCTCAGAATCTTTATGTGCGAGCTGCGAAACAAATAGTGGTTTTCGCCCCTTAGCCACCAAATCAATTCCACCTATTAGACTATCCAGCCCTCCGGATAATAAAGATACGCAATCATTAGTGAGAAAAGCGCCATCTCCTTGAGGAGGTTCCATGCCTGCATTATTGAAATTTAATAACCAATAATCACCAGTTAGAACTTTTAGCATACCTTCAAGATCGGATTTTAGCGGTAGCCACTTATCTGGGTTGCACAATCCAACCGTAAGCTGAATATTCCGGGTCCAGCCATCTGCACTCGTTCTTCTAGGGCTTGATAGATCCGCGCTACATACCGCGAGGCAAAACTGTACAAAATCCCAAATCTCTGTTGAAGGTCGAAACCCACCCCGTTTTAATGCACCATGCCATCGATTCGCAATTGTACCAACACCTGCACGCTTAGCGCCTTTAAAATAGGAGAATACTCGCTCATCAGAAGGAACCTGCGCTGGAATAAGTTCTGCTTTAGCACACATAACTTTAATCATTCTGAAAATACCTCTAAGGCAGACAAGAGAATAGACTGAGCCAAGCTTTTCGGTTCTGTATTTTTTGTAGTTTGTTTTTCCAATACCACTCTAACCTCAGCACCGACCCACTCGCGAATATCAGAACGCCGTTCCTGAATTAATAAAGGATCATATTTTAATTTTTCGTAAGTCTGTCCAAGCTGGAGGTCTATTCGATTACAAATCTCATTCGCAATGGTCAACCCCATGACTTCAGCTATTTGCGCATCCGTGAGATTAAATATGTCCACGTCCGGATAAAGTTCATAGAGTTGCGCCATAGCCTCCGCGCCAGCATTACGGAGCGATTCGTCATCAACGCTTCCTGTCCCAGGAATAACCTCTTTCAAAATTTCAAGAGTAAGATCTGTTGCCGAAAGATTCTCTTGACGAACGTGAGTAAGCCAATCAATCACTCGCTGGTCGTTTCCATCCCTAGCAGACGTCAGGAACTCACCAAGACTACCGACACCACTAGCAACACCTCGCATAGTAGCAGCAGCTCGTCGCGCCCCCCCCATTCCTTTGGAGACCATGCTTTTTGTCGCACCACGTAAATTATCGTGGCTGCCATTTTGCAGATATCCCCCAAGTAGCGAACGAGCAGGTCCAAACCGTCGTTCTGGTGCTATTGCACCATCAGGAATTACATTTCCACCGTTCTCCTCCGATGGTGAATCAGGCGTATCTCCTCCACCTGTTGTAGAGTCACTTTCAGGTTTTAACCATTCAGGATCAAACGGTGAACCTGCGCGGCCTCCCCCACTAGAAGTTGATGTTCCCATTAGCGCCTCCTCCCAAGGTTCACAATTGCATTCCTAGTCGTTTTTGGTAATTCGTTAAGATCTTTCCATCGTTCTAAAAGTTGCTGTGCCCATGGCTGAGCACCCAGAGTTGGGATTAAACCCGGGCCAATAAGTTTCAGAGGGGCCTGATCCAACAAGCTGACTGCTTTATTTCCAATTTCCGTGTAAACCTTGCAGCACTCAATCAGCATTACAATTTCTTTGCTACTCTTCCAGGTACGTGAGGCACTATTACTCTGCCAGGCCTTAGTCATCGCCAACTCTGTCTGTGAAGGTCCTATTTTCCTCATAAGTTCAACTAGGGATTCATGACCATTAGTTGCAACTTTCAGTGCGTCTCTCAATTTTCTAGAATCAGGAGTCATATTGTCATCACCGAAGTCACGAGTTCCAGAGTCACGACTGAGGTGGAGAAGCGGGCGTAGATCCTCGGTTCCCAAAGCTGGCAGGAGTTGGAGCCATTGCTGAGTAAATGGCGTATTCTTGAAAGGCTCAGGTAAACTACTCTGACCCGCTGCAGCAGCTTCAGCATCCGCCAAAACTTGTACCCTACCGTCATTATCCGAATGAACACGACTAGCAAGTTCCTCAGCAAGGCTTTCGTCGCACCTTTCAAGGAGATGCCATTTTGCCAGTGCGGCTATATCTAACGTTATTCCCTGAGGCGCAGAAAGAGCATCACGTAAATAAACAGTATTTAAAAATCTTTTCATTAGCCGGGGATTGGCGTTTACTGCTAAAGAACTATGAAGAAGAGCCGCAAGACCCTGGGCTAAATCCATTAAACTTTTGAGTGCATCAACATGCTCTACCAGTTCATATAAAAACTCTTGATTGATCGTTTCACCTTTCCAACTATTACGCAGTTTCTCAGGGATAACGCTAAGAGCATGATTGAACCTTTCCTTGCTGAAATGACCTGCGTTGGTCTCTCGTTCAAGCAGCAAAAGCACCAGATACGCTTTCGCCTCATTCAAACCAAGGCGAGGAACATGGAGTGGAACCTGTATTAATTTATCGAAATAGTTTGTTGCAACATCGCCCGTAATTCCCGCGCCATCAAAGTGAACCTTCACCGCAGCTTTTATGAAATCATTATCTGCGGCAATAACGAAAGCGCTACGACGAATAAATAGCAACAAACGAATTGATTCAAGTGTTGAAATTGCTGTTTGTGGCAAACATCTGTCTAAATCATCCACAAATATTACTAACGTAATTTTCAGCTCTTCGAGAATACTCTCTAAAGTATCCCTGAATGCCTGAATATGGGATGGCATCGAGAATGGCTCACTCGGTTTTAGAAGGCCGCTGGTACTTAGCTCGAGACTATCTGTATCTGATGATTCATTGCTCGATTTGTCATCCGACGTAAACCAACCAGCCAATTTACAGACCGTTTTTCCAAGAGAACCGATAGGAATGCCAGTAGTTAAAGTCAATGCTGCTTCGCCACTTAATTGAGCGACTCGGAGAAGATTTATCCTTCGCCACAGTTCAGATACTTTGTCTGTGATAGTTTTATTTTCATCTGTAAGCCGAACAATCTCGTCCCCCACTATTTGTAACAACGCACTCCTGGCCGACTCAAAATCTTGGTATAGCCATGGATTAAAAGTAAGTACGACAAAGGAATGCTTTTCTTGATTGTTTTCTTCCCCCCGCAACTCTTCTGATGAAGGGCTCTCCAAGCGTGATGCAATCATTTTCACCAGAGAAGATTTACCTGCTCCCCAGCCACCTGACACCCCTATAGAAATAGGTTCCCCATTAGCCTGCTTCAGCAAGCTTGCACATGCATCAGCAACAACACCAAAATTCAAATAATCGACAGTTGTCTCGTTATCATGCCACATAGTAAAAATCCATTTAAAATTAATTTATATCAATAGGATATGAAAACTGTTGGTTTCTGGTTCACAAATCCACTCTTGTGTAGGTCACTTGGCCTGTGGCCAGCAGATCAACGCAGCGCCCTGCAAAGGCGTTTGGTATCGCAAGAGCAACAAAAGTACGAGCACGGGTGAGGCCAACGTAGAGTACGCGCTTTGCCTCAGCATCCACTCGCGCTTCCCATGACTCGAAGAGTGCTTCAATTCTGTTTTCAGGGGCTCGATTCGGCGGGACTACCACGCATACTGCATCATACTCACGACCTTTCACTTCATGTATGTTGCCACATGCGAAACCGAGAGCAGCGGGCACTTGAAGATGCTTTGACCATTGCGCATTCGTAGGCTGTCGGAAGAAACGACGTACGCTTACGCCAGCAGGGAGTGGCAGATGCAGCTTCTCCATTTCCGCATGAACACAGGCTATCCAGGCAAGCCGCTCTTCATCGGAATCTCTGCACGTTTTTGGAAGGTTAATGAGAAAACTTAGGGCGCATCTCCGATGGGCACGCCGGTCCATTCCAAGACGTTCGATGGCTTTAATCAGATGCTCATTTGGTTGACGCCCCCCCATTAAATCCAGCAACAATATTTCGACTGACTGGACTACATTCTCCTTCGTTCTTGGGGTTGCGGCAGGTGACCAGAACTCTGACACTTTACGAGCCAGCGACTCAATTCGCGAGTTTCCGGTTGAATTGCTGGAAGTGACGCCAGATGCCCGCAACGCAACTTTGCTTGAATGAGCCAAAATAATCGCATTGGTTGACTCCAGCCCCAGTTCCGTAATCCGTTCAAGGAATGCCTGACCAATAATTTCCGTTGGGCCCCGGCCACCGTAGGTTAGAAGTAAAATTGGATAGTCAACATTCGCACTTTCACCAAGCGACCGATCAACCTGACCATCTCGCCTTAGAGTGGCTGCTAACTGGCAAATTGCGGGACTACTACGAAAATTCCCCGTCAACCCCTTATGCGATGCAATAGGGTATGTATCCTTAAATATCTGTATCCCTTGAGGATTGCCATTACGAAATTCGTAGATTGCTTGGTCAGGATCACAAACGAACGTAATATTTACCCCATGTGCTCTGAGCCATGTCAGTATTTGCAGATCGAGTGGATTGCAATCTTGCCCTTCATCAACCATAACTTCTTGAAAACGTGCCGCCAATGCGCGAGCAAGTGACTCACCAATTACATTATCTCTAATCAACCGCAATGTTTGAGCACGTGCGTCCCCTGCACTCATATAGCCAGCTTGTAACAAAGATCGTCGCCGATTTGCTGCAGCTTGTTGATATCGAATCTGATGTTGACGTACATGATTTTGCAAACCCGCATGTCCGATCCTATCAGGATCAATAATATTGGTTTCTGGATCAAACAAATCCAGGCTTACCGGTTCACCTCGAAAGGCAAATTGACCTGATAAACGAATTTCTACACCAAGCGTATCCCAACTATCTAGAATAATTGGCCGAGTTTGGCTCGATACCGCGCAACTTGGCAGTACAACGAAATGCCTGACGAAAGCATCAAGTGTTCCCATGAAACTAGGATACTTCAAAAGCGTATCGAGCCCAGCAGCCAGGCATCGTTCGCGGAACTCGTCTACTGCGGAGTTTGTGAATGAAAGTATCGCTATGCCCTGACGAGAAGGCAACTTAGCGGCGATCCTCGCTAGCCGAGCAATGATAGTGCGCGTTTTTCCGGCTCCAGGACAAGCATTAACGAAGGCTCCGCCAATGTGAGAAGCAAATGTCTCTTGCTCTGGGGTTAGATTGTGGATGCCAGTCATATACGTGAAGCTCCACGAATTGCATCAATGAGATAAGGCGGAACAATAAATGGTTCACCCGCCTCAATGCGCGAAGCCATCGCTTGTGCCAAATCGCCTTTACGAGTTTTTTTCGCCCCAATTAATTTAAGAAATGCATTGGGACGATCTTGTTCTGGAATGCCCTCTATCTGAGTTTCCCAGTCTCTACGTGAATTACGATGCAAACGAAGAAACACGCTTTTCAGGAAACTTTCATTTCCAGCGCCAAAAATTTCGTGCTCCAATGTGTGCTGATTGGTCAGCACGATCAGAGCATCTGGAGCTCCATGCGTTGCAGCCAGATTTTCCAGATCAACTTTCCTATTTCCCAACACGGTTGGGTCCGCATCAGTGATCACTATCAGCCTATCAGCAATGCGTGCATCACCATATGGCCGTAGCAGCACCTCTACATATGGACGGAAGTCCACACCTTCAATAGGCACAATTACAGCCCCCTTGAACCTAAGCCACCCATCTAAATCATCGGCTAGCACAAGCTTTTGTGCTAGCACGGGCAACAATAGTGCTTCCGCGATTCCTTCCACCAATATAGCTCTGTTACCAAACAGCAAAGCGGAACGAGTCACGTCAAGATATCGGCTAATTTTATCTAATGTCTTTGGCTTTAGCCCTATTTCGGCAATGGGCACACTCACTGATTCTGAGATGGCTATTCCATCTTGTTCACGATGCCGCGAACGCATGACCACTAGGTGACGTGGAGAAACCCATGCGGTCAGGTTGGGGGAATGGGTTGTCACAACAATTTGGATGCGGCCTTCAGGCTTTCCTGGCTCTACGATACGTGATGCTGATTGGCGCGCTTGATCCAAGAGGAACTCAAGCACAAGTACCTGTAATTGCGGATGCAAATGCGCTTCAGGTTCTTCAACAAGGAAAATCGTGAGGTCAGCCTCTTTAGCCTTAGTCAGCTCTACAACAACAGTGGCCATGTAGAGTAGATTTGAGTACCCCAGACCAGAAGACCGAATATCTTCGGGTATCAAACCTGTATCGGCCATACGAAATCTCAAATCACGAGCTACATCGAGTAAGGTTTCGCTACCAAAATCCAATGCCGCTATCTGCGGACGTACTCCATTAGTGAGTAGTCCGAGAGCAGTACTGATATCCGTATTGATTGTAGTTAAGATCTCAGGCCGATTATCCGCACGCCTGACACCAGCGAGGAAATCCTGTTCCCGCTCTTTTGGCAAGAAATTACGCAGCAATGCCATCACTCGAGCGCCACTGCTAGTACCAAGCACCTGATGTGCGTCCCTCAAAGGAGGGAGATAAACGTGTCGAATCAACTCAGAAGAACCAAGCTCTGGTCCATTAGTGTCGAAACGTCCAGCCCACACGGTAGTCTTACCACGGGGAGCATGTTCAGAACGCGATTCATATCGATAGCCGAAGGTAGCCTCGCTCTTGGTAGGATCGGGAACTGCAGATATCAATAGACCTTTGAGGGTATCGCTTAGACCTTGGAAAGCCCCTTCGATTTGAAAACTTGGGACGGTCGAATAGCGTCGTACATCCTCATCCTCTGGATATCGTTCGCGGCGTCCACTCAACGGCAAAGTAAGCAATCTGATTGCGTCTACGACATTGGATTTTCCACCATTATTTTCACCAACCAATACAGTTAAATCTGGGCGGAGACTAACGGTCACATCATCACAAGACCGAAACCGCGAAACTTTCAGCTTACCTAAATACATAAATATCCTTATATTACAAAATCATATAAGTCACTCTGAGAAGACCACGTGGAGGGCTTCATCCAAAATACTTTAATGTCCCGGTAATCCTTCTCGACTCACTGTTAACGGGCATTAACTGTTTGCTTTGTTACGGACACGCAGAAATCTACGAATTTGTTAGAATGAAGCGAAGCGATAATTACTGATTCAGTACTCCACAATTACAATAATATCAACACCTTTCTTATGACAATGTGCCAGAGGCATCATTTTTCACTTTTGCCAAAAAAATGATTTAGATCCAATCAAATAGCTATTTCTAGCTCAAAACGTGATTCTGTATTAATTCTATTGGAAGTACATTTTGTAAATCGAACTACCTGCTTTGAATCCAAATAATTTCAGAAAGATATTATCTCCGTGAATCCACCCGCATCCAGCACTGGATCGCGGGGCTTTTATTTTTCACGCTGAGATCTCCGAATGAATAAACATGACGGCCTCCAGGCCTTTGAACAACCGCTGGCGTCACTACCTTATAGCCTCCGCAACCACATCCTCGAACGCCTTCGCAACCTCACGCAGTACGAACCAGTAATTGGCATTATGGGTAAAACCGGAGCGGGCAAGAGCAGCCTGTGCAATGCTCTTTTCCAGGGCGAGGTCACGCCCGTCAGTGATGTCAACGCCTGTACCCGTGACACGCTGCGATTCCAACTGAGCAGCGGTGACCATAGCCTGATACTGGTGGATCTGCCCGGCGTGGGTGAGAGCGAGCAACGGGACAGCGAATATGAATCTCTGTATCGCCGTATCCTCCCTGAGCTGGATTTAATCCTGTGGGTCATCAAAGCCGACGATCGCGCCTTCTCTGTAGATGAGCGTTTCTACCGGCGAGTGATGACGGGTTACCAGCAGCGGGTAATGTTTGTTGTTAACCAAGCCGACAAAATCGAACCATGTCATGAATGGCATGTCAGCGGCAATGCGCCATCCCCGCACCAGTTAGTGAATATTGAGGCCAAGCTGGACTCCATTCGCCAGCTGTTTTCACCGCATCATCCGGTATCTGTCGTCTCAGCTAGGACAGAATGGAATCTACCGTCAATGGTCGAAACCATGATGCGTTGCCTGCCTGACCGTGCCACCAGCCCTCTGGCGACGCAACTGCACGGGAGGTTATGCAGTGAACCGGTAAAAAAGCAGGCGCGTGAGGGTTTTGGTCATGCGGTTGGAGAAGTGTTTGATTCTGCGGAAGTGGCATCATTTATTCCCGCATCACTAAAAGCGGTCATTCGTACCGTCCGCGAGGTCGTGGTATCCGTTGCCCGTGCCGTTTGGGACTGGATTTTCTTCTGAGTTGGCGCACCTGCCGTTATCTTCGGGACATACCCTGTCCGTTATGACGTTTTATAAGCTATCGAATTTGGTATGTTTTCTCTCTAAGCCCCGTCACAGTTGATTTCGGCAACAGTAAAAAATACGTCTTCTTGTGTCCATTCCCTGTCCCTGCCCCTCGTTAAAATAACTGTTTTATTTTCAGCTAATTATCTCACTGGAGAACCTGTATCATGACTCAGGCTGAACGCCGTCATGACCGGCTTGCCGTCAGGCTGTCGTTAATTATCAGCCGTCTGGTGGCGGGCGAAACGCTAGATTTGCGAACGTTGGCAACTGAATTTGGCGTGTCGGTTCGTACCCTGCGCCGGGACTTTCGGGAACGGCTGATGTATCTGGATCTAGAGTATCGCAAGGGTCAGTGTCGCTTGCTGTCCGGCGGCCGCCAGAGAGAGCTGGCTGTGATGACATTTGTCCGCCAGTCGGGCGTTGAAGCACTGTTTCCTGGTATGGATAACCATCTGGTCGCTTCACTGTTGAGCGGTCCTGGTGAGTCTCCCTGCCTTATCTGGCAGGGAGTGGCCCAAGCGTCATCCCCAGACTTGGGCGTGTTCACACGACTGGTGAGCGCAGTATCGGAACACCGGAAGGTGACGCTACTGGGAAGCGGTTGTCGCTGCACAGACCTTGCTCCCTATCGCTTGGTTCTGCGTGAGAGAGAATGGTATCTGACGGGTGAGCATCAGGCCCGGATTGCCGTTTTTCCCCTGACCGATATTCGGGCGGTCACGCTCCACAACGGCAGCTTCGCTCCAGATATAGCGATGCGCGATATCCTATCTCACCCGGATTTTCTTCAGGCTTTACCCCACTTTCGCTTTTTCCATTCATTGCTTGTCGCAACTGACGGCGGGCTTATACCTCAGAAGGAATAATCACGATGAAATTGCTTACCACTACAGTGCTGGCCGCCAGTTTTTGCCTTGGTGCTGTTTTTCCGGCTGACGCTGGAAACACTGTCGGCACAGTCAAAGCCTGGCAATACATGCAGGCTGACGGTTGGAAATCCGCCGATGGCATGGACGACAATAAGCTGCACAACATGCTCTATCAAGCCAGCGTGATTGATAACTACCCGTGGACGAGACAGTTTCTGCTACGTGTCCGTGGCGGCGGTGCCATTTTCCTGGCTGACAAGAAAACCCACACCATTCGCCAACTAAAACTGAATCCTGTCGGTGAAACCTACAACGATATTGAAACGGTTTATCAGGGAGAAGATAAAGGTGAAGGGTGCTATTTTGCCATTATTGATAGCCAGTCCTCTGTTCGGGATAAGGCTATTGATGACCTTATTTACCCCACATGGCCAGCAGTTCACGATACTGATGATGTTCTTAAGGCTAAAATTGCCAACGTCAGGCAGCAAATAGCCGCGAAAGTCGTCATGGTCATGCCGGATAACTGTGTGAATAAACAGCAACAAGCGGCGCTGGCGGCTAAACGCTCAGAAGAGGATCGGAAACTGCAGCAATGGGTAGCGCAACAAAGCCTGGCGGAATTGTGTCGTCGGACGGGCAACTGCTGAGACAGTACCCGAAAGAAGAGTAAATAGACCAGTAACGTCTTCGGACCGGGCTTCAGATAGCTATCCCACTGAGTAATTTCTCCGGGCGACACCGGGGTTTCACAGATAAGGAAATCATGTTTTCGCAAAGTCGGGGTGGATACTGCGGCTTTTGGCAAGCTGGCCTGGCTGGTTCCATTTTATCTGTGGCGGCGGGCTAAAACGCTTGGGCAGAAACCCACGTATTTCTGGGCCTGGTTGGTGATGTTGGTACTGATCATTCTGACCTGATGTTGATTAACGTCTGACAAGAATATATCAGAGGATACATGGGCTTATTACAAATAATGCAGATTGCAAAAAATTCAATTTACTGATTTAAGGACAGAATTATGCGTCTACCTCACGCAGTGCTGATGGTGTCAACTCTGGTGTCAGCAACAACCGCTCAGGCCATACCGAATATGTGGACCAGTGGTTTTGGTCAGGGTGTAACAGAATACCTGATCACCAATTCGGAAAATGTCGTTTTTAACCTTAACTGCACTATGAACCCAGATGAGCAAAATATCTTGCAACATCACGTGCTCATTGAGCTGCCTGACGGTACTGGTGCAGATTCACGCGATGATAAAACTGCAATAACGGTTGTGACCGATGACCAACAGTTTCCGTTACCCTCTTCGCTGGGGTGGCGAAATGGGGACAACGCCTGGATCCAGTTTATTGATGCCCTTGGTCACGCCGCAACGTTCGATGTTTATGTTAATGATAAAAAAGTAGGGAGCTTTACTCCCGGTATTAAGAATACGAAAAAAGAGCTGGATGACCTTAGCGGGTGCAGGAATACCGCTGGTTAACTTTCTTTATCAGCAACCAATCGATCATCTTACGGGCCATGCCTCCTTCGGGAAGCATGGCCTTTCGTTTTTAATCTCCGAATAAGGACTTTGTAGTGTTACGCCAGCCAGACCTCGCGTGAACCGTCACCATAAGCACTCACTGACTTTTATTACCTCCCTCGAACGTACAGGCCCTCGGTTTTTCCGGTGGGGCCTGTTTTGTTATTTATTTCATTTATAAGGATATTTTTCATGAACACACATTCTACCCCGCCTACAGCCTCCTCTCAGACAAACACACTGACCGCCACTGCTGTGCCAAACCGCCAGCGCCTCCGTTTCTGGCCACAGCACTTTGGAAACGTACCGCAATGGCTCATTCTGGAGCCTCATGTCTTTGGCTGGCTGGATCGCCTGTGTGCCGACTATCACGGGGGTTCCTGGGATTTTTACACGCTCAGTAACGGCGGGGCCTTTATGGCTCCAGAAGGCGATGAGCGGTGGTCACTGTTTAACGGTATGAATGGTAACGGTGCCGAGATGAGTGCTGAGGCTGCAGGGATCACCACCTGCCTGATGGCCTTCAGCCACCACGCTTGCCGCACTGAGAGCGAAGCAATGACCGAACATTTCTACCGCCTGCGGGAATACGCACTGCATCACCCCGACAGCCGCGCCATTTTCTCCCTGATTGACTGAGCAACAAGGTACTCTCACCATGAAGATAACGTTATCCCCAACTGCGGCTGAAATGTCACCTGGCGAACAACGTACCATCCGACGCGCCCTGAACCTGCTGGCAAAACAGTTGCGGGAGCCCGGAGTGGCGTTCACCTCCACCAGCGTGACCCGCGACTGGTTGCGCCTGCATCTGACCGGGCTGGAGCGTGAAATATTCGTCGTGCTGTGGCTCGACAATCAAAACCGTCTGCTAGCTCAGGAGACGTTGTTTACCGGCACCATCAACAGTACCACCGTTCACCCCCGTGAGTTGGTGAAGTCTGCCATGAAGCACAATGCGGCGAGTGCCGTACTGGCGCACAATCATCCGTCCCAGTTGGCCGAGCCCAGTCAGGCTGATCGACAAATCACCGACAGGATAAAGACGGCCCTTGAATTGGTTGATGTGAGAGTGGTGGATCACCTGGTTGTGGGTGGGCTCGATATCGTGTCATTTGCCGAACGTGGCTGGCTGTGAGGAGGACAAAATGATCACCACTACACCGCTTTTGCGTTTTGGTCTGCAATGCAGTTCGGCCCATATCACCGAAGACGACAACGTAGTGCTGTACCGGATTTCTCATTGTCACGAAGAGTTTAGTGACGGTGAGTGGATCTCGTTCTCGGGCACTGGCTATCTGCTGAGGTTGGATGCGTGGACCCACCCGATATTGCAACTCAAACGGTTGGGACTCCCCAAAACCTGCCGCCGTCTGGTCACCACTCTGATGAAACGCTATCAACTGACCTACCTACATATTGATGCGCTGAGTGAGGTCTTGCCCGGTTTTACCACCTTCAGTTGGTAATGACTCGCCACACCAAAGCCTGTCTCATTCTCTCATCCACGACACACACCAGCCTTATTGCGGGACAGTGCCTATTTCAAGGAAACTTAACGATGACCGATAGTAAACCTGATACCCCCTCCCAGGGTGCTGATATCACCCCACCAGCCTGGGGACTAAAACGTATCATCACACCTCAGTTTGGTGCTCGCCTGGTACAGCAAGGCCACCAACTGCATTACCTGGCAGACCGTGCCGATATCGTGGGGAAGTTCAGTGATGCCGAGTTGCGTCATCTCGACCAGGTATTCCCGCTATGGCTTCAGCAGTTGGAGTCGATGCTGATGTCTGCTGAACTCAATCCCCGACAACAACACTGCGTCACACTCCATGCGAGCGGACTGACACTCGAAGCCGATACGTTGGGCTCCTGCGGGTACGTGTATATATCTATCTATCCAACATCAGCTACAACTGCATAAAACGGCTTTCCCTCACCCAAGTATTCACGCTTTTTCCAACCTTCTATCAGGATAACAATCATGCAAACTGTATCGGTTACCCCGAAACGGGCAGCACCGTCTTGCCCATCACCCATCGCGATCTGGCAGGTATTGCTGACCCATCTATTGCAACAACACTATGGTCTGGCACTGGAAGATACCGCCTTTAGTCACGAGGGTGTGATCCAAGAGCATCTTAATGCAGGGATTTCCCTGGCGGATGCGCTGAATTTTATCGTGGAAAAATATGAACTGGTCCGTATTGATCGCACCGGTTTTAGTATCCGTGAACAATCACCGTTTATTACGCCTATCGATCTTCTCCGGGCCCGACAGGCTACGGGTCTGATGAAACGCCGAGGTTACAAGGCCATCACTCATATCACCAACGGTAAAAACCAACGACAGGGGGCACATCCGTGAAGATCGACCTGAATGTTGAAGTCGACAGTATCCAGGTACTGGGGCTGAACATGGGGAAGATAGCCGTTGCTGTTGATGGTATCGAGCTGGAAGCGTTGATCAAGGCAGTCAATAACCACGGTTATTCCCTGCAAAAAGCCAGTGAACCTGAATACGATAATGTTGTATCGCCTTGCTCATTAACCCTTCAAACCATGAAAAATCAGCCAACGCAATAACTCCCGTAACGCACGATCCCTTCACAAGCATCAACGCTACCCACTGGGTGGCGTCTTGTTTTTATCCCTATCTTAAATAAAAGAAAACAAAATTATGTCGACACTTATTCATGCTGAACCCGAAGTTTTAACCGGCCATACCGAAGTGATTTGTTCAACCAATATTGAACGTATAGTTGTTGGGCGTAATGCCGCTCTGGCGCAAATTGAGTCTATTATCCACCAACTTGAAGATATCTCGACCATGACCAGCAGTATTGGCGGTGGAGTAGCAAGAGACTGGGCTATGCGTCAAGACTTCCGCTGCGGCTGCTGGCTGATGGAAAAAGTAGAAACCGCCATGCCAGTGATCACCCGCAATTTTGATCGCTACCTATGGCGAGACCTGATGAAAAAATCAGGAATGCTATCGATCATGGACGCTCAAGCCCGTGACCAGTGGTATAGAAACCTGGAAGGGGATACTATCCCTACCATTAGCGAAGCCAACATACTCAGTACCTTTGAGCAACTGCATCAGAGCAAAGATGAGGTCTTTGAGCGTGGGGTGATCAACGTATTCAAGTCGCTTTCATGGGATTACAAGTCGAATCACCCTTGTCGGTTTGGCAAAAAAATTATTGTGTCCAATCTGGTGAGTTACAACCAATGGGGATTTACGCTAAATCACAGTTACAGGCGGGATCAACTGGCAGATCTTGAACGGATGTTGTTCCTGCTGGAGGGCAAGGCGATCCCGGACAACCGGAGGGATGTCACCGCTCGGCTATGTGAGCATATCAGCGCCCATCGGCAAAGGGCGGAAGTTTATGAAGATGAGTATTTTGAGATAAAATATTTTATGAAGGGTTCGGCGCACCTGACATTTAAGAAACCGACGTTGATTGATAAGATGAACGATATCATCGCAAAACACTATCCAGGGATGTTAGCTACTTCACGATAATGTTGATTTGCGTAGATAAAATTTACTTACACCAGCCGTTACATAAATTTTATTGCTTGTAACTACCGTTGATAAACTTATCGTAAGCTATTGATTTTTATGGTACGCCCTACAGGGCTCGAACCTGTGACCTACGGCTTAGAAGGCCGTTGCTCTATCCAACTGAGCTAAGGGCGCATTGAGAAATGGATGCGGCAACCGAGGTTGCGGGTTGGGATTATACGGTCAGTGGTTATTGAGTCAATGCCTTTTCATAACCTGACGGCAATAGGCGTGTTTTATGGTGATTTTTCGTGCATAACATTCTGATATAACCGATGTTCACTCAAGTTGCCGCCCTCCATCTTTGATTGTATAGAAAGGAAAATACCAGGGTTCTCTGGTTGGTTTTCGCACTAACGCCGATTCAAAGCCTGACAGCGCGCCTCTCTTCTGACAAAATAGGCCTATTCCCCCCGCTTTTGTTAAATGATGGATTTCCTCACTGATGTCAGCAAAGATTATTGATGGTAAAACGATTGCGCAGCAGGTTAGAAATGAAGTGGCTGCACAAGTTAAACAGCGCCTTGCCGCAGGCAAACGGGCTCCAGGCCTGGCGGTGGTGTTGGTGGGCGAGAACCCGGCTTCACAGATTTATGTCGCCAGCAAACGCAAAGCCTGTGAGGAAGTGGGCTTTATCTCGCGCTCATACGATCTCCCCGCGTCTACTACCGAGCCAGAGCTGTTGGCGCTGATCGATAAATTGAATGCTGATACTGAGATCGATGGCATTCTGGTGCAACTGCCTTTACCGGCAGGGATTGATAATGTAAAGGTGTTGGAGCGCATCCTACCGGATAAAGATGTTGACGGTTTCCACCCTTACAATGTTGGCCGGTTGTGTCAACGCGCCCCCAAACTGCGCCCTTGTACCCCACGGGGGATCGTCACCTTGCTGGAACGCTACAATATCGATACCTATGGCCTGAATGCCGTAGTGGTAGGCGCGTCCAACATTGTCGGCCGCCCAATGAGTATGGAGCTGTTGCTGGCTGCCTGTACCACCACCGTGACCCATCGTTTCACCAAGAATCTGCGCCACCATGTGGAACATGCGGATCTGCTGATTGTCGCCGTCGGTAAACCCGGGTTTATTCCTGGTGAGTGGATCAAACCGGGTGCAATTGTGATCGATGTCGGTATCAACCGCCTGGAAAGTGGTAAAGTCGTCGGGGATGTAGATTATGAAGCCGCCAGCCAACGGGCAGCCTATATTACGCCGGTGCCGGGTGGTGTCGGCCCAATGACGGTAGCAACACTGATCCAAAATACCTTGCAAGCCTGCGAGGAATATCACGACATTCAACCTAACTAAGTTAAGGCAGTATGGACATTTTTAATCTGGAAAATCACCCTCACGTCGAACTGTGTGATCTATTGAAGTTACAGGGCTGGTGTGACAGCGGCGGTGGTGCTAAAGAAGTGATCGCTGAAGGGTTGGTAAAAGTTAACGACCAGGTGGAAACACGTAAACGCTGCAAAATCGTTGATGGCCAAAAGGTCAGCTACCGCGGCATGAACGTGATGGTTAAAGCCTGATATTACCTACCCGCTAAACCATGCCGAGCTAATCTGTAGCCCGGCATGGTTTTAATCAAAAACTCAATGTTCCAGCGCGACGAAACAGACATGGTCAATACTGCGCAGCATGCTATACAGATCATGCAGAGTCGTTGGTTTTCTTATCGTCAGTTTAAGGTTCACTTCGATCTTGTTTTTCTTCAGATCACGGATGGTCATCGCATCAATCAAGTTTCTCTGCTGGTTAAGCCTGCTCATCAACAAAGGTAACCCCTCCGTCTCATCCAGAATCAGACGCGCTGTAACCTTGCCCAGATACTGGTATCTGGATTGCAGCAAAACAACGTATGGGCTGAGCTTGATCGCCAATAAAAACAGCGCCGTCGCCAATAATGCGTGCAGATAGAAACTGGCTCCACAGGCAATACCCACCCCAGCCGATGCCCAAATTATTGCCGCAGTCGTCAGGCCTGAAATGGCATCGTCACGGCGGTGTAAAATGACCCCTGCGCCTAAAAAACCGACTCCACTGATAATCTGTGCAGCCAGTCGCATCGGATCGCTGCGAATATTGGCCGAAATTTCAGCGTAATACTCAGCAGACTGAATAGACACTATCGTCAGCACACAACTGGCAATGGCGATGATGACACAGGTTTTAAACCCAACCGGCTTACCTTTAAACTCACGTTCCAAGCCAATCACGCCGCCGAGAACGAATGCCATAACGATTTTGGTGACCGTTGCCAGATGGAGTGGTGCAAACTCGCCAATCAGTGATAACAAGCTCCCCATGTTGTTTCCTTTTTCTGCAACCCGACATGCACGGCTATGATCTGGCTGTTGCCATTTCTGTCGATGTTTTCTTTTTAGAAAGGTCGTCTTTAAAGAAAACAAGGAAGAACAGTGAAACAACAGCAGCAATAATCGCCGAGAATAACCAGAAGTTTTCCCACTGTGGTAATGCCTGCGGCCCTTTTTCAGTTACGGTATGGTTGAAAATTTGCCCACAAATGGTTGAGGCAAACAAGAGCCCAAAACCATTGGAAACCATAAAACGCAGGCTCTGTGCCTGAGCTCTGATCTCTGGACGTGCTTTACGGTCCACATAGATATCCCCCACCGTAAAGAAGAAATCCCAGCAGAACCCCTGTAACATCAGGCCAATCAACACAAACATGACATTGCTATCCACCGCCGCATGGGAAAACAGCATCGAACGAATAATCCAACTCACTACCCCTATCATCAAGGTGACTTTGAAACCCACTTTCAGTAAAAAGAATGACAACAGGAACATAAAGAGCACTTCAAAAGCGGTTCCTACCTGCATCATTGTCGCTGCATTATCAAAACTCAGCGCCTTAAGGAACACGGGAATATAGGCGGAATAGGCTGTTTTGGGGATCATCAGCACAAAGATGCTCAGCATCAAAATAGTGAAATTGCGATCCTTAAATAGCGCCAAGGCATCCAGGCACAACAAATCACGCCAGGTAAATGCACTGCCTTTGGCCTTCGGCGGGGTATTAGGCAGAGTAAAGCAATATAAACCTAATGCCACGCCAGCTGCCGAAGCGATATACCAGGTCATCGTGTTACCCGAGTAGCCCATCTGCCCAATAATGAAACCAATGGCCATAAAACCAAAGGTGCCAAATACACGGATCACAGGGAAAGATTTTACGCCATTGATATGACTGAAGCTGATACTGTTTGCCAGCGCAGTCGTCGGGTAAAACAACAACCCGACCAGAAAAATCATCACCAGCGTCATAGTCGAGTTATGGGCTTCGATAAACTGCGGTACACAAAGCAGTACCCCGGCATTAATCAGATGCAGGACACCCATCACTTTCTGCGAAGCAAAAAAACGATCAGCCACCATCCCGATAAACAGTGGCGAAAGAATGGTCGCTAGCCCCAGTAGCGCATAAGAAGTACCGATGATGGTCGCCATGCCGTAAGTACTCAGCACCAGCCCCAACGTCATATTCCAAGCTCCCTGCATGAAATACTGCACAAACATCATAATCAACAGGCGAGGCGTTTTATTTAATTCCATGGGACACCTCCCCTATTTAAGGTTAATGGTCAAACCGTCATAAGCAACGGTGATATTTTTAGCAGCACAGGCGGCTACCAGCTCATCGTGCAGTAACTTGCCACTGTGGGAAATATGGGACACCACAATCTGGCTTTCAGCATGCAGGCACGCCATAGTTCGTAACTTTTCTTGTGCAGCAAAAACCGTCTCCAGGCTCATATGATTATCGGTACGGTCATCGCCATTAAAACCATAAGTACATTCCAGCACCGCCAGATCCAACACTTTCCCCTGCAGCCACTGCCAGGTCAGTTCTGGGAACCAGCCAGAATCATGACCATAGAAAATCGTTTTCCCGCCCTTTTCGATCACATACACATAGCAAAACTCCCACTTGGCGTGGTTCGCCAACAGCGGTGTGATCCGATAGCCATGACTTTCCACAGTGACAAACGGTACCAGGCAATGAAAACCAAAACGTTGTTTGCTATAACCGGGCAGCACTGAGGCACAACCATTGATGGCCCGATCATTACCAAAAATCTCCAGCGGATGGTCAATATTAAAGCCGTACCCTTCCATACGGCTAAACAACTCACCGACATTGAAATGGTCTGGATGAGTATGGGTAAACAACAGATCGGTTAGCCCGTTGGCATCCAGCCCATCACGCAGCAATTGCTGACTAAACTCTGGCGCCATATCAATCAACATCCCCTCATCAATCATCACCGAAGAGTGGGTACGTATATCTTTCCCTTTTAGAATACGAGCTTGCTGGCAATGCTCGCAGCGGCAAAATGGATTAGGGATACCTTCAGATGCTGCCGAACCCAAAAAGTGTATTTTCATTTTTTATCCTTTTATTCAGTGAGTTAATTACTCTCATTCCCATTATTTCAAGATGCAGCCAGACAGTGGCTTGCTACATCCCAGGCCAACACACAAAGCATTTTGGAACGTGTCAATAATAAACATCAGGGTAAAAATTAAACAATAGCGTTGACACATTTTGGTGACAGCACTCAAAATATTTAAATAAATAGCTTAATATCATATTGTTAAATAAATATTACAAATTATGGAGATTGTAGTGACAGCCCATGTACCGCCGGTAAAAAGAACAAGTAGTGACCGTATTTTTATGGAACGATCCAAAATCAGGCATTCGATTTGAAGAACTTACGTGGTGGGGATAAAAAAATCGCGATAGCCCTGTGACCTTGCTAGTATTAGCATCAACACAGATTGGTAGGCGTGATAATAAAAATGGCGACAATCAAGGACATAGCAAAGCTGGCAGGGGTTTCCCACGGCACAGCCTCCAACGTCTTGAACAACCGTGGCAACGTGAGTGTTGAAAAAATTGAAGCCGTGAAGCAAGCCGCCCAACAGATGGGTTATCAGATCAATGCTCAGGCGCAATCACTACGCACCAGTAAAAACAGCGGTATTGCCTTGATCTTGCCTAACATCAACAGCGAACAATATCACCAGCTGTTTCGCGGTCTTCAACAATCGTTAACTTTGTCCGTTGTTGGTACGCTTGACTTGTATATCAGCAACGACCTGCCGACTAAAGAAATTGAGATCCTGCAAACACTGGCGGCCAAATCCTACCAAAGCATCGTCACTGTTTCTTGCCTTAACGACAGTGAAATCTATTATCAGACGCTGCGTTTACCCGCCGAGCAGATCCTGTTTGTTTATCGACATCCCCAGCAAGCCAAGACCCGATTCAGCCTCGATTTTTGCCAAGCAGCAACAGCCATTGCCACCGCCATTGCCCAGCAACATCCTCAACAAGTCGGTATATTTTGCGAGCCTCTTACTTATACCCATAGCCACCAGTTTGTCGATTCACTGAAAATCACACTGGCGCGGTTAAGTCCTTCGACCGAATTGCTCACCATCCCGTCACCAGCCAGTGAATGCCACACCGCTGCATTTGCCTTTTTTAATGGTCAACCACCGTCAATACTGGTGGCACAAGACAGCGAAAAAAGCCGTTGTCTGACTCAAGCTGCCTACTTGGGTAGTACGGGCCCCTGCCCTCCCATCTGGCAATTGAGCGACTGTGAACCGGCAGTGATAGTAAATCAATATAACTATCAGATGGATTACGCGCGCTTGGGGCAAGAAATCGCGCGCTATCTTGAAAATTCGGCCCCGCATTCAACTGAACAAGTACTGACCAACCGCGGATTCGCCCTTGATGTTCAGCCAAAACCACGGACGACGGCTGCAGGGGAAACGCTGAATATGCTCATTCTGCCAAGTCCCTCAACTGATGCGTTAAAAAAGCTACTGCCACACTTCTATCGCCAAAGTGGTATCAAGGTAAACCTGGCTATTTATCCCTATGACGAAGTGTTTACTATTCTTTCTAATCTGCATCTGCACCCCTATTACGATCTGCTGCGTATCGACATGGCCTGCTTCCCCTGGTTTGCTCAACAAGCACTCACACCGCTGGCAGACATTTCGCCTGAGTTGCCTAGCTTACTGGAAAGCTTTCCAGCGGAGGTTAACCACCACTTCAGCCTAATCGGCGAAGGGGCCTACGCGTTACCCTTTGATGCCAGCACACAACTGTTGTTCTACCGCCGTGACCTGTTTGAAGACGCCACCATCAAACGCATGTTCTATGAGAAAACCGGTAAGGAACTGAAAGTTCCCACCACCTTTGCAGAATTTGATGCTATTGCTGCCTTTTTCAGCGCCATTCATCAACCGGGGGATCCACAACGACCGATGGGGTCATCAACCACATTAGGGAGTTCAGGCTTGATCGCCACCGAATACCTGTTGCGTTATTACGCGCTGGGTGGGCGGTTAGTACAGCAAAACAGTCCGATTCAACTCGAACCCAAGCTCGCCATTAGCGCTTTGCAGCAATATCTGCAACAGCTTGCCGTTACTTGCAATCTGCACAGTGAATGGTGGAATAGCTCAGTGGCGCAATTTGAGCAAGGGCAACTGGCGATGCTGATCATGTATATGAATTTGTTTAATGACGTGGCACATAGCCCACTATCTCCAGCCATTGGCTATGCGCCAGTACCCGGTGATAAACCACAGATGGGGGGCGGAACCTTAGGGATGTCGCGTTTTAGCAAAAAGAAGGAACCAGCAGCGCAATTTTTTCACTGGTTATATTCAGCGGAAATCACCGAACATCTGGTACTGCTTGGTGGTAATAGCGCCCACCGCTGTATCTATCAGAACCAGCGCATTTTGCATCACTACCCATGGTTTAACTTATTACGTGATAGCTCAGGTACTGGCATCCGTGAATCTCGCGGATTGCAGGGGCAACGGTTCAATCTACGCCATGCGGAGATCATTATCGGGCAAGGGATCACTAACGTACTGAACCAAATGATGAGCCCAGAACAGGCCATTGATTATATCAATCAGCGTCTGCATAACGAGGCGCATGTCTGAGCATTGCACGGCAAGCTGTAGGGCAATACCCAACCGATAAAGAAGTCAGGTACTGAACATAGCCCGCCTACAGCTTGAATAGTAACAGGTATATATCGGCACCTGATAAAAGCCACTAACGGGATATCATGCCGAATTCAAATCTCTACTGCTTAAACGCGCCCTGCAATCCTTGCTGCTGCTAGACAAAAGTAAAATCAACCGCACCAGCGAGGTAAAAATTGGCAACCTGGCAGAAGTAGTGGCGGTGATTTCCAACCCAGACAATATCACTGCCAGCAACTAAAAAACGGCGGCACTCGTCGTGCTGACTTCTTTGTTCCTGCCCCGTCTTACCCTACTCGTCGCTGGTAACAGCTACAGAAGAAATCACTAAACAACATCATATTAGTCAATTGTATTGGGATAATGAAAAAACCCCGGGTGAACTACGCATAAAACAGACCTGTATAGCAAAAGAGCTTTTTTATTAACCCGTTCATTTACTTTTCTATACCTTGTCTTACGCTTAATGATGCGCAATACATCAACTTTTATTGATCTTACTGAGTAAGCACCGTTCAAAGATGAGCAAAATCTTGCTTTTTTTTCTAACTGGTTGTTTTTATTAACTGAATGGTTTTATTCACTGAATGTTTATCCCAATAAGTGTCATAAATACAGTCAGTTAGGGTCAGAAGTCAACCTGTACGCGCAACTTGTCAGGGGTCGATTCAGACCAAAATCAAGGTAGTACGTGAAATAGCTCCGCTGGAAGCGGTTTTTATAGTTGGCTTTATTTCACATATAAAAACAAATGGTTATCAGAAATAAATCCATTATGTCTAAGAGGCTTGTGTATGAACAAAGTTTACAAGGTGATCTGGAACGCGGTATTACGTATTTTTGTGGTTGCCAGCGAGTTAGCCAAGAATAAACAGAAAAAATCCTCTTCTGGTAACTGCCTATTGCCTGATAACCCACAGCGATTGCACACCCTCAACAATAAAAAAAGTAAGCTATTTAAAATAAGTGCGATAACCGCAACATTACTGAGTGTATTCGCGCCTTTCAGCCCGGTTTATGCCATCACACAACAGCAATGTCTTGATATGGGCACCGCTTGTGCCTTGATAAATAACCGGGCAGATTTACTCGCAGCTCTAAGCCCAACCGGCACCGCCACCACGCTGTTATTGACTGATAATATCGCTTATGGCGCAGCCGCCGCAGTCGATATTTTTCAAAACCAGTCTAACCGGCAAAACATCGTTATTGACGGTGGTAACCATTCGTTAACCTTTGGCATTATGGCCTTCCAAACGACCGCTGCTCGTACTAACAACCCTAACTGGGCCGGTGAAAATGCCTCTCTCACCTTCACCAATTTTAGTAGCATTAATACCACCAGAACCCTTGCCCAAGATGCCCGTTTAGTTTCAGCGCAGGAAGCCGCGATCAATCTCACCGTGATTATGGAAAATAACGGTCTGTTGCTGAATAATAAATTGGTGGCATTTGGCCCTGATTCACCCTCTGGTACCCCTAATAACAACAGTATTCTACGCTTGGGGGATAATGGCCCCAGTGTGCTGAATATGGGGGCGTTCCGCCAATGGGGCGTCGCCAGTAAAGTTGAACTGACCGGTACATTAGCCCTAACCATTATACCGGGCGCTTTCCCTGCGGTATTTTGGAGTAACGCGAACGCCGCAAATAGTATCATTCATTTTACTGATACTGCTGATGTCAGTTTCCTGAGCTCCGTTGCCGGCAACGCCAACGTCCGTTTAACCAATGGACCGGCTAATAGCACCTCACCAGATAATGCCACCTATAATTTTTTTATTGATGATGGTGCCAGAGTTAACCTTAATATTACCGGGCAAAATGTGCTGGGGATCTCTAACTTTGGCGTAGAAGTTGGCTCTTATGATCCACTCACTGGTTTTGGCCCAGGGGCTGTGCTGATACTCAATAACTGGAGTAATACAACCACCCCCTCCCGAGCGATTAACCATCAGCTCAGTAATCTTCCTAGCACAAATGAGAGCGCTGCTATATTCAACGGGCCAACCTCACCGAATGATGTTATTTATAATTTGGCACCAGAGTCAATTATTGTTGCTGCCAATGACACTGAAGTCTCTGGTATTATCGCGCGAAAAACAACCGGAACGGGGAATATTTATATTCGCTCTGGTGCACTGATTTCAGATGGTACCGCGAATGTTTCTTTGGGTACTGGGATTACAGCAGAAACCACCGCCACAACAGCAACCGGTAATATCTTAGTCAAAAACGAAGGCACCATCCTTAAATCAACCGGTATTTTGCAAAGAATCAGCTCTACGGTTGGCACGGGTAAGATTATTAACCAAGGAGTTATCACCAGCACTGTGGCAGGTATTAACTTGCTGAGCAATATACCAGAGCGGATCGCAATGAGTATTGATAATACCGATGGGGTTATCAATGCCAATAGTGGCTCAGCAATTAATGTTGGCAGTGCCAATATTGATCTGGATTTGCTTGGTGGGGATATTAATGTTAATGGCACTGATCCCGGCATTAACGTTAATCCAGATAACGCTGGAACTCATACGATCACGGGGGTCAATTTTAACATTAATAACAACGCTACTGCGATCACCTCAGGTTCGCTATCTACCTTTGACCTTTATGATAATACCTTCTCTATTATTGACGGCACATTATTTCAAGAAATAAGCGGGTTAAACTTCCTTTATGGTACCCGGAACAATATTCTTAACATTTCAGGTGCAGGAAGGGGGATTTTCAAAAGTTTTAGTGGTATCGATCTTACTAATGAATACTTAACCATTAATGCTAACGGTGCGGGAAGCATCGGTTTAAGTACCACAGGTGATCAGGATGGTGATGCAAATATTATTGTGGGTACCAATAGCGTTATTAACACTACCGCAGGCAGTGCCATTGTTTTTCAGAACGGAATTTCACAAAGCCTGACAAACTATGGTGAGATCAATGGCAGTGTTTCCATGGGGAACAGTGGTAATACCATTATCAATAATGGCACATTATACTCGCTGGATAGCGGAAGCGGTGATGATACCTTAACCTTCAACCCTAATTCTATCAGTCAGGGGTTAATTGATCTTAGCGATGGTAATAACACCGTAAATATTTATGATGGCTCTTATGTCAATTCAATTAATACCGCCAGTGGCGATGATATTTTCAATATCATTGATTTAACGCCCAATAGTAACACCATGTTAGGTGGCCTTGATGCCGGGGCTGGGAATAACACGCTTAACTTTATTAATTCTATTCGAGCCCTTAACCTTGCCACCCGGTTAGAAAATTTCAATAATATTAATATTGATGCCACATCAATCATTACCTTAGCCGATAGCAACAATATTAGTAGCGGTAGCCAAGTTAATTTAACCGACACCACCAGTCAGTTATTATTTGGCGATACCTACAATGGACAATTCGGCGGCATTCTGGCGGGCACTGGGGCCGCCACAGTACAAAATGGGGCCAATGTCACCTTGGTCAATGCCAGCCCCTTCCTCGGTGACTGGACCGTTGACAACGGTGGCATACTCAATGCCAGCCAGGAAGATCAATTAGGTGCAGGTTCAGTTTATTTAGCTGGGCTGTTGAACTTAACCACCATCAGCAACTTTAATAAACAGTTAATCGGTAGCGGCACACTGCATGTTGATGCCAACAATAACAGCTTTGGCTTTGGTGCCAATGTCGGTTTAGGCTTTACTGGCCTGATGGACATGAACAACGGCAGCTTTGCCCTAACGCCAGCCAATGCGCAAGTTCTCTCTAATGCAACATTGCGCGGATCCGCCAACAGCCTGATTACCGTGCCAACGGGTAACAGCCAAATAGGTAACCTCAGTTTGAATGGTGGCACCATCCAGTTTGCCGATGGTGGCATCATCACCACTGATGTGCTGAATGTAGAAACCGCTTCGGTAGTGCAAATGGATACGGCTACCCTCACCGACGGTAATTTATTAGATCTGGATGTTGGCAACCTCACCACGCTGGTTGATAGCAGCAATACTCTCAGTGCTGCCCAACTGGACAGTCTTGATTTGCAGGATCTGTCAGGTAATGCCCTATCAAGCGGATCGCTGGTTGACTTCCTGCAAAATGGCAATCTGGTGGCGATCAATACCTATAATTTCGCCTTGTCCAGTGATCCTGGCCTGAAATTATCGTATGCACTCACGCAAATCGACCTTCAGACTGCACAGACACTCACTCTCAGTTCCGTTGGTGCAACCGATAACACCCTATCCGCCCGGGTAACTGGCAGCGGTAATTTGGCAATTGGCAGCGATAATATCGCACTAACGCTAAATAACACCCTGAATGACTATACGGGGAATACCTCAGTCAATGGCGGTATTCTTAATGTCGGGGCAAACCAGGCGTTGGGTAACACCAATACCCTCACTGTCGCCAACACAGCTACCCTGAACCTGTCTGGATACAGCCAAACCGTGGATTCCTTGGTGAATGACGGTAGCTTTAACTTTGCTGGTGGCACATTAACTCTCCGTTCCGGGGGAAGTAGCAATAGTGTTGGTGGGCTCAATGGCGGTGGTGCGCTAAACATCAATGGCGGGACCTTTACCGTTAATGGGGCTAACAGTTTATTCTCCGCGCAAACAACCATTGCCACTGGTGCCAATGCGACACTCAACGCAGCAGATGCATTAGGCAACAGTAATATTGTGGTGGATGGCACCCTTAACCTCAATGGCGCTGATACGGCCTTTGATAACACCTTGTCTGGTGCTGGCCTGGTTAATATCAACAATGACCTGGTGTTCACAGGGAATAATCAGGCACTCTCGGGTGCTATTGATATTAATGCCAACTCAAGCCTGACTATTGATCAAACCAACCAACTCGGCACCGCTGACATTGATTTAACCGCCGGGTCATCGCAGCTGATTTTGGATAATTTACAAGGCAACCTCGCCAATACCTTAAGTGGCGTAGCGGGTGCTACCGTTAGCGTGGAAAATGGTTCAAACACCACCTTGATCGGGACCAATACGCTGTTTGATGGCCTGTTTGCCATTGATGGTACCAGCCAACTTATTGTAGCCAGTGATCAACCGCTGGGTACTGCAACCATTGATATTGCCACCGGCGGGCAGTTTATTTTTAACAATTACCTTAGCGGTGTGCTCTCTGCATTAAATAACGATATCACTGGCACCGGTACTTGGTTATTAAACGGCAGCAATATCGACCTTGCCAATAATAGTCATCTCTCCACGTTCGGCGGTACGGTGAGAATTAATGATGGCTCATCCCTCACGTTAGACAATCAAACCGCACTCAACGCCAATACTATCTTTGACGTCGTCAATGGCCTTGATAGTCTCAATATTCAGGGTAATGCTGCCTTTGCTCTGGCCAATCAACTCACTGGCAACGGATGGGTCTATGTCGATAACAATGGCCAGTCATTTAATTTCACTAATAGCAATAATCAATTCACCGGCAACCTGGTGTTGCAAAACACCCAATTTGTCCTGAACGGTCTTAATACATCCACGTTAACTAATGCTGATTTAACGCTGGATACCGACAGTAACACTACTGTGGGTGTTACCGGGGTGGCCTCTAATGAGACCATTGGCAATTTAAGCTTGAACGGCGGCACCCTCAATTTCTACGGTGATCTTCTCAACGAAAGCACCATTACCACCGACAATCTGCTCGCCAGTAGTGGCATTATCAATATTGCTGGTGGGATAACGTGGAATGACGCCGGCAGTAGCCTGTTAAATCAAATGGCGAATAACGCCTCAATGGCGCTGATTTATGCCAATATCGCGACCGGCATCGATAACCTGACCCTGCATATTGATGACACTGAGGTGACTAACCAATCGGTAGCATCTGACCTGATCCAGAACAACCTTAGGGTGGCCCAAGGGCTCTATAACTACGCCCTGTCGAATACCCGGGGCGCAGACAACGGGTTATTCCTCAATTTTAATCTGATCCAGCTCAACCTGATTGAAGATGGGCAAGATGCCCTGCTGGTGGCCACCGATGCCGCCCCTGGCAGCAATCATGACCTGTTAGCGCTGGTTACCGGCGCTGGGGGCATCGTTCTGGATGCGTCCGCAGCACCGCTCACCATCTCCAACAGTGGCAACAACTACAGCGGTACCACCCGGGCGACCGGCGGCACGGTGCTGTTAGGGGCGAGCAATTCCCTGGGGCTGACCCAACTGTTAACGGTGGATAGCAACGCTCTGTTGAATATGGCTGGCTTTACCCAGACCGTGGGTGAACTGAATAACCTCGGTGCCCTGACGCTCAATGGCGGTACATTAACCAATGATGGCCTGTTGACCAACGCTGGTACCCTTAACTTGGCAGGTGGCACCCTTAATCTGCTAGGTGGTGGCACCTCCACCGCTACCAATGGCCTGGCGGGTGCCGGCAACCTGAATGTGCTTGGGGGGAGCTTAACCCTGAGTGCCGATAACAGTACCCTGTCTGCTATCACCACTATAGCGGCGGGTGCCGACGTCACCTTAACCAATAGCGGTACCCTGGGGAACGGTGACATCAACATCGCCGGGGCCCTGAATTTTAACCGTGATGGCAGTTTCGGCAATCGACTCCGTGGTAACGGGGTGGCCAATACTAATGCCAACGTCCAACTGACCGGCAACAGCGACTTTATCGGCACCCAGTCGGTCAATGCCGGCGGTACCCTGACGGTGACCGATGCCCACAATCTGGGGGCCGACAGCGCCACGGTGGATTTAACCACCGATACCTCCACTTTGGTGTTTAATGGCCTGCAGGGTATCGTGGCACAAACTTTGGAAGGGATCGCTGGCTCCACCGTCAGTATTGATAACAGCGCCGATATGTCTCTAACCGGCAATAACACCGCCTTCAACGGGCTGTTTGCTATTGATGGCGACAGCCAATTGACCGTCGGCTTGCAACAAAACCTGGGCAATGGCGCGGTAGATATCGCCAACGGCAGCACCCTGCAGTTCCTGAACTATGCTGGCAATGTTCCGTCGATACTCGCCAATACCCTGACCGGCAGCGGGACTTGGTGGATCAACAATAGCAATATCACCTTGGCAGATAACACTACTCGGTTGACTGGCTTCGATGGCCTGATAGACATCAACGGCAATGCCCGCTTGACCCTGAATGAGCTCACCAGCCTCAATGCCGCTACCCAGTTTAATGTGCAGGGAACGGGCGATAATCTCGATATCACCACATCTGGTCTGTTCAATTTCAATTATGCGCTGACCGGCAGCGGTACAGTGAATGTGGATACCGCCGGCCAGGCCTTCAGCTTTGGCAATGCGGTGGGGGCTCTGTTTAACGGTGATGTACACCTCAACAGCAGCACCTTCTCACTGGCTGGGGCCAATACCGCGGCGCTCACCGCTGCCACGCTGGTGCTGGAAAACGGCAACACCACCACCGTCGGGGTATCCGGCACTGCCAGTAACCAGACTATCGGCAACCTGACCCTCAACGGCGGTACACTGCAGTTTTACAGTAGCATTCCGGCCACCAGTGCCGAGAGCACCCTGACCACCGGCATATTCACCGCCGACAGCGGGATCATTGACATACTCGGGCCGCAGTCTGCCCCGAACACCGGGGGTTCACTGCTCAATCAGATCGGTAATAACGCCGGCACCGCGCTGATTTTCTCCAACAATGCCACCAATATCGACAACCTGACGCTGCAGCTTAATGGCGTGGCGGTAAACAACCAGCCAGTGCTTTCTGATTTGACCCAGAACAACCTGACCGTCGCCCAGGCGCTCTATAACTATGCACTGTCGAATACCCGGGGCGCAGACAACGGGCTGTTCCTCAATTTTGACCTGATCCAGCTCAACCTGATTGAAGATGGGCAAAATGCCCTGGTGATAGCCACCGATGCCAACCCGGGCAGCAATCATGACTTGTCAGTGCTGGTTACTGGGGATGGGGGCATCGTTCTGGATGCGTCCGCAGCACCGCTCACCATCTCCAACGGGGGTAATTCTTACAGCGGCACCACCCGGGCGACCGGCGGCACCGTGCTATTGGGGGCGAGCAACGCCCTGGGGCAGACCCAACTGTTAACGGTGGATAGCGACGCCCTGTTCGATATGGCCGGTTTCACCCAAACCGTGGGAGCGCTGGATAACCTCGGTGCCCTGACGCTCAATGGCGGCACTTTAACCAATGATGGCCTGTTGACCAACGACGGTACCCTTAACTTGGCGGGTGGTACCCTCAATCTGCTGGGTGGTGGCACCTCCACCGCCGCCGATGGCCTGGCCGGTGCCGGCAACCTGAATGTGTCGGGCGGCAGCTTAACCCTGAGTGCCGATAACAGCACCCTGTCTGCTATCACTACTATAGCGGCGGGTGCCGATGTCACCTTAACCAATACCGGTACCCTGGGGAACGGTGACATCAACATCGCCGGGGCCCTGAACTTCAACCGTGATGGCAGCTTCGGCAACCGACTCCGTGGTGACGGGGTGGCCAATACTAATGCCAACGTCCAACTGACCGGCAACAGCGACTTTATCGGCACACAGTCGGTCAATGCCGGCGGTACCCTGACGGTGACCGATGCCCACAATCTGGGGGCCGACAGCGCCACGGTGGATTTAACCACCGATACCTCCACTTTGGTGTTTAATGGCCTGCAGGGTATCGTGGCACAAACTTTGGAAGGTATCGCTGGCTCCACCGTCAGTATTGATAACAGCGCCGATATGTCTCTAACCGGCAATAACACCGCCTTCAACGGGCTGTTTGCTATTGATGGCGACAGCCAATTGACCGTCGGCTTGCAACAAAATCTGGGCAATGGCGCGGTAGATATCGCCAACGGCAGCACCCTGCAGTTCCTGAACTATGCTGGCAATGTTCCGTCGATACTCGCCAATACCCTGACCGGCAGCGGGACTTGGTGGATCAACAATAGCAATATCACCTTGGCAGATAACACTACTCGGTTGACTGGCTTCGATGGCCTGATAGACATCAACGGCAATGCCCGCTTGACCCTGAATGAGCTCACCAGCCTCAATGCCGCTACCCGGTTTAATGTGCAGGGAGCGGGCGATAACCTGGATATCACCACCGCCGGCCTGTTCAACTTTAATTATGCGTTGACCGGCAACGGTACGGTGAATGTTAATACCGCCGGCCAGGCCTTCAGTTTCGGCAATGCGGTGGGGGCTCTGTTTGGCGGTGATGTTCACCTGAATAGCAGCACCTTCTCACTGACCGGGAGCAATACCGCTGCGCTTACCTCTGCCACGCTGGTGCTGGAAAACGGCAACACCACCACCGTCGGGGTATCCGGTACTGCCAGCAACCAGACTATCGGCAACCTGACCCTCAACGGCGGCACCCTGCAGTTTTATAGTGGCACGGCTACCAGCGCCGAGAGTACCCTGACCACCGACACGTTCACCGCCGACAGCGGGATCATTGACATACTCGGGCCGCAGTCTGCCCCGAACACTGGGGGGTCGTTACTCAATCAGATCGGTAATAACTCTGGCAAAGCACTGATTTTCTCCAACAATGCCACCAATATCGACAACCTGACACTGCACCTCAATGGCGCAGCAGTGCCCAATCAGCCACTGGCTGTTGACCTGACCCAGAACAGCCTGACCGTCGCCCAGGGGATCTATGATTACGGCCTGTCGAATACCCGTGGCACAGACAACGGGTTGTTCCTCAATTTTAGCCTGATCCAGCTCAACCTGATTGAAGATGGGGCAAATGCTCTGGTGGTAGCCACTGATGCCAACCCTGGCAGCAATCATGACCTGTCGGTGCTGGTTACTGGGGATGGGGGGATCGTTCTGGATGCGTCCGCAGCACCACTCACCATCTCCAACGGGGGTAATTCTTACAGCGGTACCACCCGGGCGACCGGCGGCACGGTGCTGTTGGGGGCAAGCAATGCCCTCGGGCAGACCCAACTGTTAAGGGTGGATAGCGACGCCCTGTTCAATATGGCAGGTTTCACCCAAACCGTGGGCGCATTGGATAACCTCGGTGCCCTGACGCTCAATGGCGGCACATTAACCAATGACGGCCTGTTGACCAACACCGGTACCCTTAACTTGGCGGGTGGCACCCTCAATCTGCTGGCAGGGGGCACTTCTACCGCTGCAGATGGCTTGGCCGGTGCCGGCAGCCTGAATGTTCAGGGCGGCAGCTTAACCCTGAGCGCCGATAACAGCACCCTGTCTGCTATCACCACTATAGCGGCGGGTGCCGACATCACCTTAACCAATGCTGGTACCCTCGGTGACAGTGATATCACCGTTGCTGGCGCCCTGAACTTCAACCGTGACGGCAGCTTCGACAACCAACTCAGTGGTGACGGAGTAGTTAATACCAACGCCAATGTCCAACTGACTGGCGAGAGCGACTTTATCGGCACCCAGGCTATCAATGCCGGTGGCACCCTGACGGTGACCCAAGCCAACAATCTGGGGGCCGACAGCGCCACGGTGGATTTAACCACCACTAGCTCTACGCTGGTGTTTGACGGTCTTGCCGGTATCGTTGCTCAAACTCTGCAAGGTATCGCTGGCTCCACCGTCAGTATTGATAACAACGCCGATATGTCACTGACCGGTGATAACACTCTCTTCAACGGGCTGTTTGCCATTGATGGCGACAGCCAATTGACCGTCGGCTTGCAACAAAACCTGGGCAATGGCACGGTCGATATCGCCAGTGGCAGTACCCTGCAGTTCCTGAACTATGCGGGTAATGTGCCATCGATACTTGCCAACACGCTGACCGGCAGTGGTACCTGGTGGCTCAATAACAGCAATATCAATCTGGCGGGTAACACTACTCGGTTGACTGGCTTTGATGGCCTGATCGACATCAACGGTAATGCCCGCTTGACCCTGGATGAGCTCACCAGCCTCGATGCCGCTACCCGGTTTAATGTGCAGGGAACAGGCGATAACCTGGATATCACCACCGCCGGCCTGTTCAACTTTAATTATGCGTTGACGGGTAATGGGGCGGTAAATGTCAATACCGCCGGCCAGGACTTCAGTTTCGGCAATGCGGTGGGGGATCTGTTTGGCGGTGAAGTGCACCTGAACAGCAGCACCTTCCTACTCACCGGAGCCAATACCACTGCGCTCACCAATGCTACGTTGGTGCTGGAGAACGGTAGTGACACCAAGGTGGGGATTTCGGGTACACCCAGTGATGAAGCCATTGGCAACTTGACCATGAATGGCGGGCTGTTGACTTTTTACGGTGACTTCGCCAATCCCCGGGCTAGCAGCATTCTAGATAACCTCGGTAGCGTCACACTCAATAGTGGCACCATCAACCTGATTGGCAATGGCAATATCAGTAATGTGTCTGACTCCTTGTCAATCCTTGAGCAAAACCGTGGCAACGTCAGTATGATGTTGATCAGCGCCGCGCTTGCCAGTGGTGCGGGTAATTTAACCTTACAGCTCAATGGCCAGACCGTGGGTATCGGCGATAGTATTTTCGCCTCCATCATGCAGGGTGCGGTTCATGCCGCCAATGGGGGTTATGAATATGAACTGGTCAACTCCAACGCGTCTAACCAGCAGGGGCTCTACCTCAGTTTTGGCCTCAATTCGATTGAATTATTAACCGACTACGCGGATGCCTTGGTCATCGCCACCGATACTGATGTTAACTCCAATAAAGAGTTGACTGCCCTGGTCTTCGGGGATGGTGGTCTGGTTTTAGATGCTACCAATAATCCATTGACTATCAGCAACAGTGGCAACACCTACGGCGGTACCACCCGGGCGACCGGTGGCACGGTGCTGTTGGGGGCGAGCAATGCCCTGGGGCAGACCCAACTGTTAACGGTAGATAGCAACGCCCTGTTGAATATGGCCGGCTTTACCCAGACCGTGGGGGCGTTGGATAACCTCGGTGCTCTGACGATCAATGGCGGTACTTTAACCAATGATGGCCTGTTGACCAACACCGGTACCCTTAACTTGGCGAGTGGTACCCTCAATCTGCTCGGTGGTGGCACCTCCACCGCTGCCAATGGCCTGGCGGGTGCCGGCAACCTGAATGTGCTGGGGGGGAGCTTAGCCCTGAGTGGTGATAACAGCACCCTGTCTGCTATCACCACTATTGCCAGCGGTGCCGACATCACCTTGACCAATGCCGGTACCCTCGGTGACAGTGATATCACCGTTGCTGGGGCCCTGAACTTCAACCGTGACGGCAGTTTCGGCAACCAACTCAGTGGTGACGGGGTGGTTAATACCAACGCCAACGTCCAACTGACTGGCGAAAGCGACTTTATCGGCACCCAGTCTATCAATGCCGGTGGCACCCTGACGGTGACCCAAGCTAACAATCTGGGGGCCGATAGCGCCACGGTGGATTTAACCACCAACAGCTCTACGCTGGTGTTTGACGGTCTTGCCGGTATCGTTGCTCAAACCCTGCAAGGTATCGCTGGCTCCACCGTCAGTATTGATAACACTGCCGATATGTCACTGACCGGTGATAACAGCAGCTTCAACGGGCTGTTTGCCATTGATGGCAATAGCCAATTGACCGTCGGCTTGCAACAAAACCTGGGCAATGGCGCGGTAGATATCGCCAGCGGCAGCACCCTGCAGTTCCTGAACTTCGCGGGTAATCTACCCGCAGAGTTGGCCAACACCCTCACCGGCAGCGGCACCTGGTGGCTCAACAGCAGCAATATCAATCTGGCGGGCAACACCACCCGGATGGCTGGCTTCGATGGCCTGATCGACATCAACGGTAATGCCCGTTTGACCCTGGATGAACTCACCAGCCTCAACGCCGCTACCCAGTTTAATGTGCAGGGAGCGGGCGATAACCTGGATATCACCACATCTGGTCTGTTCAACTTCAATTATGCGTTGACCGGCAACGGTACGGTGAATGTGGATACTGCAGGCCAGGCCTTCAGTTTCGGCAATACGGTGGGGGATCAGTTTGGCGGTGATGTTCACCTCAACAGCAGCACCTTCTCACTGGCTGGCAGCAATACCACGGCACTCACCGCTGCCACGCTGGTGCTGGAAAACGGCAACACCACTACAGTGGGGCTCTCCGGTACTGCCAGCAACCAGACTATCGGCAACCTGACCCTCAACGGCGGCACCCTGCAGTTTTACAGTGGCATTCCTGCCACCAGCGCCGAAAGCACCCTGACCACCGGCATATTCACCGCCAACAGTGGGATCGTTGACGTCGTCGGGCCGCAGTCTGCCCCAAACACCGGTGGGTCATTGCTCAATCAGATCGGCAATAACGCTGGCACTGCGCTGATTTTCTCCAACAATGCCACCAATATCGACAACCTGACGCTGCACCTTAATGGCGTGGCGGTAAACAATCAGCCGGTGCTTTCTGATTTGATCCAGAACAGCATGACTGTCGCTCAGGGAGTCTATAACTACGACCTGTCGAATACCCGGGGGGCGGACAACGGGCTGTTCCTCAATTTTGAGCTGATCCAGCTCAACCTGATTGAAGATGCGCCGAATGCCCTGGTGATAGCCACCGATGCCAACCCGGGCAGCAATCATGACTTGTCGGTGCTGGTGACTGGGGATGGCGGCATCGTTCTGGATGCATCCGCAGCACCGCTCACCATCTCCAACGGGGGCAATACCTACGGCGGCACCACCCGGGCGGCCGGTGGCACCGTGCTGTTGGGGGCGAGCAATGCCCTGGGGCAAACCCAGTTGTTGACGGTGGATAGCAACGCCCTGTTCGATATGGCCGGTTTCACCCAGACCGTGGGTGAGCTGAATAACCTCGGTGCCCTGACGCTCAATGGCGGTACATTAACCAATGACGGCCTGTTAACCAACGACGGTACCCTTGACTTGGCGGGCGGTACCCTCAATCTGCTCGGTGGTGGCACCTCCACCGCTGCCGATGGCTTAGCGGGTACAGGAACCCTGAATGTGTCGGGCGGCAGCTTAACCCTGAGTGCCGATAACAGCACCCTTTCTGCCATCACTACCATTGCCAGTGGTGCCGACATCACCTTGACCAATGCCGGTACCCTCGGTGCCAGTGATATCACCGTTGCTGGCGCCCTGAACTTCAACCGTGACGGCAGTTTCGGCAACCAACTCAGTGGTGACGGGGTGGTTAATACCAACGCCAACGTCCAACTGACTGGCGAGAGCGACTTTATCGGCACCCAGGCTATCAATGCCGGTGGCACCCTGACGGTGACCCAAGCCAATAATCTGGGGGCCGACAGCGCCACGGTGGATTTAACCACAACTAGTTCTACCTTGGTGTTTGATGGCCTGATTGGCACCGTGGCTCAAGCCCTGGAGGGGATCGCTGGCTCCACCGTCAGTATTGATAACAGCGCCGATATGTCACTGACCGGTGATAACAGCAGCTTCAACGGGCTGTTTGCCATTGATGGCGACAGCCAATTGACCGTCGGCTTGCAACAAAACCTGGGCAATGGCACGGTCGATATCGCCAGTGGCAGTACCCTGCAGTTCCTGAACTTTGCTGGCAATGTGCCGTCGATACTCGCCAACACCCTGACCGGCAGCGGCACCTGGTGGCTCAACAACAGCAATATCAATCTGGCGGGCAACACCACCCGGATGGCTGGCTTCGATGGCCTGATCGACATCAACGGTAATGCCCGTTTGACCCTGGATGAACTCACCAGCCTCAATGCCGCTACCCAGTTTAATGTGCAGGGAGCGGGCGATAAACTGGATATCACTACCTCCGGGCTGTTCAACTTCAATTATGTGTTGACCGGCAACGGTACGGTGAATGTGGATACTGCAGGACAGGCTTTCAGTTTCGGCAATACGGTGGGGGATCAGTTTGGCGGTGATGTTCACCTCAACAGCAGCACCTTCTCACTGGCTGGTGCCAATACCGCTGCGCTCACCGCTGCCACGCTGGTGCTGGAAAACGGCAACACCACCACCGTCGGGGTATCCGGTACCGCCAGCAACCAGACTATCGGCAACCTGACCCTCAACGGCAGTACACTGCAGTTTTACAGTGGCATTCCTGCCACCAGCGCCGAAAGCACCCTGACCACCGGCATATTCACCGCCAATAGCGGGATTGTTGACGTCGTCGGGCCGCAGTCTGCCCCAAACACCGGTGGGTCATTGCTCAATCAGATCGGCAATAACGCCGGTACCGCGCTGATTTTCTCCAACAATGCCACCAATATCGACAACCTGACGCTGCACCTCAATGGCGTGGCGGTGACTAACCAGCCAGTGGCGTCTGATCTGATCCAAAACAGCATAACGGTCGCCCAGGCGCTCTATGATTACGGCCTGTTGAATACCCGGGGTACAGACAATGGGTTATTCCTCAATTTTAACCTGATTCAACTCAACCTGATTGAAGATGTGCCAAATGCCCTGCTGGTGGCCACCGATGCCAACCCGGGCAGCAATCATGACCTGTCGGTGCTGGTGACCGGCGCTGGGGGCATTGTTCTGGATGCGTCCGCAGCACCACTCACTATCTCCAATGGCGGGAATAGCTACAGCGGCACCACCCAGGCGACCGGTGGCACCGTGCTGTTGGGGGCGAGTAATGCCCTGGGGCAGACCCGATTGTTAACGGTGGATAGTAACGCCCTGTTGAATATGGCCGGCTTTACCCAGACTGTGGGCGCACTGGATAACCTCGGTGCCCTGACGCTCAATGGCGGCACATTAACCAATGACGGCCTGTTGACCAACACCGGTACCCTTAACTTGGCGGGCGGCACCCTCAATCTGCTGGCAGGGGGCACTTCTACCGCAGCCGATGGCTTGGCGGGTGCCGGCAGCCTGAATGTTCAGGGTGGCAGCTTAACCCTGAGTGCCGATAACAGCACCCTGTCTGCTATCACCACTATAGCGGCAGGTGCCGACGTCACCTTAACCAATAGCGGTACCCTCGGGAACGGTGACATCAACATCGCCGGGGCCCTGAACTTTAACCGTGATGGCAGCTTCGCCAACCGACTCCGTGGTAATGGGGTGGCAAATACCAACGCCAACGTCCAACTGACCGGCAACAGCGACTTTAGCGGTACTCAAGCTATCAATAGCGGCGGTACGCTAACAGTCAACGAAGCCCGCAATCTGGGGGCCGACAGTGCCACGGTGGATTTAACCACCACTAGCTCTACCCTGGTGTTTGATGGCCTGATTGGCAGCGTCGCACAAACCCTGCAAGGTATCGTGGACTCCACCGTGAGTATTACTAATAACGCCAATATGTCACTGATTGGCGATAACAGTAACTTCAACGGGCTGTTTGCTATTGATGGCAACAGCACCTTGAGCGTCGCTGCTTTGCAAAACCTGGGGGCGAGTACGGTTGATATTGCCAGCGCCAGCCAGTTGATCTTCAACAATTTTGCCGGTGGTGCCTTAACGCAACTGAACAACAGTTTAAGCGGCGGTGGGAGCTGGGTATTGAATAACAGCCAGATTGATTTGTCTGGCAACGGCAACTTGGTCGACTTCAGTGGCCTGGTTGATATCAATACCTCTTCCAGTGTCACCATCGACCAAGATACCGCCTTAAATACAGCGGCAATATTCAATGTTGCCAATGCCACCGACAGGTTGAATATTAATATCAATGTTGATTTCACCTTGAATAATGTCCTGCGGGGGTCAGGGGCGGTGAATGTTAACGCCAGCGGTAATGCGTTTAACTTTAGTAGCAGCGTAGGGAGTGACTTTAACGGCACAGTGACACTGCAAAATACCAACTTCTTGCTCACTGGTGACAACACCGCCGCATTGACCAATGCGACGCTGGCTCTGAACAGTGGCAGCGTGACTCAGGTTGGCGTTGCGAATACCCCAAGTACCGAAGCGATCAACGCCTTAACCATGAACGGCGGTACGCTGAATTTCTTTTCCGGCATTCCTGATGTCAGTGCGGATAGCATCATTCAGACTGAAGCCTTCACCGCAGCGGGTGGCGTGGTCAATATCACCGGGGACCTCTCCTGGACTAATAATGTGCCGACCATTCCGCCAGATTTGTCGCTGCTGGACCAAAACCGGGGTATGGCGGGGATGACCTTAATTACCGCCGATATGGCCAGTGGTGCCAATAATCTGACACTACAACTGAATGGTCAGCCTGTGGCACCCGATGCAGGCATAACCTCGGTCATTACACAAAATGGGGTCAATGTCGCGGAAGGGATTTACGATTATCACCTTTCTAACGCCAGTGTCACCGGCGCCATGGGGCTCTACCTGAATTACGAGTTGCACACGCTTAATTTGTTAACCGATGACCAAGATGCACTGGAGATCGCCACCAGCGCTGATGCGGCTTCGAATCGCACCCTAACTGCCAGGCTGACCGGGGTCGGGGGTATTGTCTTCAATGCCGCAGCGGCACCATTAACCATTACCAACAGCGCCAATGATTACCGTGGTACAACCACCATCTCTGGGGGGCTAGTGCTGCTGGGTGACAATAATTCATTGGGGCAGACCTCATTATTAACTGTCAACAACGGCGCTACTTTCAAGACTAACGGATTTAATCAAACAGTCGGTGCGTTAGATAATGCTGGCCTGATTAATTTGGATCCTAGCGTGTTAACCGCAGGTGTAATGAATAACACCGGTATCATTGATCTTGCTGGTGGTACGTTGATTCTTACCGACGGTGGCACCTCCAGTTCGGTAGGCGGTTTGACTGGTGGTGGTCTGTTAAATGTACAAGGGGGGAACCTGAGTTTAACTGCTGCCAATAACACCTTAAGTGCCAATACCCTAATTGCTTCTGGCGCAGCTATCAGCCTGAGTAATACTGGAAACCTGGGGACCAGTGCCGTAGAGGTGGTGGGTGCACTGAACTTTAATGGCAATGGCAGTTTTAACAATTTGTTCAGTGGCACCGGGGTGATTAATACCAATGCCAATGTACAACTCACCCATGCCAATACCTTCAGAGGGACACAAAGTATCAATGCCAACGGCACACTGACAGTGACTGCCGCCAATAATCTCGGGGATAGCAGTGCCAATATCAATTTAACCGATAGCACTGCCCAACTGATTTTCTCTGGCCTGCAAGATAGTGTGGCCAATACTATTCAGGGTGTGTCGAATTCGACCATTATCGTCAATAATAACGCCAATATGGTGTTATTGGCCAATAACTCTGGCTTTGATGGTCACTTCCTCCTGACGGACAACAGTGTGCTGAATGTCCCGGATTACCTGAATTTAGGCACCGGTACCATTACCATTGATTACGGCAGCAAGCTCAAACTGTTGCTGGATAACCTTAATTCTGCTACCCCAGCCAACTTGAACACCATCGAGTCCATCAGTGGTGATGGCATCATTACCATGTCCGACAGCGCCATCAGTATCAATACCACTGACCTCACCAACTTTGTTGGGCTGATCAATATCGACGACGGATCCCGGTTGAACCTCAGTAGTGACCAGATACTGAACCCACTGGCGACGCTTAATGTGGCTCAAGCCATTGACACACTGAACATTAACAGTGCTGGGGCATTCAATTTCGACAACAATTTAATGGGTTCCGGCGTTATCAATGTTAACACCAACAATACTGGCTTTAACTTTGGTGCTGATGTGGGTACCGCCTTTACCGGTACGTTGAATCTGCAAAATACGCCGTTCTTATTGGGGGGGCATAACACCCTGGCCGTCACCAATGCCCTAGTGATGATATCTCAGGGTAATATCACTACCGTCGATGATGGTGTGCAGAATATTGGCGCACTGGTGATGAACGGTGGCACCCTGGTTTATAACAATCTGGTAGAAAATAACGCAGTGGTGACGTCGGCAGGGACGATTACTGCCAACACCATTGATACCACCGCCGGAGGTACCGTGAGGGCCAATCTGCCGACGACCCTTTCACCTAGCCTGGATGGTATCAATACGCTGGATTTAGATACCGGCGTGATGGTAGTTAATTTAGCCAAAGGCGCGGCAACCGGCAGCGGCAATGCACTGTTGCTCACCAATGCCGCAGGCGTGCCCATTGATTCAACCTATTATCAAGGAATTACCAATCCAAACAGTAGCACAGTGGCGGCAATGGGCAGTTTCCGTTACGGCCTCAGCACCGGTAAACTTTTAGATGGCCTCTATATCAACTATGGTTTGAAGGTGCTTGACTTGCTGACCAACGGCAACGACGCACTGACCCTCATAGGGACACTCGCCAACAATGGCAAACCGTCGAATAATCTGGAAGTGCAGATTACCGGTAGTGGCGATCTGGCTATCGACTCCCCTAACGACGGAACCATCGTCACCCTGATCGGCCAAGACAGCAATTACACCGGCGCCACCTTGATACGTTCCGGCATTTTGCAACTTGGGAGTAATAACGCGCTAGGCCGCACCTCTAACCTGTCATTAACCAATGGGGCGGGTGTGGATATTAATGGCTTCACACAGACCGTCGGCACATTAAATGGTGCGCTGGGTACCACAATCAATTTAGGCACCGGGCAATTAACCGTGGCTAATGGTGGCAACAGCAGTAGCCTGCTGACAGGAAGCGGCAATTTGATACTCAGTGCGGGTACCTTGACCCTGAACACTAATACACCGGTCTATTCCGGTACCACCACCATTAACAGCGGTGCCACGGCGCTACTGACCCAATCAGAAGCCCTGGGCCATGGCAACATTGTCTTGGCTGGCAACTTAATGGTTAATGGTGCAACAGGGAATTTAGTGAATAACCTGCAAGGCAACGGCAGCGCATCGTTTAATGAAAACGCTAAAGTGATCCTGACCGGGAATAACACGGACTTCAGTGGCACCTTTACCACCAATAGTAATGCGATGCTAATCGCCACCAACGCGCAGAATTTTGGTAGTGGTTCGGTTCTCAACAATAGCGTGCTGGCGTTGGATGTGCTCGATGATTACTGGCAGCTCAACACCGCCATCAGTGGACCAGGCACCCTCATCAAACAAGGGCATGGTACTCTGCAAATCAGCAACAGCATTGTCAGTGCCGCGACAACAGTGGTGGAATACGGCAAGTTGCTGATTGGTACCCCATCGGCTAATGCCCCGGCTATTCAATCGCTGGGCAGTAACGCGACCTTGACCAGTAATGTGATTGTACAAGATAACGGTATATTAGGGGGTGATGGGCAAATTGTCGGTAATATCACCAACCGAGGGAATATTCTGGTTGGGCGCAGCGCCACCGATTTGAGTTACAGTGATTTTACTATCAACGGTAACTATATTGGCGAGAACGGTCATCTGTTCTTTGATACGGTGCTGGGCGATGACAGTTCACCTACCGACCGGTTGGTGATCACCGGCAATACCTCTGGCCAGAGTTCAGTCACGGTGAATAACCTCGGCGGACAAGGTGCTCAAAATATTAACGGCATTCAGATTATTCGTGTTGGTGGGGTTTCCGCCGGGCAATTCAGCCTGAACGGGCGTGCGGTTGCCGGGGCGCTGGAATATTTCCTCTTACAAGGCACGCCAACTAATCCTGGTGATGGTAACTGGTATCTGCGTTCCAATTACTCACCAGCGCCGGAACCGGAGGTGATCTACCGTCCTGAAGCAGGTAGCTACATCGCCAATATTGCTACCGCTAACTCGCTGTTTAATACGCGTCTTGATGACATTGATACCCGTGTGGCAAACGATCTTACCGGCGAAAAAACCAGTTTGTGGTTACGCCAAGTGGGCGGTCGTAATAAGTTTAATGATGACAGCGGGCAGATTTCCAGCGAAACCAACCGCTATGTCATTCAACTGGGTGGGGAAGTGTTTGAAACCCATCTCACTGAAAAAGACCACTTGGGTATTGGCCTGATGGCCGGTTATGGTTATGCCAGTGGCAGCAGCGAATCTAACCAAACGCCTTATAACGCCGACCAGAGCTTAAATGGCTACAGCCTCGGGGTCTATGGCACTTGGTATCAGGATGCGGCGCAACGCCACAGCCCTTATCTGCATGCCTGGCTGCGCTATGATTGGTTCGATGCCTCCGTCAAGGGGCAAGAGTTAGCTAATGAAAGTTATCAAATCCATGGGTTGAGTGCTTCCGCAGAGGGTGGTTATCCGGTCCAGATCTATGATGGGGAAAGCAATAGCGGCTACATCACCCCTGAGTTACAACTGACGGTGAATGGTGCCAAGATGAACAACCAGACCGAAGCCAATGGTACGGTGGTGGAGCAGTCTGGCAACAATAACCTGCAGACTCGGGTAGGGGTCAAGTTCTCTAACGACACGCGGATGGGTGGGAATAAAGAACAGGAGAACATCCTGACCACTTATCTGGATATCAACTACATCAATAACTCTCAGCTGGCAGGGGTTGCTATGGATGGCATGGAAATGAAACAAAATGGCAACCGCAATCTGGTTGAGGTCCGCCTGGGGGTAGAAGGTAAGTTGAATAAAAACTTCAGCGTCTGGGGCAATGTCAGCCAGCAGATCGGCCAGAACAGCTATGACGATAAGTCAGCGATGCTTGGAGTGAGATATAAGTTCTAACTAGCTGCTGCACCTAGTCATGCTACAGGTGGGTATGGTGCAGGTTAGCTAACCGTCGAGCGCAGGGACGCGCGAGACGATCTTCTAGGGATAATAAGATGTTTTCAGCTGTCTTAAGTGTTATACCCAAAATAATTCGATTTGCTGGTAAGCAGCAAAACAGCGAGTCTCCAGCCATTGGCTTAATCAACATCATCCGGTCTGTTTATACTACAATACGTTAACAGTAGTGTATAAACACAGCCTCAAAAACCAGAAGTGAGATGAAAAATGATCAAACCATTGCACAAAATTTTACTGGCCTCCCTGTTTGGTTTACTGCTTGCAGGGTGCGACGACAATTCAACCCCTGAAGCGACAGAGGAGAAAGCCAGCACGCAGAACGAAAAAGCTCAAAGTGAGAACGGTACTCTTAAAGAGGCTGGCACTACCCAGGCACAAGAGTTGAAAGAAAAAGCAGACGCGTTAAAAGCGGATGCAGTTGAACACACACAAAGCCTGAAAGAAGATGCCCTGAAACACACACAAAGCCTGAAGGAAGATGCGCTGAAACATACGCAAAGCCTAAAGGAAGATGCCCTGAAACACACGCAAAGCCTAAAGGAAGAGGCGCTGAAACACACCGAAACGCTGAAAGGGGATGTCAGCAACCAGGCACAATCGTGGCTTGATTCAGCCAAAGAGCAGGTCGATGCCTTCAAAAATGGGGATAGTGGCGAAGCACCACAAACTGATGGTGCAAACGATGCTCCGGAAAAATCAGAGGCCCCGTAACCGGGGAGTATCCATTTATACCCAAGATAATTCGATTTGCTTGTAGGCGGCAAGTGATGGAATCCCCAGGAGCATAGCTAACTATGTGACTGGGGTGATAGAGCACAGCCAACACCCAAGCAATTTGAAGAATGACGGGTATAGGCGTCTACGGCATGTCGCTGTTCCACCTCATGCCCACCATTCCATCGGCTTAATGTAAACGGTATTAGGCGCGATTATTGAGTGAGCCGCACAAAAACAAACAGGTTACCCAGCGTTGGCTGGGTAACCTGTTTTTTTAATGTGAGAATATGAAAAGCTATAGAGACGCTTGAGAGTTACTTACGGCGCCAACTGGTACCTTGCGGCCCATCTTCCAGCACAATGTTCATCTCAATTAACCGATCGCGCGCGGCATCGGCCAACGCCCACTCTTTGGCAACACGAGCGTCGTTGCGTTGCTTGATCAGCCGCTCAATCTCCGCCACTTCGCTATCATCCACTTGTGCGCCACTTTGCAGAAACTGCTCAGGTTGCTGTTGCAACAGCCCTAACACCTGACCCAGTTGGCGCAATTCTGCTGCCAAACCGTTAGCTGCGGCCAGATCTTCCCCCTTCAAGCGGTTAACTTCACGGGCCAGATCAAACAGTGCTGAATAAGCTTCCGGGGTGTTGAAGTCATCGTCCATCGCTTCACAAAAACGGGCTCTGAAAGCCTCGCCGCCTGCCGGTGTTGCCTCGGCATCAGTACCACGCAAGGCGGTATACAGACGCTCCAGTGCTGCACGTGCCTGTTTCAGGTTCTCTTCGCTGTAGTTCAACTGGCTGCGGTAGTGACCCGACATCAGGAAGTAACGCACACTTTCCGCGTCGTAATGGGCTAGCACATCACGAATGGTAAAGAAGTTGTTCAATGACTTGGACATCTTCTCTTTGTCGATCATCACCATACCAGAGTGCATCCAGTAGTTGACGTAAGGGCCATCGTGCGCGCAGCTCGACTGGGCTATCTCGTTTTCATGGTGTGGGAACATCAGGTCTGAGCCGCCGCCATGAATATCGAAATGGGTACCCAGTTGTTTGCTGTTCATCGCCGAACACTCAATATGCCAGCCTGGGCGGCCTGCCCCCCAAGGGGATTCCCAGCTTGGTTCACCGGGCTTGGACATTTTCCACAGCACAAAATCCATCGGGTTGCGTTTTACATCGTCAATTTCTACCCGCGCTCCCGCTTGCAACTGATCCAGATCCTGGCGTGATAATTGACCATAATTCGGATCGCTGTCGATGGCGAACATCACATCACCATTGCTGGCCACATAAGCATGATCTCTTGCCAGCAGTTGCTGGGTAATTTCGATAATCTCACTGATATGATGAGTCGCACGCGGTTCAAGGTCTGGGCGTTCAATCAGCAAGGCGTCAAAATCAGCATGCATCTCTGCCAACATGCGCGCGGTGAGTTGGTCGCAGGTTTCACCGTTTTCTGCTGCACGGCGAATAATTTTGTCATCCACATCAGTTACGTTACGCACGTAATTCAGCGAAAACCCCAGATAACGCAGATAACGCGCCACCACATCGAATGCCACAAAGGTACGCCCGTGCCCAATATGGCACAGGTCATAAATGGTTACCCCACACACATACATGCCCACTTTACCGGCATGAATAGGCTTGAATTCCTCTTTTTGACGAGTCAGGGTATTAAAAATCTTTAGCATTGGGGTATTCCGTGGTGTGCGTGATTAATGAAGGTTAGTCCCAACCTATTGAAACCCGAAGGCTCCGCTATTGCAAGAGTCAGTATGACCAGAATCCGTACAAAAATGACCCCGCTCCTGCAAACTTAAGTGGCTACGGGGATAACAATTGGGGCCAGGTGCTTAATGTGCGGCCAATTGCTGGAAAAATTCAGGATTATCCCGAATGGTAGCCAACACCTTCGCCGCCAATCCGGTCGGATTACGCCGTTTGGCTTCCCAACTTTTTATAGTATCAATGCTGGTGCCCAGTGCATTGGCCATTTCCGCCTGAGAGACACTGAGCTGCGCTCTTATGGCACGGACATCGGCAATCTCATAACGGGTAACACGGGCCGGTGCTTTAACACCCTGCTTTATCTCTACCGCCTCTTGCAGAGAGGTTTTCAGGTCATCAAACAAGCTCATTTTACGCCTCATCTTTAAGCAATTTGGTTAATTTTCTCAGTTCGGCCTTTTCCGCATCAGTCAGATTCTCGTTGGTACTTTTCGGGTAAGCCATCACAAAATAAATAATTTCTTGAGTCGCCAGAAAATAAATCACTCTAGCACTACTACTTTCCCCCTGAAATCCGGTGGCCATTCTGACTTTTCGTAACCCGCCGGTTTGCTGTATTAATTCCCCTTTATTCGGGGATTCGATCAACGCCTTCTGAAGTTCCTTAAGCTCATCGTCAGTTGCAATCTGCTTTATCTGTCGGGTAAACATCGAGGTCTCGATAAACACCATTCCATGACTCACTGGATCTACTCCCTTTCAAGTACAGTGTACACCAAAAAGGAGTACACTGTACCTTCCAAATTGTGCGTTGCCAAAAAAGAGCGTTAACATTGCGTCACAGATCGATAATCTGCCAGGAATAACCGAGAGGCTCGGCTACTGACTGATTAAGCAAAATATGCTATAAAGCCGCCTTGATTGTTCACCATCCTTTCTTATGTGACATCTCACTTTATTTTGCTAGGACAAAAACTATGGTTACTTTCCACACTAATCACGGCGATATTGTTATCAACACCTTTGCCGACAAAGCGCCGGTTACCGTTGAAAACTTCCTGAACTACTGCCGTGAAGGCTTCTACAACAACACCATTTTCCATCGTGTGATCAATGGGTTTATGGTTCAGGGTGGTGGTTTTGAGCCAGGGATGCACCAAAAAGAGACTAAAGCCACGATCAAAAACGAAGCCAACAACGGTCTAAAAAACAACCGTGGTACCCTGGCGATGGCGCGGACTAATGACCCACACTCCGCATCAGCACAGTTTTTTATCAACTTAGTGGATAACGATTTCCTTAACTTCCGTGGCGAAAATTCCCAAGGCTGGGGCTACTGCGTGTTTGCCGAAGTGGCTGAAGGTATGGACGTGGTTGATAAGATCAAAGCGGTGAAAACCGGCCGTAGCGGTATGCATCAAGATGTCCCTGTTGAAGATGTCATCATCAACAGCGTGACTGTCACTGAGTAATCAGCGCAGCATGAGCACGCTGTTTATTGCTGATCTGCACCTCAGCACCCAGGAACCGGCAATCACTGCCGGTTTTCTGCGTTTTTTGCAGCGTGAAGCCATCCACGCCGACGCGCTCTATATTTTGGGCGATCTGTTCGAAGCCTGGATTGGTGATGATGATCCTGCTCCTTTGCACCAGGAAATCGCCACCGCATTGCAGGCCTTACATCAAGCTGGCGTACCTTGTTACTTTATTCACGGCAACCGCGATTTTCTGCTCGGAGAACGTTTTGCCAAGCAGAGTGGTTTAACTCTACTGCCAGAGCAACAAGTCATCGAGCTGTATGGTCGCCGCCTACTGATTATGCATGGTGATACCCTGTGTACCGATGACCAGGCGTATCAGGAATTCCGCCGTAAAGTACACCACACCTGGATTCAAAAGCTGTTTTTAGCACTACCACTGCGCTGGCGCCTGAAAATCGCCGCCAAAATGCGCGCCCACAGCCGACAAACCAATCAGCAAAAGTCTGTCGCCATTATGGATGTCAACCCACAAGCCGTTGAGCAAGCCATAAGTCACAACAAGGTGCAGTGGCTGATCCATGGGCATACTCATCGGCCAGCAGTACATTCGTTGGTGCTGGGCAGTGGTCAAGCCAACCGCGTGGTACTGGGTGCTTGGCATACTGAAGGTTCAATGGTGAAAGTCACACCAGAAGCGGTTGAGCTGATCACCTTTCCTTTTTGACCCGTCAACAAGAAAATATTCCCCCTTTATTCCCAAGTTCAATCATGATTGCAGGTAGGCGGCAATCGAATGAATCCCTAGGAGCATAGCCCACTATGTGACTAGGGTGAATAAGAGCAGTCAACACCGCTGCAACTTGATTGACGACGGGTATAGTCATGAACTTCACACACGCAACCGTTTTCCTCAGCCTATAGCCATGATATGCTTTACGCCCTTATCGGGCTACCAAGCCACCCTCAGCACCTTGACAGGAGCCATACCCCATGGGAGCCAACGCCTCTTCAGCCAATCATGCTGAAGTTAAAATCGCCATTGTAATGGGATCAAAAAGTGACTGGGCCACGATGCAAAACGCGGCCGACGTTCTTACCATGCTCAATGTTCCATTCCATGTTGAAGTCGTCTCTGCCCACCGCACGCCAGATAAACTGTTCAGCTTTGCCGAACAAGCCAGTGCCAATGGTTTTGAGGTGATCATCGCCGGTGCCGGTGGTGCAGCACACCTACCGGGTATGTTAGCGGCCAAAACCCTGGTTCCGGTGCTGGGTGTACCGGTACAAAGCGCGGCGTTGAGCGGTATTGATAGCCTCTATTCCATTGTGCAGATGCCGCGTGGTATTCCGGTGGGCACCCTGGCCATCGGTAAGGCGGGCGCAGCCAATGCTGGGTTACTGGCAGCACAAATCCTGGCACTGCATGATAGCGTGTTGGCGCAACGGTTGGCGGCCTGGCGTCAGGCTCAAACTGACGAGGTATTGAACCATCCCGACCCACGGGAGGAAGCATGAAGCCGGTTTGCGTACTGGGTAATGGCCAGCTTGGGCGCATGTTGCGCCAAGCTGGTGAACCGTTAGGCATTGCAGTTTATCCGGTAGGGCTAGATGCCGAACCAGAAGCAGTGCCCTATCACCATAGCGTGATCACCGCAGAAATCGAACGTTGGCCCGAGACCCCGTTGACCCGTGAGTTGGCGACCCACAGTAATTTCGTCAACCGTGATATTTTCCCGCGTTTGGCTGATCGCCTGACGCAGAAACAACTGCTCGACCAACTCCAGTTGGCGACCGCCCCTTGGCAATTACTGGCCAGCCCCAGTGAATGGCCCCAGGTGTTTGCCAGCTTAGGGGAGCTGGCTATCGTTAAACGCCGCGTGGGTGGCTATGATGGCCGTGGCCAGTGGCGTTTGCGCCCTGGGCAACAAGGGGAATTACCCGCAGAGGCTTATGGGGAATGTATTGTTGAGCAGGGGATTAACTTCTCTGGCGAAGTTTCGCTGGTGGGGGCCCGTGGTCATCAGGGTCAAACGGTGTTTTATCCGCTGACCCACAACCTGCATGAGGCAGGCATTCTGCGTACCAGTGTAGCGTTACCTCGCCCTAACCCGGCCTTGCAGCAGCAAGCTGAGCAGATGTTGGCGGCGATTCTTAACGAGCTGAACTATGTGGGTGTGATGGCGATGGAGTGCTTTATCGTCGGTGATCGCTTGTTGATCAACGAACTGGCTCCCCGCGTGCACAACAGTGGTCACTGGACACAAAATGGCGCGTCCATTAGTCAGTTTGAACTGCACTTGCGCGCCATCCTTAACTTACCGCTACCGAAACCGGTGGTGAATACCCCGTCAGTGATGGTGAACCTGATTGGTACCGCAGTTAATCCACAATGGTTGTCGCTACCGTTGGTAAACCTGCACTGGTATGACAAAGAGGTGCGTGACGGGCGCAAAGTCGGTCACCTGAACCTGAATGATCCTGAGCCCCAGGCGCTGCAACACACCTTACACGCCTTAGCCCCCCTGCTCCCCGCAGAATATCAAAGCGGTTTGGCCTGGGCGCAGCAGATTCTGACTCTGTGAGTTTATACTCCCAGTTTCAGCTTTCTTTGTGTGGCAATTTCCCGCAGCGATAATGGGCTTTCACCACTTGCCAGCCCGGCGATAACCGCCGGGCGAGCAGTTTCGTGATTTGCGTCCTGTTGTTCCAGCAATCGCAGAGCCGAGCGCATCACTTCATTCGCCGAGCCGTAACGGCCACTGTCTATCAATCGATTGATCAAAGCATCAAACTGTTCATCAAGTGTAACGCTTATTGTTTTCGCCATCATGCCCCCAGTATTAACAACCAATCAACGCAAGATCGAAATGCTTAAACTGAGGCATGGTGTTTACTAAAGATTCCAGCCCCCTTTTGCACTATTGCCGCCCGTTAGCTTCGGCTACCGGCACAGTTCACACTGTGCCGGATTGATTATTTAGCCAACGAAAGCTCGAGGATCACTCCTCATAGCCGCGGAACAGCGCCTTCCCGCGTAGTAAGCGCACACCTAACCAACCGCCGCAGAGGGAGAGCAACAACGCACTGAGTAGTGGCAATGCCCACCATAGAACCGGTGTTGGTGCCCAGGGGAAGTCAAATACCTTGGTCTGCAACAGCCACAGCGCTGCTTCCGCCCCCAGTGCGGCGGCAATACCGGCCACCAGCCCCAGTAAGGCGAACTCGCACCAGAGTGTGCCGCGAAGTAAGCGTTTGCTCGCCCCCAAGGTACGGTAGACCACCAGTTCTTGTCTGCGCTGGCGCATCCCCACCTGTACTTGTGCCATCAGCAACAGGCCACCACACACCACCACCAGCACCACCATCACTTCCAGTGCGCGGCTGACTTGCTGCAACACACCACCAATTTGGTGCAGAATGGCGCCAATATCCATCAGGCTCAAGGTGGGGAACTGGCGATTAAGTTGCGTCAGTAATTTGCCATCTCCCTGATAACGGAAGCTGGTCAGCCAGGTTTGTGGTTGCCCATCCAGCCCGCCCGGCGGGAAGATAAAGTAAAAATTCGGCTTCAGGCTTTCCCAATCCACCTGGCGCAAGCTGGTCACTTTAGCGCTAAATGCCTGGGTATCACCGCTGAAGGTTAACGTATCCCCCAGTTTGACCTTTAACCGCTCAGCCAGCCCTTGATCCATTGATACTTCACCCGGCTTTGGTGGCCAGCTACCGGCAGTAAGCGGGTTGTGGTCTGGCTGTGTGGCTTGCCAGGTGAGGTTGAGCTCGCGGTTGATGGCCTCCCAACCGGGGTCTTCCTCACGAACTCTGTCCGTTGCCAGTTGTTGGTTAATCTCAGTCAAACGCACCCGCACGATGGGGTAAAAAGCCTGCTCTGGCAGTTGGTGCTGCTGCAAGAAGGTTTTTACCTGTGGCACTTGCTCAGTGGTGATATTCATCAAGAAATAGTTGGGGCTACCCGGCGGTAATTGTTGTTGCCAACGGTCAAGCAAGTCACCCCGTAATACCAGCAACAAGGCCAACAGCATAAACGACAGCGAAAACGCCGCCAGTTGGCTGACTGTCACCCAAGGTTGATGCAACAGGCGATTCACCGCCAAGCGTAATGCCAAGTTTTTCAGCGTGATGCGCTGCAGCAGCAGTAGGCTACCCCAGCCAATCCCCCCCAAGAGCAGGGCCAACACCACGATGCCAGCCAAAATAGCCCACAGTAACTGGCTAGCCCCCATCAGTAGCGTCAGCGACAACACCACCACCAGCAGCGTAATCGGCAAGAAGTAACGCAGTGGCCAAACGTTGGCTACCACATCTCGGCGCAAAACACGCAGCGGTTGCGTCGCCAACAATTGCCGGTAGGGCCGCAGACCAACCAGTAACGAAATCATTACCAACGCGCCCAGCGCCCACAGCCATGGCCAGGCCCCGGCGGCGGGGAGTTTCCCCGGTAGCACCGGTGACAACAGCCGGATCAACAGCGTTTCAAAACCCAGGCCAATCAAGCTGCCACAGACCCCGGCCAACAGCAGCACCGCCAGCCACTGGCCAACGATCAGTTTGCTGAGTGCCTTGCGCCCTGCCCCAAGGGTTTTTAATACCGCAACCAGATCATAACGGCTGCGACAATAGTGGCTCATGGCCACCGCGACCGCTGCAACCGACAATAACAGCGTCAACAGTGCCGAAAGCAGCAAGAACTGTTGTGAGCGCTGCAACGATTTCCCCAGCGCACTGCCGGACTCTTCCAGCCCGTACCAACGCTGGGAAGGTTTCAATTGTGGTTCCAGGTACTGTTCAAAATGTTGAATATCTGCCGCTGAACCGGCAAACATATAGCGGTAAGTCAGGCGGCTACCGGGCTGCACCGCGCCGGTTTTATCCACATCCGCCAGGTTGATGATGATGGTAGGCGCGGTCCGGAAGGGGTTAAAACCGGCATCCGGCTCCTGAATGATTTCACCGGCAATGCGTAAGGTGGTATCCCCTACATCGAGATTATCGCCCACGTTCAGCCCCAACAACGCCAACAGACGCGGTGCCACCAACACGTTGCCCGGCTCCGCTTTAAGGTTATCCGGGCGGGTTTGCAGTTTGCCATACAGCGGATAGAGATTATCGGTCGCTTTGACATTCGCCAGTTGCGGGGTATCACCCGCATAAGTCATGGTGGTGAAAGACAACTGGCGGCTGACCTGCAACCCCTGCTGGCGGGCAGCCTGTAACCACGCCTCTGGTGCCGGACGCACGGTGCGCAATACCCGGTCACCCGCAAGATAATCACGGCTTTGCTGGCTTAACCCTTTATCCATACGGTCACTGATACTGCCCAGCGCCAACACACAGGCCACCGACAGCGTCAGGGCCAACCAGACAATTAGCAGTGCCGGTGAGCGCCACTCACGCCAGAACCAACGCCAGATCATGCTTCCTCCCACAATTTGCCATCAGACAAACGTAACCGCCGTTGGCAGCGTGCCGCCAAGGTTTCATCATGGGTCACCAGGATCAGGGTGGTGGCGTAGTCACGGTTGAGGGAGAACAGCAGATCGGCAATGCGCTCACCGGTTTGGCGATCCAGGTTGCCAGTGGGTTCATCAGCAAACAGCACTTTCGGGCGGCCACTGAAGGCACGAGCCAGTGCCACGCGCTGCTGTTCACCACCAGAAAGTTGCGCCGGCAAATGATGGAGGCGCTTACCCAGCCCTAGCTGTTGCAGCAGTTGAACTGCCTGTTCACGGCTTTGGCGGTCACTTTCACCCCGTAGCAGTGCGGGCAATTGCACGTTCTCCAAGGCATTCAGGGTGGGCACTAACATAAAAGATTGAAAAACAAAACCGACGGCTTTGGCCCTCAGCGCTGCGCGCCCTTCTTCATCCAGTTGGGGGAGCGACTGCCCCAATAACTGCACCTCCCCGGCGCTACCATCATCCAACCCGGCAAGGATCCCCAGCAAGGTTGATTTGCCGGAGCCGGACTCGCCAATCAAGGCAATTGTCTGCGCGGGTTTGACAACCAGCTCGACTCCGGTAAGGATGGTAAGCTGATTCTCACCCTGACCAACGTGTTTACTAAGATGATGGACTTCAAGAACGTTTTCCGCTGGCATCTTCCCTTCCTTTTGCTGTTGGGATTGTTCAGTTTACCCGCTACTGCCGCCAATACGCTGTTGATTTTGGGCGACAGTTTAAGTGCTGGCTATAATTTACCGCTGGCCGAAATATGGCCAACCCGGTTGGCGAATCAGTGGCAGAAACAACCTGGCCACCCGCAAGTGATCAATGCCAGTATCAGTGGTGATACCGCTGCTCAGGGGTTGGCACGCTTGCCTGCGCTGTTACAACAGCATCAACCTCGCTGGGTGTTGATCGAACTGGGGGCCAATGATGGCCTGCGTGGCTTCCCGGCCCCCGATATTCAACGGGATCTCGGCAAGATTATCACACAAGTACAACAGGCCGGGGCTAAACCCCTGTTGATGCAAATTCATATTCCGCCCAACTATGGCCGCCGCTACACCGAGTCATTCAGTGCCATCTACCCGGCGTTAGCCAAGCAGTTCAGCATTCCATTATTACCCTTTTTTATGGAACAGGTGGCGATAAAACCGCAATGGATGCAGGATGACGGATTACATCCTAATCAGGATGCCCAACCGTTTATCGCCAACTGGATGGCGCAACAGTTGGAACCATTAGTAAATCATGAGTCTCCCTAAATAGCGTTGTTAACTAGGTAAAGTTATGCAAAAAGCAGTCTTGATAACCGGTTGTTCCAGCGGGATTGGGTTGATTGCCGCACAAGATCTACATCGCCGTGGCTATCGCGTGCTGGCCGCCTGCCGCAAACCCCAGGACGTGGAAACAATGCGTGAACTTGGGCTGGAAGGCATTGAGCTTGATTTGGACGATAGCGCCAGCGTTGAGCGTGCGGCAGCACAAGTCATCGAGCTCACCCAGGGGCGGCTGTATGGCCTGTTCAACAATGCCGGGTTTGGGGTTTATGGCCCGCTGAGTTCCGTTTCACGCCAACAGTTGGAGCAGCAATTCTCGGCTAATCTGTTTGGCACTCATCAATTGACCCAATTGCTGTTGCCCGCCATGTTGCCTCACGGTGAAGGGCGTATCATTCAGACCAGTTCGGTGATGGGGTTGATCTCCAGTGCCGGCCGTGGTGCTTATGCCGCCAGCAAATTCGCCCTGGAAGCTTGGTCAGACGCGTTGCGTATGGAACTGCACGGCAGCGGCATTCAAGTGAGTCTGATTGAGCCGGGGCCACTGACTACCCACTTTACCCAGAATGTTAATCAAGTAAAAAGCGATAAACCGGTGCACAACCCGGGTATCGCCCGGTTTCTGACCTTGCCGCCCGAAGCAGTGCTACCAAAATTGCGCCATGCGTTGGAAAGCCGCCGAGCCAAGCTACGCTACCCGGTCACGTTGCTGACTTATGGCATCTCGATTTTACGCCGTCTGTTACCGGGGCGAGCGATGGATTGGGTTTTACGTAGTAATGGTTAATAGATTGATAGGGCAACGGTTGAAGCGCCGCCGTTTGCCCCCATTTACATAACTGTGCCTAATATCGAACCACTTTAAGTATCAGATGATGGGCATGATGCGGAACGCCGACATGCCGTGAACCCATCCGTGGGGGCTCGTATCGCGCATCCCTGCGCTCCACGGTCGGCTAACCTGCATCCTGCTCATCTGTAGCGCGATTAGGTGCCCCATTTAGCATAAAAATGGTACCACCAGATAAAATAGAGAGAACCTATGCTAGCTCAAGCTGTTGTCGTTGATATTAATGAAACCAATCTGCACCAAATGCTGGAGCAGTCAGTGTCCACGCCGGTGCTGTTCTATTTCTGGTCAGATCGCAGCCAGCACTGTCTGCAACTCACCCCAATACTGGATAAGCTGGCAGCGGAATATCCCGGCCAGTTTATTTTGGCTAAAGTCGACTGCGATGCAGAGCAGATGATCGCCTCGCAATTTGGGCTTCGCTCGATTCCAGCTGTCTATCTCTTCAAAGATGGGCAACCGGTGGATGGTTTTCAAGGGCCACAACCGGAAGAGGTGATTCGTGATTTCCTGCAGCCTTTCCTGCCAAAAGCGGAAGACCTCAAACTGACAGAAGCCACTCACCTGCTGGGGGAAGGCCTGGCAACAGAGGCTTTACCACTGTTGAAAGAGGCTTGGCAAATCAGTAACCAGCGCAGTGATATCGGCTTGCTGTTGGCAGAAACGCAAATTGCCCTCAACAAGGTGGAAGAGGCCAATAGCGTACTGGCGACTATTCCGCTACAAGATCGCGATACCCGTTATCAAGGGTTGGTGGCCGAAATTGAGCTGATGAAGCAGGCGGCTGACACACCAGAAATCCAGCAGTTGCAGCAGCAAGTGCAACAACAGCCGGAAAATGTCGAGCTGGCCGTGCAACTGGCTTTGCAATTGCATCAGGTTGGCCGTAATGAAGAGGCGTTGGATCTGCTTATGGGGCATTTGCAGAAAGATTTAGCGGCAGCCAATGGCAATGCTCGCAAAATGCTGATGGATATTCTGGCCGCGTTGGGAACCAGCGATGCGCTGGCTAGCAAGTACCGTCGGCGACTCTATTCGTTGCTGTACTAAATATTGTTGTACTAAATATTGTTGTACTAAACATTGCTGTACTAAACATTGCTGTACTAAACAAGGAACGCTTATGCTGCAACTTCACCAGTTTGCCTTAGTCAATGGCAAAAACATCAGCCCGTTCTGCTACAAAGTCGAGCTCTATTGCCAGTTGGCTGGCATTGCTTATCAAGCAGTGCCAGATATGCCGCAAAAGGCACCACTGGGGAAGTTGCCCTTTATTATCGATCAGGATAAAACCATCGCCGACAGTGGTGCGATCATCGATTATCTGAAAGCCACTTACGGCGACCCGTTGGATAGTTCACTGACCGAACAGCAACGCAGCCTAGGCCATTTACTGCGCCGAACCTGTGAAGAGAGCCTTTTCTTCACACTGACTTATTCGCGCTGGGTGGATGACGTTTACTGGCCAATAGTGAAAAATCTGTTGTTCGCCAGACTCCCCCCTATTGTGCGCCATATTGTGCCCTACATGGTGCGGCGCAGTATTCGTAAAGCACTCTGGGGCCAAGGTTATGGCCGCCATAGTAAAGAAGCTATTTATGCCTTGGGGGCTGCGGATCTGGCCGCCATCGCCGCCTGTCTAACGCAAACGCAGTTTGCTGTCAGTGATATCCCAACCTCTTTTGATGCGATGTTGTACGCTTTTATCGACAATATTGTTACCAGTCGCCTCGATAGCCCGCTAAAAACTAGCGCGCTGCAGCACCCGTCACTAATGCAATATCATGCCAATATGCAGCAGTTACTGGCGACCAAGCGTGAACAACATTAATGCCGTTACCAATAACGCAAGAGGGCTGGGTTAACCCGGCCCTCTATTTTATGCTACCCATCTATCGCAATGGGTTATTTACGGCGTAATAGAGGTGCCGGCAGTCCCTATCAGCACTGACTCAATATCTTTCAAGGCACCAATATGAGCAACTTTGCCACTGCGTTGCACAAAGCGGCTGACTGCCATGATCTTTGGCCCCATGGCGCCATCCGCTACGGCGAGCGGTGCCAATTCCTGGATAGTGGCGGAACGAATCGCTTGTTGCTGTGGGCTCCCCCAATGCCGATAAACTGCATCCGCATCGGTGAGGATCAGCAGGTGGTCTGCGGCCAGTTCTTCCGCCAACAGCGCCGAGGCCAGATCCTTATCAATCACCGCCTCGCTACCGCTCAGGCCATGCTCAGCTTCCACCATAGGAATGCCGCCACCACCACTACAGACCACAATGTGGTTTTGGGCCAATAGTAATTTAATCGCGGCTATATCAATAATTTTTTTAGGCTCAGGTGAAGGAACCACGCGGCGCAGATATTTCCCGTCCAACTTCATGCTCCAGCCATATTGCTGCTCCAGCTCACGCTGTTGCTGAGGCTGATACACTGGCCCGATAAATTTGCTGGGCTGCTGGAATGCGGGATCCTGGCTATCCACCAATACCCGTGTCAATAATGTAGACACCGGTTGGTCAGGATGAAACGCGCCTAATTGTTGTGCCAGCATATAGCCAATCATCCCCTGGCTTTCAGCCACCAGAATATCCAGGGGATAAGGGGGCACATCACGATAAGCGAGGTTTTGTAATGCCAATAGACCCACTTGCGGGCCGTTACCGTGCACAATAGCAATACGATATTTCTTTGCCAGCTTGCCAATAACATCAGCAATTAATGCAATGCTCTGGTACTGGTTCTCTGCGGATAATACCGCTCCGCGCTGTAATAGGGCATTGCCCCCTAAAGCAATGACTAATGTTTCCATGTCAACACCTATTTTTTAGTAAAATATAGCCATCGTGATTAAAACTGCATCACGGGGTAAATTGAGTTAATTTAAAGTTAGTGAAGGTAATTAATGGTCATTACCCCTAGCCAAATACCCAATAACGTATCGGCACCAGAAAAATGCCCCATTTTTAACAGATCACGGATAGATTGCGTTAATTCTCTGGGCTGAATTAAAGCCCGAGCCAATAGCTGTAACGCGGTAGAGAAAATACCTTGTTCAGCAAATTTTAAATAATGCTCGCTGACCAATGTGGTTAATTTATGCAGTGGCTGGCTAGCCGCAAAAAAAGGCGGTAAGCAGGCAACATCCACCCGGCTATCAAGATGTGCAGTCAACAACATCCCGACCAAGGTATCGTCGTTACTTGGTGTTAACCCCGGCCCTTTGCCAACAACAGCGCTCCAATCAACGGCCTGCCCTTGCAACCAGGCACAAAATTTTTGCTGCAGTTCCCGGGTTTCGGCAACCAGTGGTTGCTCAACAATCTGTTGCAAACGACCAAACAGACCAGTACTGGCTGGTTCATCAGCCAGTAGGATCGCCAAGGGTGCCAGAGGGATTTCATCACGTAGATTCAGATAAAGGTTCAGACGTTTATGATGACGATAGATGCAGATATCATCTATCTGGATCCCAGCCTGAGAAAGCTGGCAATCATCAGCCGCTAGCAGGCTATCAGATAACTCGTCGAAATCACTCGCTGCTATTTCCCACCCCATCGGGCTCAATCCGCATCCTTCACGGTGCAACGTCAATAACCGGCCATGGGGTGAAAGAAAATTGATAGCCTTGTTGAAGCGGCCGACACAACGCAGTGGACCATAATCTTGGGTGGCATGGTGGCTGACAGCTAACGCAGTGATATCCATCGACTCCCCTGTGCCCAGGTTGCCCTGGGCACCTCCATCGTTACTCACGGATGCCTAATTTTTCAGCCAGGGCTTCGATAGCTTTTTCAAAACAGCCTAGTGGTGCCCGCACGGTACCCGCGCCAATCTGCCCAACGCCCGCTTCCCGGTGTGCGATGCCGGTATTAATTAACGGCGTGATACCGGTTTCTACCACCCGGCGCGCATCTAACCCCAAACAAGCCCCTTGGAAATCCCAGGTAGGTATTTGCAGCATCATATTGCGCTCCAGATAAATCTCTGTCATTTCCTCTGAGATATCGATAGCCGCACTCATACCGCCCGTTGCGCCAACAAAGCGGGTCACACCCGGTGCCGCAACCATGGCCGCACCGCCGATACCAAAAGTCTCAGTAATGGCGCTATCACCAATATCTGGGTTGGCATCCGCCTGGCTGTAGCCAGAGAAGAACAACCCTTCAGGCATATTGACCGGTGCAGTAAACCACTGGTCACCCATCCCACTAATTTTAACCCCAAAGTTTTTGCCATTACGCGTCATAACCGTCACGATGCTGCCCTGTTTAATTTCAGCGCCCGCATCCATCGCCGCCTTGCAATAGGCCATCGCCAAGTTGAGGAAGAATTGGTCAGTAATACTGAGGAACTGCATCACCTTGCCTAGTTCGCTTTTATCACGATCCAGCAAAGTGATTTGAGGGGCCAATTGGCGCATCAACAACGCTGACGCGGCAATATTACGCTGGTGGAACTCGTCACCCATGGTGATCGCCTGAGCCATCAAGGCGGTCAGGTCGATGCCGCCATCAAATTTAGCCAGAGCCTCTTTCAACACCGGCGCCAATGAATCACGCATCCAGCGCAGACGCTCCTGCACATCGGGCCCGTAGGCACCAAAACGCATTACCTTGCCGATCCCTTCGTTCATGTTGCAATAGGCATAGTTACCATGAACGCTATCTTTTACCACCACCATCGGCATATGTGCCGAGGTAATCCCCCCCATTGGTCCAACAGCACTGACGTTGTGGCAGGGAATAAATTCAATCTCGCCGTTTTCGAGCAGAGACTGTGCCTGTTGCTCGTTATCTGCCCATTGTTCAAACAGGCAGGCACCAATACAAGCACCGCGCACCGGGCCACTCATTTCTTGCCAGGTCACTGGCGGCCCAGCATGCAACAGCTTTCTGCCCTGAGCCAGTTGTGGGATAAGATTTTTTGCCAAATCAACATCTTGCCAATGAGGGCGAGCTTCACGGATCCTGGCGATAACGGCAGCATTTGCTTGTTCAATAGATGCGTACATATCAATCCCTTACTTTAATTTTTTCAGTATATTAGCCAATCGTTGATTGCCACCGGCAACCGGAGCCCACTGGTAGTGGACTACTGAAATGTCATTGGTTTGCAGATCATCAGCAAAACTGCGTAGACCTGCGTTGATCACCGCAACACCGGCCAACATGGCAGGCACTGGTTCGCTAACGCCAAGCCGTGGGGGCGCAATGAGCTGGCAAGCTAACTGCACGGCTTCCGGCAGTGAGTTCATGACCGCGATACCCGCTTCACTCAGGGTGGTAATCTGTTTGGAGCGCTGTTGTGGATCCTGTTCAGTCCCGGTCACCGTGGCAATAACCGCCAAGGGATGAGCCTCGCCGCGCTTTTCACGCAGGCGTTTAACCTCGTTAACCAGCGACCCGGCAGGATCTTCCTGCGCGCCATAGCCAATCACCACATCCAGCAGCAACACACCAACCTGGGGTTGTTGAGCCAGACGAGCAATTTCCTGATTACGGGTTGAAGGGTCAATCATCGGGTGTGGCTTGCCCTGGGTGTAAAAATCATCACCCATATCGATAATGTGGTGCCCGTCGGCATTAAGCATTGAGCCCTGGTGGTGTTTACTGTCCCCCTCAAGGCCCAGTTGTTCCCCCAGCAGCATGGCGCATTCAGCCGCCAGGGTGCCACCCGCATAGAAACCGCAGATTTTGCTGCCACAGACAGCCGGTTGCTGAGCAGCCATTTGTTGTACATGGGCCAGCATGGCAGCCAGACGTGCCGCCTCATCCAGCGTGGCAGCAAAGGTAATATTATCTTCTTGTTGCTTGGCTGCCCGGGTACCCAGGAATAATGCCACCACCGGCTTACCCAGTGTTTTCATCTCTGCAATCACCCGCTGGCGTACCTCTGCAGCAGGTGGCTTGGAGACAAATGCCAATACCCGGCTCTGAGGATCCGCCGCCAGCATACGCAAGGCACTGATGGCACTGATTCCCCCCACCTCGGCGGTTAAATCGCGCCCCCCTAAACCGATTGCATGGGATATCCCCTGCCCAGCCAGGGTAATTTGCGACATCAGTTCCTGAATGCCGGTACCCGAAGCACCGATGATACCGATGGTTCCCTGCGGGGCGACGTTGGCGAAAGCCAGCGGTGCCCCTGCGATGCTGGCGGTGCCACAGTCAGGGCCCATAACAATCAACCCCTTGCTACGCGCCTTGGTTTTGAGTGCCACCTCCTGTTCCACACTGACGTTGTCAGAAAACATCATCACATTGCAGCCATCCTCCAACGCTTGATCAGCCAAACCCGCCGCATATTCACCCGCAATGGAAATCAGCGCCATATTGGCCTCTGGTAACTTCTGCCTGGCCATACGCCAACTACGGGCTTTGAGCAGGCGTTTCCCCCCCTGCTGCCCTTGGGCAATCGCCTTCAATGCGGCCTCCAACGATTCACTGATCTGCTCAGTAATATGGCTATCTGCGGAGTCTGCTTTAATCGCCACACAAATATCATTCGGGGTTGCTTCGCTAAATTGCGGATGCCAGAAGCCCGTGGCTTCAAGTAGTGACTTATTCGCTGGTGTCCCCATCATGACGGAGATTTCTTCGACGTCAGGTGATTCACTGAGTTTACGGGAAATTAGCATCAGGCTAACCGAATCCTGAAAGCTCCCTTTTTTTATAAAAGCATGGACCATAGTGATATCCTTAATACAGCATGTGAGCCTTACCCTCATTTGTTCATAACAGGTAAGCACTAATATTTTTATTCGCCTATTTACTTTCAAAAAATTTAATTTCCTCCTTTCAAGCTACAAATAAAAGCCCAGCATAAAGGTGAGAGCCATCACAGTTTAATCATTGTTAGAAAAAATCATTAAATCTGATAACCACTTGACAATAGAATAAAAAAAGAAAATCCATTTATTAAAAATATTTTAATAAATTTATTTGCATTCAATGAAAATTTAAATAAATAATACAATGCTAATCTAGATCACATTATTTTCCTCTCAGCTTTATACATTATGAGCCAAAGGTGGCTTAATAAACTGTAGTAACGAAAGGACTGTCTATGAAAGTCTCTAAACAACAATTGCATCAACTTATTCAAAATAAAATTCATGCAGCAGGGCTAAACCTGGTTCATGCCGGCATTGTCGCCGATGTTTTGGCCCATGCGGATGCTCGCGGTATCCACTCTCACGGTGCCGTCAGGGTAGAATATTATTCTGAACGCATTAGCAAAGGGGGTACCAACAATAATCCGCACTTCACTTATGAAAAAACCGGCCCTTGTAGTGCCGTTTTTGATGGCGATAATGGCGCCGGGCATGTTGCAGCTAAACTGAGCATGGATCATGCCATTGAAATGGCAAAAGAGAACGGTGTCGCGGTGGTAGGCATTCGCCGTATTGGTCACAGTGGTGCCTTGTCTTATTTTGTGCAGCAGGCGGCTCATGCCGGCATGATAGGGATTTCACTGTGTCAGTCAGACCCGATGGTGGTCCCTTATGGTGGGGCAGAAGTCTATTACGGCACCAACCCCATTGCTTTCTCGGCACCCGCAGAAGGGAAAGATATTTTAACCTTTGATATGGCCACCACGGTTCAAGCCTGGGGCAAAGTGCTGGACGCCCGCTCCCGCAATGCGCCTATCCCGGATACCTGGGCGGTTGACAGCGAAGGCAAGCACACTACCGACCCTTTCGCTGTTAGCGGATTACTGCCGATTGCCGGGCCAAAAGGCTATGGCCTGATGATGATGGTGGACATTCTTTCTGGTGTATTACTGGGATTGCCTTTTGGCAAGCATGTGAGCTCCATGTATCACGACCTCAGTGTAGGGCGGGAATTGGGCCAACTGCATATCGTTCTCAACCCTGGCTATTTCACTAATGAACGTGTTTTCCGTCAGCATGTCAGCCAGGTAATGAAAGAACTCAATGCCATCAAACCTGCACCTGGGGTGGAAAAAGTCCTCTACCCGGGTCAAGGTAGCCATATGCGTGAGTTGGAAAGTGAGAAGAATGGGATTGATATTGTTGATGAGATTTATCAATACCTGATTTCTGACGATATTTACCAACGTTCTTACGATCATAAAGACCCGTTTGCCAGTTAAAAAATAGGTAATCAGTCCGTGTGGTGATGTTGCTCTTTTTTGAGCTGGCGACATCACCTGCGTGATTTTTATTATCTCTCACCCCAGGTAAAACAGAGCTAATGGATTATCAGTGTCAATCTAGCTAGCAAATATCTCAGGAAAGCTAAAAAAAGGCAGATAGATATGAAAAATTTCCAACAAGAAATTAGTGAAACTTCTGGCTGGTTATCAAAAATAGGTGCCGACCCCAGTGGTGGCATGACACGGTTGCTGTATACCAAAGAGTGGATTGACGCCCAACAGGCATTGAAACAGGCCTTCGAAAGCGCCGGTTTGACGGTTTCCTATGATGCCGTGGGTAATTTGTCTGGTCGTCTGCTGGGGAGTATGTATCCTGAACAAGTGATACTGTCTGGTTCTCATATCGATACCGTGGTCAATGGTGGCAACCTTGATGGGCAATTGGGTATCGAAGCCGCTTATTTGGCGATTAAGCACCTTAAAGAGACCTATGGAACGCCACTACGGACGCTGGAAGTGATCTCTTTGGCGGAAGAGGAAGGCAGCCGTTTCCCGTTCGTTTTCTGGGGAAGCAAGAATATTGTCGGCTTAGCCCGTCCTGAAGATGTAAAAAATATCTGCGATGCCAAGGGAGTCAATTTTGTTGATGCCATGCATAGCGCCGGTTTTGAGTTTCCTCTGCCAAATCAATTACCGCGTAGCGATATTGCTGCCTTTGTCGAATTGCATATTGAGCAGGGCAAGGTGCTGGAAACCGAAGGGAAGACCATTGGTGTCGTCACTGATATCGTTGGGCAGCGCCGCTATAATGTGACACTACAAGGTGAGGCCAATCACGCTGGCACAACACCGATGAGTTATCGTAAAGATGCTGTTCATGCTTTTAGCCGTATCTGCTGCGAGTCTATCGCTAAAGCACAGGCAGAAGGTGACCCGTTAGTATTAACCTTCGGTAAGGTGGAACCTAAGCCGAATGTTGTCAACGTGGTGCCTGGTTATGCACAATTCACCATTGACTGCCGCCATACTGATCAGAAAACGTTGTTACGTTTTACACAACAATTGGAGTCTGATATCAAGCGCATCTGTGCAGAGATGGGCATCATTCCCACCATTGATTTGTGGATGGATGAAGCCCCTATTCCGATGAACCGGCAGTTGGTACAAAAGGTGGTACATCTGTGTGAAACCGAGCGCCTCAACTACCGTCTAATGCACAGCGGGGCGGGCCATGACGCGCAAATATTCGCACCTAAGATCCCCACCGTGATGATGTTTGTTCCCAGTATTGGTGGTATCAGCCACAATCCAGCAGAAAAAACCGCGCTTAGCGATCTGTCTGAAGGCGTCAAAATTCTGGCGCATACCCTTTATCAATTGGCCTATCAGGAATAACGGTCATCGTTCTGCCCCTGTTACAGCAAATCGACGGGGCAGATTTATTAATCAGGAGAATTAACGTGGGTTACTTCAACAATCAAATTGGCTATCCAAAAGATGTTTTGTCCTCTCGCGCGGTGATCAAGCGTGACAATTATGCGCTTCTTCCAGTGGAAGGCTTGGTACGCAATATCATTCCTGGCTTTGAAAACTGTGATGTCACTATTTTATCTACCCCAAAATTAGGGGCCAGCTTTGTCGACTATGTGGTGACTCTGCATGCTGACGGTAACAATCAGCAGGGTTTTGGTGGTGAAAATGTTGAAACCTTTGTCTATGTGATTGATGGCAAAGTTAAGGCGTCCGCCGATGCAACCGCCCATACCTTGACCAGTGGTGGTTATCTCTATTGCCCGGCCGGCGTGACCTTGCGGTTGGCTAACGATAATGCGGGTAAATCCAGCCAGTTATTCCTGTATAAGCGTACCTATAAGCGTATTGCTGGTCACGAAGCGCGTATCGTCTGCGATAATGTAAACAACCTTGAAAAGATCCACTATGAAGGGATGAGTGAAGTTATCCTGCAGGACTTACTGCCGAAAGATCTGGGTTTTGATATGAATATGCACATTCTTTCTTTCGAACCGGGTGCTAGCCATGGTTATATTGAAACGCATGTTCAAGAGCATGGTGCTTATATATTGAGTGGCAGCGGTGTTTACAACTTGGATAATGAGTGGATCCCGGTGAAAAAGGGAGATTATATTTTTATGGCCGCGTATGTACCACAAGCCGGTTACGCCGTGGGCAAAGAATGCTTTAGCTATATCTACTCTAAAGATTGTAACCGAGACGTGGATATTTGATCATATCTGAATTTATTTGAATAACTCAGTCGATATTTACCCATCGGCTGAGTATTTTTAATAATTATTACTTCACCGTATCAAGCATACGCCAGAGTACCACTTTATAAACTTGCTGTAATGCACCATCAAATTCTTGCTGTTTATCATTATTAATGCGTATTTTTAGCTGCTCAATAATTTCCTCTTTATTATATCCTTTGATAGCCAACATAAATGGGAAGCCAAATTTCTTCTGATAAGCCTGATTCAAGCTTAATAACAGGTCAGCCTCCTGTTGTGTGCATTGGTTCAAACCAGCACCACTTTGTTCACTTTGCGAATGAGCAGTAATATTCTCAGCGCGAATGCCCTTACAAGCCAAATTAGGATGACTTTTAATCAAGGCCAACTGAACCTCAGGACTCGCCACTTTCAATGGTTCAATAATACCCTCATATAAATCGACGAAACCCTTATAAGGGCGTTTTTCAGCAGCTTGCTCAATCACCCATGGCGCTTTTTCAAAAACATTACCCAATGCCTGTTCAAATTGCGCCTGGCTCATTGAGTTTAATTCACTAACATATAAAGCTCGTTCTGCAGAAAATGCTGGGATTGACAACAAGGTGGTCATTAAAAAAACACCTGACAATAGTTTTTTACTTAACATGATATTACTCTCCTAAGGATTGATAGATAAAAACATATTGATAATTTAATAATCTATTCAAAAAAGCTTTACTTTATAAAACATTATTTAGTGTATATCACGATGCCATGGTAATAGATTCTCAAGTAATACCGATATCTTCACCGGAATGCTGATACCCAAGCATCACTTGAAATAAGCTGGAAGTCGCTGTCGCAATAAAGGTGTATTCGATAATAAAAAAGTCACGCTAGGTGATAGCTGAAATGCTGACTGCAACGTTGGCGGAACAACCAGTGTATTACAAAATATAAAGAACATCGCGTTCACCTCTGATGAACGCGATGCCAATGGCATTTATTGTTGATGTTTCAGTACGAATTTACCCTTCGGACGAACACCAAAGCCGGCCTTGATATCGTAAATCACCTCGCCACGCAGAATAGTTTTTGCTACACGTGCGTTGATTTTACGCCCAACATACGGGCTGACTTTATGACGATATTCCAGATCCTCTGTGGTTAACACATAGCTGCTATTCGGTTGAATAAACACCAGGTCCGCATCTTTCCCCACAGCAATACGCCCCTTATGTTTCAAACCAAAAATATCGGCAGCGTTAGTGGCCATTAGCTTGCCAAACTCAGGCAGCGACATGCCTCTTTTTTGTACCGCTTCATCAAACATCACATCGACACAGTTCTGGATCCCGGCAATCCCACCCCAAGCTTGCATGATATTGCCTGCTTTCATCTCCGGTGGGCAAGGTGAATGGTCGGAAACCAGACAATCTATTTCACCATTGAACAGTTTGTCCCACATTCCCTGCTGATTTTTCGCATCACGAATCGGTGGTGAACACTTAGCCAAGGTACCAATTTCTTCAAACTGATCGGTATCCAACACGAAATAGTGTGGACAAGACTCACAGGTAACCTGTTGCCCCTCCTGGCGTGCCCGGGTCACTTCTGCCACCCCTTCTGGGCTACTGACATGGCAAATATGCAGTCGGCAACCCGCGACTTTCGCCAAGTAGATCACGCGGCGAATAGCTTCAACTTCAGTAAATACCGGCCGTGAAGCCACATAATCATGCGCAGTCACCCGTCCATCTTCTTTAGCTTCTTTCCCTAATGCATCACAGATCAGGGCATTTTCTGCATGCACAGCAACCAATTGGTCCAGCTTGGACAGTATCTGTAATCCCTTGAAGTACTCGAAATCATTCACATCACGGAAGTCATTACTAACACTGCGGTCACCACAAGTGGTGACAAAACACTTATAAGCCACGACACCGACTTCATCCAATTCATGCAGTCGATCGAGATTATAGGAAACCAGGCCACCAAATTGCGCCGCATCAATGGTCAGTTTGCCTTCTGCCGCAAAAAACTTCATTTCTATCGTCTCTCTATCGACAGTTGCAGGCAGTTGGTTGAGCGGCATTTCAATCATGGTGGTAATACCACCTTTTGCTGCAGCACGCGTACCGGTTTCATAGCCTTCCCAATGGGTACGACCAGGCTCAGACATATGCGCATGGGCGTCGACCATTCCCGGAGCCACAACCATTCCGGTAGCATCAATTTCTGTTTTGGCGCCTGACAAACCATTACCAATAGCGGCTATCTTGCCTGCTTTTATGGCGATATCGGTAATAATAGCTTGATGTTCAAAAACAACAGTACCATTCTTTATAATCATATCGTATGACATAATAAATCTCCTTCGTGAAATAAATTCATTACGTTTTATAACCACATTATTTTCACTTCGTTATAATATTTACTTCAGGTATACTCTTGCTGATTAACAACCACTTTACTCTTAAGCATTGCATATAGGCAGAATGCACTGATAACACCAACAAACCATGAAACCCGGGATAATGGCTCCAGTATTTCAATAAACTTACCCCCGAGAGACAAAACCACGGAAATTAATGTCACAATAAACGCAACACCATTAAAACCATGGTCGTAATATTTATAGTCGCCCGGCTTCGTATATAAAGAATCAAGATCGATATCACTGCGTACAACAATAAAATAGTGCGCCATCATAACACCAATAACCGGCCCTAAAATCCCACCAATAACATCAAGAAATAGATAGATACTTTCCTGACTTTCCATTAATTTCCATGGGCATATTAATAGGCTAATGATGCTGGCGATAACCACACCATTTTTGTAGGTCAACTTTTTTGGTGCAATTGCCGCAATCTGGTAACCAGCAGGGATAATATTACCGGTAGCATTAGTTGAAATAGTTGTCATCAAGATAACTAATACCGCAAAAACGGATGCAAAAATGTTATCCCATTTCTGCACGATATCCAATACGTTCCAGGTATCAACACCGTAATGAATACTGGCCCCAGCCAAAATACAGACACTAGCAACCGCAAATAGTAGATAGGCCACTACCAACCCTAATGTTTGTCCCCATGCCTGTTGCTTGAAACTACTGGCATTCTGGGTAAAATCTGAAGCACTGACCGCTGGCGCTGCCCATACAGCCACGACAGCATTGATAACCACCAAGAACATGAAGCTACTATTACTCGTGACATCCGCATTCGCGGGTACATAAGCAATAATATTGTCCAATCCTGCAAGCGAGATGGCCCAAATAGCCATGCCACCAAATACAACATAAATGCAAGGGTTAAGGATGGCGGTAAATTTATTAAGGATGCCACCACCACCGAGACCTATTGCAACGTTAACCGCCCAAAAAATCAGGAAGGCTATCAATCCTGGCAGGCTGATCCCTAACAGATTAAACTCCCCGCCTAAAGTCAAAAACTGTGGCCATAGTTTGCCAATCAGGATCAGGAAGGCCAGTGAACCCGCATAACATTGCAAGCCAAACCACATGATGGCGGCCACACATCCTCTGAGGATCCCCGGGAATAATGCACCACGTACACCATAAGATCCCCTAAGGATCATGGCAAAAGGAATACCGTATTTTGAACCAGCCGCGCCATTCATGACCATAACAAAAGCAATAACGAATGCGCTGAGAATAATAGCGGCCATAATGCTAACTGTAGAAAGCCCTAGAATAAAAAAGCCCCCGACCGCCACGTAATTAGGGACGTTATGGACTGACCCCATCCACAAGGTGAAATAATTAATTGCTTTCCAAGTTTTCTTATTTGCCTCCTTTGGCAAAAGATCCTCATGATAACCACGTTGCTGGTAAATCTCTCGTTGCTTGCTACTGATAGATTCCATGACAATTCCTTCTTATACCAAATAAGAAAATAGAGTAATTTTTCTTTATCCACCTTTAAAACAACTCAAACCATTAATTGGGGGAAATTGTTATCTGAAAACCATAATGCATTACTTTAAAAAATTAAGCTCCAAATAGTTAATTTATATGTAGGTGGCAAGTTCGAGAGCCATCAATCAAAGTGCCCCATTAACAAATCACAGCATTGATAATGGCTCAACCAAAAACCAGGTTAATTAACCATTTAAATATCAACATCACTTCAAGTTTTTTGTTATAGCTTATGCTGGCTCAGTAATGTATTTGGTTTTCTTTCTTTGTAACACGACGATGACAAAAATTAGCGTCCCCGTCGCGACTAAACCGGCTGAGATGATAAAACTTATCTCTTTTGAACCTGTGATATCAGAGATAAAACCGGTCAATGTGGGTGCCACGACTGCAGAGCTCATGCCAAAGAAATTAAACAAGCTGAATGCTCGCCCCAATTTTTTGGCGGAAGCAAGTTCGGAAACATAAGAAATTAAAATCGGGTCGACAGCCACTTTGCCCAGTAGTCCATATAACATAAGGCTAAACATAAGCATGGTGGTATTGGGTGATAATACTGTAAACACCAACATTGACGCGGCCACAACCTCAAGGCCAATAATGATCTTGACCTTACTGTCTCTATATTTATCTGATAGATAACTAAAAAACAGTGCGCCGGGTACACCGACAAACGCAACCATAGCAGATGCCAATCCTATTTTACCCCCATCAAACCCTCTTTCTGTCTGAAGATAGGATGGCAACCAGGTAACAATCAGGTAGTAACCATAGCAGGTACAGAAGTAAAGAAAATAAATGCTGCATAACAGGCCAGAAAATAGCGGGGAATCTTTCTCTTCTGTCACGTTAACAGTTTGTTCTCTTTTCTTTTCTTCCTGCTTCACCAGGTTAGTTTTTGATTTACTGCGAATAACTAGAGTAAACAAACAAAGCATTGCAGTGAGAATAGCAGCAACAATAAACAAGACATTTTGCCATGCCAACCCCATACTTTTCACCAATACACTGGAACCAATTAAACCGATCCCCATACCAATGGCAGAACCACTGTTGATAATGGCGTTAGCGAGTGCTTTACGTTCTGTCGGAACATTAGCTGAAGAGAGTGAGTATGCGGAACTAAAGAAAGAAGCACAACCGGCTCCCGCCAGCAGTGAACCACCATAAATCATCGTCATCCCAGTCGCTTTTGCAATGCATAGTGTGCCTAAAATAAAAAGCGTAAATCCGCACATTAACATTATTTTTTGACCGAATTTATCGACCAATATCCCACAAGGAATTTGCATGCTACAGTAGGCAAAGAAATAAAAACTCGCAATTGCACCTATTTCAGCATTACTCACATTTCCCATTGACGCTTGTATTTCAGGGTAAATTGGCGTAAGGACGGTCCGATAAATCCAAATCGCAACCCAACCTAGACTCATGACCATTACAATTTTTTTCCAGTAATCCATACTGGGTTTGTATTCTGTACTCATGACACTCTCCTTTTCATGAATTTATCATAAAATGACATTTCATAATTTTATCTTGTTAACATGATTTCTCGCACAGTCTGAGCTCAAACTTCGTTCATAAATTAAAAAATACTCGTGTGATATTTAAATTTACATATATCTAACAAATAGGTAAGTATTCCTTTTCATTCTTCAGAAAAACAAATGTTAACATTAAATAATTAATTTAATATTTTCATTGATTAATTGTTAAACCATTCTCTATAAAAACAGAATCATAAATAAATAGCCCGGCAACCAGGATCTACTAAACCTAAAATAATCATTTAAATAATTAATATACTCTCCAAGTTGCAGGTCAATAATAAAGACACCTGCAACTTGATAGAGACAATGACTACCGGTTAATCAGATACTTTATGGTTACCCATGATCTCCAAGGCTTGCACCAAAGCAGAATGGTCGAGATCTTTTGCACCATGGGCAGCACAAAGATTAAATAACTCCTGGCAAGTTGCGGTATTGGGCAAACTGAGTGCTAAAGATTTTGCCCCCTGCAATGCCAAATTGAGATCCTTCTGATGCAAGGAAATACGGAAACCTGGCTCGAATGTGCGCTTAATCATCCGCTCACCATGCACTTCCAGGATACGTGATGAAGCAAAGCCCCCCATTAACGCTTCTCGCACCCGCGCCGGATCGGCACCCGCTTTAGACGCAAAAATCAATGCTTCAGAAACAGCTTCAATGGTCAGCGCTACAATAATCTGGTTAGCAACTTTACAGGTCTGGCCATCCCCATTACCGCCAACCAAGGTGATGTTTTTCCCCATCAAGGCGAGCAGTGGTTTGACACGCCCGAACACCGCTTCATCTCCCCCCACCATGATGGTTAATGAACCCTGCTTAGCGCCCACTTCACCACCTGATACCGGGGCATCCAGATAATCCGCACCCAATTCATTAATTCGTCGAGCAAAACTTTTGGTATCCAGTGGTGAAATAGAACTCATGTCCACCAGGATCTTGTTTTTCAATTGTGCTTCAGCACAACCATTGGCAGCAAATAGCACCTGCTCAACCTGGGGAGTGTCTGGCACCATAATAAAAATAACATCGGCCAGGTCAGCTACTTGCTTCGGCGTTGCACAGGCAATGGCCCCTTTTTGCAGCAATGCTGCTGGCACCTGCCCCAAGGTATTGGCATATAACTGATGACCACCCTCGATCAGCTTTTCAGCCATTGGTGTTCCCATAATGCCCAAACCAATAAAGCCTAGTTTCATGATTCGTCCCTCACTGTTGATATTTTTTAATCCATGACAGACCAGCAACCGTTGTTGTCGCCGGTTTGTATTCGCAACCTATCCAGCCGCTATAACCCATTTGGTCCAGTGCACTGAAGATATAATCGTAATTAATTTCCCCACTTCCCGGCTCATGGCGGCCAGGATTATCAGCAACCTGGATATGCGCTATTTTATTCAATAGATTTTCCATGGTTTGGGTCAGTTCACCCTCCATACGCTGCATATGGTAAATATCGTATTGAATGAACAGATTGGGATTACCCACCCACTCCATCAGTTCTAAAGCCTGGCGAGTGGTTTGCAAATAGAATGCTGGCATATCGTATTTATTGATCGGCTCAACCAATAAGCGAATGTTTTCCTTAGCTAACTCTTTTGCTGCATAGCTCAGGTTAGCGACCACGATTTCATCAGTCTTATGCTGTGCCAGTGATTTGTCCGGGTTACCGATCAAACAGTTGATCTGTGTGCAACCTAATCCACGGGCATATTCCACCGCCATGCCCACACCGTCGCGGAACTCAGACTCTCGCCCAGGCAAACAGGCGATACCACGCTCACCAGCAGCCCAATCCCCTGCAGGGAGGTTTTGTAATACCTGTGTTAACTGGTTTTCCTCCAACGCCGTTCTCAATGCCTGCAATGGATAATCGTAAGGGAACATATACTCTATTGCCGTGAACCCTTGCTCTTTAGCACAGCGAAAACGTTGTAGAAAGTCCACTTCGTTAAAGAGCATTGATAAATTAGCTGAAAACTTTGGCATAATTTTTTCCCTACTGGTATTTGAAGTAACTGACTGCCGTCGGCGCATCTTCTGGCGACTCGGCAACAGGTTCAAACTCTGTTACGTTATCCAGCTCGGTTCCCATCGAAATGTTAGTCACACGCTCCAGAATAATTTCCACCACCACTGGCACCTGGTGCAGGCGCATTAATTCCTCGGCCTGCTGGAATGCGGAGGCAATATTTTCAGGTTTAGTCACACGGATGGCCTTGCAGCCCAACCCTTCAACCACTTTAACGTGGTCAACGCCATACTCACCGATTTCCGGGGTATTGATATTTTCAAAAGCGAGTTGAACACAATAATCCATATCAAAACCGCGCTGAGACTGGCGAATTAACCCCAGATAGGCGTTGTTCACTAATACATGGATATAAGGCAGTTTGAATTGAGCGCCGACGGCCAGTTCTTCGATCATAAACTGGAAGTCATAATCACCGGATAAGGCGATTACTTTGCGTTGTGGATCCGCGGCACAGACACCCAGCGCCGAAGGAATGGTCCAACCCAATGGGCCAGCCTGCCCAGCATTGATCCAGTGACGTGGTTTGAATACATGTAACAATTGCGCCGCAGCAATCTGCGAAAGCCCAATGGTGGTGACATAACAGGCATCACGCCCGAATGCCCGGTTCATTTCTTCGTAGACGCGCTGAGGTTTGATCGGCACATTGTCGAAATGGGTTTTGCGTAATAGTGTCTGCTTACGTTGCAGGCAGGTTTCCACCCACTCGGTTCTGTTTGGCAATAGCCCTTGTTTTGAGCGCTCGCGAGCTCGCTCAACCAACATCTGCAAAGCCGTTTTGGCATCGGACACAATACCCAGGTCAGGGCAAATAACGCGACCAATCTGCGTCGGCTCAATATCAATATGAACGATCTTGCGGCCCGCAGTATATTTATCCACGGACCCGGTATGGCGGTTGGCCCAACGATTACCAATGCCTAATAGAAAATCTGAATCCAGCAGATTGGCATTACCGTAACGATGGGAGGTTTGTAACCCAGCCATCCCTGCCATCAGCGTATGATCGTCAGGAATACAGCCCCAACCCATCAAGGTCGGGATCACTGGTGTATTGCAAATCTCCGCCAATTCCTGCAGCAAATCGGCCGCATCCGCATTGAGGATACCCCCACCAGCAATAATCAATGGCTTGTGAGCAGCACACAACATGTCCAACGCTTTGTCGATCTGCGCTTGAGTGGCTGCGGGTTTATAGGCTCCCAGTGAGGAGTAGGTTTCCGGATCAAATTCGATCTCGGCCATTTGAACGTCATAAGGTAAATCCACCAGCACTGGACCAGGGCGGCCAGAACGCATCAGATGGAACGCTTGTTGCAATACCCGGGGAACCAAAGCCGGTTCCAACACCGTCACGGCCATTTTAGTGACAGGCTTGGCGATTGATTCAATATCGACCGCTTGAAAATCTTCTTTATGCAAGCGTGCCCGTGGTGCTTGCCCAGTAATGCAAAGAATAGGAATAGAATCTGCTGAAGCTGAATAAAGCGCGGTAATCATATCCGTGCCTGCCGGCCCAGAAGTCCCCAGACACACGCCAATATTCCCCGGTTTAGCGCGGGTATAACCTTCTGCCATATGAGAGGCACCTTCCACATGGCGCGCCAGGTAATGTTTGATTCCACCGTGCTTGCGCATCGCGTTATAAAAAGGGTTAATCGCCGCACCAGGTACGCCGAATGCCGTATTGACTCCCTCTTTTTCCAGCACATACATTGCCGCATCTACCGCTCGCATTATTGCCATCTCATCTTCTCCTGCTTTTTTGGAAAAATTTTCCAAATTTAAATTAAATTCAAAAAAAACCGTTCATTCAACAAACGGGAAGGCTAGTTCAGCCTGCAGCGGCTTGATTCAACGGCTACAGGTGTTGTCATAGATGACTCAATGGTGACTGCGTGATTCTCCTAATGTCGTACTGATGTCATTAGCAACATCTCGCACCAGCTCCCCCAGTTCCTTAAAACGCTCACGACTCACACGCTCACTGGGCCCGGAAATAGAGATGGCCGCCACCACATTGTTGCTACGATCGAAAATCGCTGATGCCAAGCAATTGAGCCCTGCTGCATGCTCTTCAGCATCAATGGCGTACCCCCGGGCCAGCGATTGCGCTAAATCTTTGCGCAATAAATTCACACTCGTCAGCGTATTCGGGGTAAAGGCGTGCAAACCTGTACGCACAATCAGATCCAGCATTTCCTCTTCTATCAGGGGATAGAGGAGCGCTTTCCCTGCCCCGGAAGCGTGTAACGGTAAGCGGCTACCCAGCGGAGCACACATTCGCACCATGGCCTGGCACTCACATTGGCGGATCAATACCGCATCAAAGTTATTCCTGATGGCCAAGTTAGCGGTTTCACCTGATAACAGCATCAAACGACGCATAGGGGGACCCGCCACTGAAACCACGTCCCGGTCATTCATGTAGGCCGCCCCTACCGTGAATGCCTGGATCCCAATATGCCACCAACCTAATTGCGGATCCTGAAAAACAAATTCAGATTTTTCTAATACTTTCAATAATCTGAATGTCGTTGACAGCGGTAACCCTAACTTTTCGGATAACACGGAAACGGACGAGCTTCCTCCTGCATTGGCCAGAAACTGCAGGATCTCCAACCCTCGGTCCAATGCCTGGGCACCTTTCGTTGCTCCTGCATCTGTCGTTGGTCTTCCTTTTCTGCGTAGTTCGTTCATTCGGGCTTTCCTTTCTTAATTCAACTTAAGGTTTACCCGATATAGTATACCCATCCTCTTTCCAGTGGCAGCAATGTTGGCTGATGTACGGTTTATGGTTATTTATACCCTTTCATCTCGCATTATTTGAATTACCTGAATGAAACCGGTGAAATAAAAAATCTACTATCTAATGACTACTGGCTAATTACCACGCGATAAGGCTCAGGTAATTGACTGACGACACAGTTATCAGCACCACCACGATCCACTGTGAAAAAGTCAGTTACTTTTCCGAAAGCAAATAAAGGATGATGCCAGACATTACGATGATAATTCACCCCTTGCCGACCATTAGTAATAAATGCACGTAAGGTATTAACTAATATTTCACCCTGTTCCCCCGCTTGCGCAACAATGACCACAAAGCGTTCCCCCTTCATCGGCATAAAGGCTTGGGATGACAGCGGGTGTTTCTCCAGTAGCGAGAACGTCATCGGCATATCACAAGGTTCCGAGCGATTGATACTCACCAGTACCCGGTGCCCATCAGTGACCTCTACTTTTGCAATATCATGATAGCGCTCCGTTTTCCCATCATTGATATGGTAAAAGGGGGTATCATCAGTCTGTAATACATCACCATAAGGTGCAAAGGCTCCAGGTGTGAGTTCAACAGCAATTAAATCCATCTATCTCTTCTCCAAACCATTTCAAAAAGGAACACCACCGAATGAGATCACTCTAAACAGGTCATGATTAATTTAAAAGTTAATATTGGAAAATTATTCCACAATATGACCAGCAGCACATTAATTTGCCACTATTTAAATTAGTCTATTAATAATATAAATATTATTAAAGAATTTTAATCACCCAGCGCACATTAATAATTGAGTTGTTTTGTGCTGTATCTATCATAATAAACTGATAAATAGTGCTGAAAATCACGGGATCATGTGTAATGGCTAACCTAAGGAAGATAAGATAAGTAAATTCTCTTTCAATGAATGGAAACCATCGCTGCCGCGTTAAGGAAATAACATGCTGGATCACGAAACTATTCGATCATTTATTAAAGTGGCAGAGTGCCAGAGCTTTTCTCGCGCTGCAGAGTTACTCCACAAGACCACCGCTACCATCAGTTATCGCATCAAAACACTGGAAGAAAGTATCGGTACCCAACTCTTCATTCGCACCACCCGAAGCGTCAATCTGACTCCGGCCGGTGAATACCTGTTGGAACGTTGCAGCCAATGGCACAATTGGCTTGATTCTATGCCCAATGAACTGCGCCAAATTAATGATGGGATAGAACATCAGGTCAATATTGTTATCAATAATCTGCTCTATAATCCTGCCACGGTGGCCCAATTACTGGCCTACCTGCAACAACGCTACCCCTTTACCCAGTTCCATATCTCGCGCCAGGTTTATATGGGGGTATGGGATGCATTGTTGAACGAAGATTGTCACCTGGCCATTGGGGCGGCAGGCAATGAGTCGCTGGAAAATAGTATCAATGTACTGCCACTGGGCAAGATAGAGTGGGTATTTGCCATTGCACCACACCATCCGCTAGTGGGTGCCGTTGAGCCAATACCCGAGGATCAATTACGGCTTTACCCGGCAATCAATGTTGAAGATACTGCCCGCCATCTGGACAAGCGCATTGCCTGGTTACTCTCCGGTCAGCGTGAAATAAAAGTGCCGGATCTCCATACCAAACTGGAATGTCATTTACGCGGTGTCGGTATCGGTTTTTTACCCCGAACCTTATGCCAACCATACCTTGACAGAGAGGAACTGGTGCAGAAAAAACCGCTGCGCACACGCCAGCAATCCACATTATCATTGGCGTGGTCAAATCACCGAGGGGGGGAAGTCGTCAAAAGCATTATTGCGCTATTTCAATCCCATGACCCTCTTATCGAAGGGTTTACTTTACCTCTGGATTAATCGGGCGATTAGCCTGGAGAGATTAGGCTTTCTGTCTCCACTAGCGTAATATTAATTTAACTATCTAACCGGAGGTTGTTCCATGTTCGATTTTACCTTTTCCATCATCCCAATTTTGATTGTTATAGCGTTAATTGTCGCCTTTACCAGTGTAAAGATTGTGCCACAAGGCTATCAATGGACCGTGGAGCGTTTTGGTCGCTATACCAAAACACTGATGCCAGGTTTGAACCTGATGGTGCCTTTTATTGATCGCATTGGCCGTAAAATCAATATGATGGAGCAAGTGTTAGATATCCCTTCTCAAGAAATTATTTCACGTGATAATGCCAACGTGGCCATCGATGCGGTCTGTTTTATTCAGGTTGTTGATCCCGCACGTGCCGCCTATGAGGTCAGTAACCTCGAACTGGCGATCGTTAACTTAACCATGACCAACTTCCGTACTGTGCTCGGTTCAATGGAACTGGATGAAATGCTGTCACAGCGCGATAGCATCAACAGTCGTCTGTTGCATATCGTCGATGAGGCCACCAACCCTTGGGGGGTCAAAATCACCCGGATTGAAATCCGCGATGTTCGCCCACCCGCTGAATTGATTGCCTCCATGAACGCCCAGATGAAAGCCGAACGTACCAAACGTGCCGATATTCTGGAAGCGGAAGGGGTACGTCAGGCGGCCATTCTACGTGCCGAAGGTGAAAAGCAGTCACAAATTCTGAAAGCGGAAGGGGAACGTCAATCTGCGTTCCTGCAGGCTGAAGCCCGTGAGCGTGCCGCCGAAGCAGAAGCAAAAGCAACCCAACTGGTTTCTGACGCCATTGCCAGCGGTAATATTCAGGCAGTTAACTACTTTGTGGCCCAGAAATATACCGATGCACTGCAGAAGATCGGTTCAGCTGATAACAGCAAAGTCATTATGATGCCGTTGGATGCTAGCAGCTTGCTGGGTTCCATTGGTGGCATTGCCGAATTGCTAAAAGAGAGTAAAGGCAACTAATCATGCTTGAACAGATCACAGCGAACCCACAATGGTTCTGGATCACTCTCGGTGGCTTATTGCTGGCAGCAGAAATGCTGGGCGCTGCCGGTTATCTGCTGTGGAGTGGTGTATCTGCGGTGGTGGTTGGCATCATTGTCTGGCTATTACCGCAGTTAGGCTGGGAGTGGCAAGGTGTTCTCTTCGCCGTGATGACCCTTATCGTTGCCTACCTGTGGTGGTACTGGCTACGCAGACGGCCAAAGTTCGCGGGCAGTTCACAGGTGCTAAACCAACGTAATCGCCAATTGATTGGCACCCGTGGGACCCTTACTGAAGCGATGCAGAATGGCTTTGGGCGCATCAATATCGGCGACAGCAGTTGGCGTGCTCAAGCCAATGAAGACCTCCCTGCAGGCACTGAAGTAGAAGTCATTGCCGTCGAAGGGGCGACGCTGGTGATTCGCGCTGTAACTCGTTAATGATTGTGACAGCAGCCTGCCAGATTATTAATAATCGGGCAGTCTGCGCCCTCGTTGCCCGGGCATTGTTCCGCTAGCGCCAATAATCGTTGGCGCATCTCCTCCAGTTCAGTGATATGCCGCTCAATATCTGCCACTTTCTGCAGCGTGCGTGCTTTTACATCCGCGCTATGGCGGGCGGGATCATTGAATAAAGTGACCAGTTCACGGCATTCATCAAGAGTGAACCCCACCAGACGTGCCTGGCGCAGCAGCGTTAGCTCTTCAACATGTTTGGTACTGTAACTGCGATAACCGTTATCGGTACGGATCGGTGCCGTTACCAAGCCTTTTTCTTCATAAAAACGAATGGCCTTGCTGGTCAAACCGGTTTTTTTGGCAACATCACTGATATTCATTTTTCCTCCTTGACCTTACCCTTGCGGGAAGGTTTAAGCTTCTCTTCAATGATACACCTAAGTTGACCGACTCGCCCTATTCACCGTATGACGAGTCTATCCCTATACCGTTATCTTGTTATCAGGAACCAGTCTATGTCACAGATTACCGTACTGGCGTTACAGGGCCTTTCCTGTATGCATTGTGCGCAACGGGTGAAAACAGCCCTGGAAAGCCGCACTGATGTCGAACAAGCAGAAGTGAATGTTCACTATGCCAAAGTAACGGGGAGCGCCCCGGCAACAGCATTAATCGACAGTGTTGTTGATGCTGGTTATCAGGCTGAAGTGGCCACGCAAGCAGATACCGAACTACAACTCTCCGGTCTCTCCTGTATGCACTGTGTGGGTAGCGCTCGTAAAGCACTGGAAGCACTTCCGGGTGTGATCGCCGCTGATGTTACTCTTGAAGCAGCTAAAATCTACGGTGATGCCACCGCAGAACAACTCATCGCGGCCATTGAACAGGCTGGGTATCACGCCACTCTGGCGGGGGAAAAGCTGGCAGGAGAAAAACATCACCCAAAAACTGAGCCGCTGACTGAATCTACCCCAACATTGCCGGAATCCCTGGCAGCGGCTCCCTCTTCCCCTCCGGTAACGGATACTGATGATGACAGTATTCAGTTGTTACTCAGCGGTATGACCTGCGCCAGTTGTGTCAACAAAGTCCAGCAGGCGTTGCAGAATGTCCCCGGGGTGACAACAGCACGGGTTAATTTAGCAGAACGCAGTGCACTGATTAGCGGCCATGCCGAGCCCAATGCCTTGGTGGCGGCAGTAGAAAAAGCCGGCTATGGTGCAGAACTGATCGAGGACGAAACTGAGCGTCGAGAACGCCAGCAGCAGACGGCGCAAGCCAGTATGAAGCGCTTCAGATGGCAGGCCGCCTTGGCGCTGGCACTCGGCGTTCCACTGATGGCTTGGGGCGTATTCGGTGGCAGTATGTCGCTAACACCAGAAACCCAGCGCCCGTGGATGATAGTCGGCATAATTACCTTGGTTGTGATGGTGTTGGCGGGTGGCCATTTTTACCGTAATGCCTGGCGCGCACTGATAAATGGCAGCGCCACCATGGATACACTGGTCGCCTTAGGCACCGGTGCAGCCTGGCTATATTCCATTAGCGTTAATATTTGGCCGGAGTTCTTCCCCATGGAAGCCCGCCATCTCTATTATGAAGCCAGTGCAATGATTATCGGCTTGATTAATCTGGGCCACGCCATGGAACAACGGGCTCGGCAGCGATCTTCCCAAGCACTGGAACGCTTGTTGGATCTCACCCCCCCTAGCGCCCGAGTGGTCACTGAACAGGGGGAAAAAAGCATCCCGCTAACAGAGGTGCAGTTGGGGATGACATTGCGGCTAACCACCGGTGACCGCATTCCTGTGGATGGTAAAATCATTCAGGGGGAGCTGTGGGTGGATGAAGCGATGTTGACCGGGGAGGCGATTCCACAGCAAAAAGGTGTGGGCGATACGGTACATGCCGGTACCGTGGTGGATGATGGCAGTGTGCTGTTCCACGCCGAGGCAGTCGGCAGCAAAACCACGCTAGCACGGATTATTAAACTGGTGCGTCAGGCGCAAAGTAGCAAGCCAGCCATCGGTCAGTTGGCTGACAAAATTTCGGCGGTGTTTGTGCCAACGGTGGTGGTGATCGCCTTGTTCAGTGCCGCTATCTGGTACTTTTTTGGCCCGCAACCTCAAGTGGTCTATACCCTGGTGATTGCCACCACCGTGCTGATTATTGCCTGCCCTTGTGCCTTGGGGTTGGCTACCCCCATGTCGATCATCGCTGGTGTGGGCCGTGCCGCAGAGTTCGGTGTGCTGGTGCGTGACGCTGATGCGCTGCAACAAGCCAGCAATCTCGATACGCTGGTGTTCGATAAAACCGGTACGCTGACGGAAGGCCAACCGCGAGTGGTAGAGATCATTACCTTTAACCAAGTGGACCAACAGCAAGCACTGAGTTGGGCCGCCGCGTTAGAGCAGGGAGCAAACCATCCGTTGGCCCGCGCGATTACGGAGCAGGCTAAAGGGCTGAGTTTACCGGTTGTCGAACAGTTCCGTACCTTGCGTGGTGCCGGTGTTAGCGGTGAGGTGGCTGGCGTGACATTGCTGTTGGGCAATACACGGCTATTGCAGGAAAACCAGATCAATACGTCCCCCTTTGAGCAACAGATACAACAACAAGCAGAGCGTGGCATCACCCCTGTATTGCTAGCAGCTAATGGCAAACCGGCGGCCTTGTTTGCTATCCGCGACCCGTTGCGCGCTGACAGCGTTAGCGCCTTGCAGCGTCTGCATCAGCAAGGTTATCAGTTGGTGATGTTAACCGGTGATAACCCCCTCACTGCCAATGCGATTGCCAAAGAAGCAGGCATTGACCGGGTGATTGCCGGTGTCATGCCAGAAGGCAAAGCAGACGCTATCAAGCAACTGCAAGCTCAAGGTCACCGGGTAGCCATGGTGGGGGATGGCATCAACGATGCCCCGGCACTGGCACAAGCTGACGTGGGGATCGCCATGGGTGGCGGCAGTGATATCGCCATTGAAACCGCCTCCATTACGTTGATGCGTCATAGCTTGCACGGTGTTGCTGACGCTCTGGCGTTATCAAAAGCCACACTGCGTAATATGAAGCAGAATCTGCTGGGGGCATTTATCTACAATACGCTCGGTATTCCCATTGCCGCCGGTATCCTGTACCCCATGACAGGTACATTGCTCAGCCCAGTCATTGCTGGGGCGGCAATGGCGCTCTCTTCGATTACTGTGGTCAGTAACGCCAACCGGTTATTACGCTTTAAACCCAAGGCATAGACTGAAAAAGTCTCTTGTAGTATCGCCCCTTAGCTTTCTTGTTCGGTCGTTAGCGTTTAGCATAAGAAAAGTCTTCCCCCTGCCCGGTTTTCGGGCAGGGAAAATCAGGAGCTATACGGCATGGGGCAATGGCTGCACCGCATCAAAAACTTTCTTGGTCTGCTCCCTCCCCGGGCCTACACCTATCCGGCGGTGGATATGACGTTACCCGGGGGAAGGCAACTGCATCTGGTTGGTAGCATTCATATGGGGACCAGCAATATGTCACCGTTACCCCCCTACCTAATGACGCAGTTGCGTCAGGCTGATGCGTTGATCGTTGAAGCCGATATCAGCAGCCATACCCCATCCCCTTTTGGTGGTGGTGAAGTATGCCAACCGCTAGAACAGCGCCTTTCCCAGCAAGAATTCCATTGTTTACAGGCGTTATGTCAAGAGATCGGCGCCGATGCCACTACCTTTGCTACGCTGCCTGCCTGGCAGGTGGCGTTGATGATGCAGGCGCAACAAGCACAATTATTAGGATTACGTGCCGAGTACGGTATTGATTACCAGCTATTGCAAAGCGCCAAAGCACAGCAGATAGCGGTGATTGAGCTTGAAGGTGCCGCAGAGCAACTGGCCATGCTGGAACAATTACCCCAAGGTGGGCTAGGATTATTGCAAGACACGTTGGAGCATTGGCGTACTAATGCCCGTTTGCTACAAACCATGGTGAGCTGGTGGCTGGATAGCAAGCCAAATGCCTTACCGGAAGCACTACCTGCTACTTTTAGTCCCGAGTTATATGACCTATTGATGCATTGCCGTAATCGCCACTGGCAACAAAAGTTGCAAGCCTTACCAGCAGGTAACTATGTGGTGGCGGTAGGGGCTTTGCATCTATACGGTGATGGTAATTTGCCTGCACTGTTACAGGAAGGCTTGGCATAACTGGTATTGATATTCTGTACCCAAGTTCAATGAAATTGCAGGTAGGCGGCAACTGAGCGAAGCCCCAGGAGCTTACACAAGTAAGTGACTGGGGTGAGTGACAAATCCGCCTGGAGCGGATTTGAACGCTGCTTGCAGCGGCCCCGATAGGGGCGAGGTCCACGGACGGACCTCGTAACGCGGCCAACACCGCTGCAGCTTCATTGGTGACGGGATATTTCTCTTTATTTTGGGGCATAAGATTATGACACCGGCAGTGGTTCTGCTTGAAAAACAAAAAATCCCGTTCACGCTACATAGCTATCATCACGATAGTGAAGAAACCAATTTTGGTGACGAGGTAGTAAAAAAACTGGGGCTAAATGCCCAACAGGTCTATAAAACACTGCTCGTCTCCCTGAATGGTGATAGCAAAAATCTGGCGGTAGCCGTCACACCGGTAGCCACTCAATTGGATCTGAAAAAGGTCGCCAAAGCCTTAGGGGCCAAAAAAGCCGAAATGGCTGACCCGCTAATGGCTCAACGGGTGACGGGATATCTGGTGGGGGGGATCAGTCCATTAGGGCAAAAGAAGCGTTTACCTACGGTGATCGACGCACCAGCGCAGCAATTTGCTACGATCTTTGTTTCTGGGGGCAAGCGTGGGCTGGATATTGAATTGGCGGCCAATGACCTCTGCCGTTTGTTATCGGGCTCTTTTGCCGAGATCGCCAAGCGGGATTAAAACTGAAAGGGCTGCAATAGCAGCGCAAAGTGACGCTCAATCTGTTGAATAGGTTAAGTTATCCTAGATTACCGCATCTAACGCCATTACACATTGAGGGTAATGCAACTGGGCATGATACGGAACGCCGACACGCCGTAAACCCCTCCCTGGGGGCTCGTATCGCGCATCCATGCGCTCCACGGTCGGCTAACCTGCATCATGCCCATCTGAAGCAAAAACGCCTTACATTCAATTTAGTTATAAACTATTTCACCCTTGGGCTCATAAGCGGCGGCATCCAGCGGTGAGTGAGTCTCAATATACTGTTTCAAGACTTCCGCATCGATAAAACCGGTATTGACGTAACTTGGCAGGGTATCAACCTTCGGATAACCATCACCACCCAATGCGTTAAAACTCAGAGTTGCCATGCGATAGGTTTTATCTGCCTGTAGGGGTTCTCCCTTGATTTTTACCTTGCTGACCCCTTTACCGTCAGCCACCAAACTCACATTGGCAAACTGCGCATAGGCACCGGAGTCGACCTTCATATTGGCGACCACCGCCAAGTACTGCTCAACTTCACGGCCTTTCATATCCACATAGACCAGCGTATTACCGAAGGGCTGCACCTTAAGCACGTTTTTATAGGTAATATCGCCAGCCTCAATGGAATCACGCACACCACCGCCGCTCATTACGGCAAAATCGGCATTGGCCCTTGCCATTTGTGCCGCCAATAACACCCGGGAAAGGTTGGTCTGTACAAAACGAACTTTACTGCGGTCTCCTTCCAACCGGCCATTAACGCTGCCAATCTTCACTTCCAGTTGGGTCTGGCCTTTATCCTGGAAAGGCGTTAATAACTTGACCATGGCAGGATCTTTGGTAATTTCCTGAGTGTAATAGACACGCTCGCTGCTGCCATCGGCTTTTTCGACCTTTTTCTTCAAGTTAACCGGGATCAACTGATAGTGCTTCAGTGTCAGTTCGCCATTGCGAAACTGGAAATCAGCACGGCCAACGTACTTACCCCATTCATGAGCCTGTACGATCCAGGTCCCATTTTGGCGATCCGGCGCGCAAGGCGTTCCGGGCACGTAATCCACCTGTTTATGATTTTCACTCGCCATACAGAGCGGGTCCTGCGAATGTCCGCCGACAATCAAGTCCAGGTAACCTGCGGGCAGGCTACGGGCCATTTCCACATCCCCCGGGGCATTGGAGCCATGATTGCCATTATCATAGTGCCCCATATGGGTTGCGGCGATAATCACATCCGGTTTTTCATCCTGGCGTAACTGCTCTACCACCTGTTTAGCTTCCAGCGCAGGCACGCGGAATTCAATATCGGTAAAATACTCTGGGTTGCCGATTTTTGCGGTGTCATCAGTGGTAAGGCCAATAACGGCAATCTTCACCCCTTGTTTGTCGAATAGCGCATAAGGTGCAAACAACCGCTGCTGAGTACTTTTCTGATAAATATTGGCGGATAACAACGGGAAGGAAGCCCACTTTTGCTGCTGGCGCAACACACTGAGTGGATTATCAAATTCATGGTTGCCAATCGCCATCGCGTCATAACCAATCAGCGTCATACCACGAAAATCAGGTTCAGCATCCTGTAAATCAGACTCCGGTACACCGGTATTGATATCGCCACCGGATAATAACAGAACACTCCCCCCTTTAGCGGCCACTTCCTGGCGAATGCTATCCACCAGCGTTTTCTGTGCGGCCAAACCATATTCGTCATAGTCGTTCTGCCAGAAATGGCCATGATGATCGTTGGTATGCAAGATAGTGATATCGTAAGTTCTGTCTTTTTCCCAGGCATTGGCCGTTGCACAAAACAGCGCTAGGGAAACCAGCAGCCCATAAGTCGTGGTTTGAAGTGAAAAACGCATGGCAATTCTCCATTGTAAAAAATGGCGACCTCGGTGAGGTCAAAATTGTAACGTAAATTGACCATATGGGTTTCAAAATTTTGCTACTTACGTCAAATTGTGTCGCTGTAATCTCACTTACTGGAGATAATTGATACGATTACTGTTGGTCATTTACACTGAAGGTAACATTGACAACGTTGTCGAAAGAAAGATCAACGGGTTAAACTATCCACCTCACAATTAATTATCAGGCTAAGTATAATATGACTGATCGTTCTGAAGCGGCCATGCCACCGGTAAAAAACAAAGCGGGAACCGGGACTGCTTTCTCTATTCTTGGTGCTATCAGTGTTTCTCACCTGCTCAACGATATGCTCCAATCGCTTATTATGGCGATTTATCCGATCCTGCAAGCAGACTTCAACCTCAGTTTCACGCAAATTGGTATCATTACCTTAACCTATCAATTCAGCGCATCGCTGCTGCAGCCATTAGTGGGTCATTACACCGATAAGCATCCTCAGCCCTATTCGCTCCCCATCGGCATGGGGTTCACCCTCTCTGGTTTGCTACTGCTGGCAAACGCCAATACTTTCCCACTCGTCTTGTTGGCTGCCGCTTTGGTGGGCACCGGATCATCGATATTTCACCCTGAATCATCCCGTGTTGCGCGCATGGCCTCGGGTGGGCGCTATGGTCTGGCTCAGTCACTGTTCCAGGTAGGGGGGAATTTTGGCAGTTCACTTGGCCCGCTGTTGGCGGCGCTGGTGATAGCCCCCTATGGCAAAGGGAATGTTGGCTGGTTTTCTCTGGCGGCATTGCTGGCGATTGTCGTACTGCTGCAAGTAAGCAAATGGTATCAACATCAGCACCGGATGGCGAAAAGCAAACCTAAATCGGCTTCCTTGGTCACCGCGCTACCACGACGTACTATCGTCGTTTCTCTATCCATCCTGTTGCTGCTGGTTTTTTCCAAATCTTTCTATTTAGCCAGCATCACCAGCTATTACACCTTTTATTTGATACAGAAGTTTGATGTTTCGGTGCAAAATGCTCAGTTACATTTGTTTGCCTTCCTATTTGCCGTCGCGGTGGGCACGCTGATTGGCGGGCCTTTAGGGGATAAGATCGGGCGTAAATATGTTATTTGGGGGTCAATCCTTGGTGTGGCACCCTTTACCCTCGCTTTACCCTACGCTTCTCTTTATTGGACGGGGATTTTAACCGTTATTATTGGCCTGATTTTGGCCTCTGCTTTCTCGGCCATTCTGGTTTATGCGCAAGAATTAGTTCCAGCTAAAGTGGGGATGATCTCGGGCTTATTCTTCGGTTTTTCTTTTGGTATTGGTGGCTTAGGCGCTGCGGTGCTTGGTTTCATCGCGGATGTTACCAGCATCGAGTTGGTTTTCATAATCTGCTCATTTCTACCCCTTATTGGGATTGTCACAGCATTACTACCAAATGTTGAACACAAGCACTAAATCCCCGCTAAAAACCCGGTTTAGACAGCCATTCAAACCGGGTCATTCACTATAAAAATCAATTTTTTATCCGTGATAACCATAAAAAATCACAACCAAGGGATTAAAATAGCATAAAATGCTTATTTATATCACTAACGTGAAATTAACCAAGTATTTTCAAGGTAAACGCACTATAATAAGTTCTCCATCACCATTCAAACGGTAGGGGGCTCCATGTACACCGCCCCTCTCGCTTAAATGGCGATAGTTTCATTTTTTTCATACACTTTCTTTATCTATTTTGGCGTAATACAACCGAAAGGAGTCTGGATGCATCATCCCACCCCCTTGATCTCCACCATTGTTGGAGGATTAGTACTTGCCTTCCTCTTTGGTATGCTAGCTAACCGTCTGCGCATCTCCCCCCTGGTGGGTTACCTTGCCGCAGGGGTGCTCGCGGGGCCTTTTACCCCCGGGTTTGTCGCTGATACCTCACTGGCACCAGAACTGGCGGAAATAGGCGTGATCCTGCTGATGTTCGGTGTTGGCCTCCATTTCTCTCTTAAAGATCTTCTGGCGGTAAAATCCATCGCCATTCCCGGTGCCATCGTACAAATTGCTGTGGCCACTGTGCTGGGGATCGGGTTATCCAAACTGATGGGCTGGGATCTAATTGCCGGCCTGGTCTTTGGCTTGTGTCTATCCACCGCCAGTACCGTGGTACTGCTACGGGCATTAGAAGAACGGCAACTGATTGACAGCCAACGAGGGCAAATTGCCATTGGCTGGTTGATTGTAGAAGATTTAGCCATGGTGTTGGCGCTAGTGCTGTTACCGGCATTCAGTAATATGCTTAAGAGCGATACCGCCAGCACCACACAATTACTGAGCGAGTTGGCGATCACCATTGGCAAAGTGGTTGCTTTTATCGCTTTGATGATTATTGTCGGCCGCCGACTGGTCCCCTGGATCCTGGCTAGAACTGCCAGTACCGGTTCTCGTGAACTTTTTACCTTGGCTGTTCTGGCCCTGGCATTGGGTATTGCTTACGGCGCGGTCGGTTTTTTCGATGTCTCATTCGCACTCGGTGCCTTTTTTGCCGGTATGGTGTTGAATGAATCAGAGCTGAGCCATCGAGCCGCCCATGATACCTTGCCATTGCGCGATGCTTTTGCCGTGCTGTTCTTCGTCTCTGTCGGTATGCTGTTTGATCCGATGATCCTGATTCAGGAGCCGTTGGCGGTGCTGGCAACGCTGACCATTATCCTGTTTGGCAAATCGATAGCAGCCTTTGCGCTGGTGAGAATATTTGGTCACTCCAAGCGCACTGCACTGACGATTTCTGTCAGCTTGGCACAAATCGGGGAGTTTGCCTTTATCCTTGCCGGGTTGGGGATTTCACTCGGCATGCTGGACCCCCATGGCCGCAATCTGGTTCTAGCCGGTGCAATTCTGTCGATTATGCTTAACCCGCTGATGTTTAGTTTATTAGAACGTTACCTGGCTAAAACCGAGACCATCGAAGATCAGAGCCTCGAAGAAGCGGTAGAAGAAGAGAAGCAGATCCCGGTAGATATGTGTAGCCATGCGTTGATCGTCGGTTGTGATCGCGTCGGGCACTTGCTCGCCAACAAACTGACTAAAGAAGGGATTCCTCTGGTGGTGGTTGAAAATAGCCGCAGTAAAGTGGAGGCCCTGCGTGAGCAAGGGTTCAAAGCGGTACTCGGTAATGCCGCCAATCCGGAAATCATGGAGCTGGCCAGGCTCGATTGTGCCCGTTGGTTATTGCTGACCATCCCCAACAGTTATGAAGCCGGTGAGATAGTGGCTGCCGCGCGACTTAAACAACCGGATATCGAAATTATTGTACGTGCGCATTATGATGATGAACTCGATTATCTGGCTGAACAGGGTGCCAATCAGATAGTCATGGGGGAATTCGAGGTTGCCAGCAGCATGTTAAATAGCTTCCAATTTGCGATACCGATAACTGCAGAGGCCGCCAAGGCGTAAGCCAGTTGCCGTTATACCCCGGCTTAAGGATAAGCCGGGGCACGCACCCACTTGCAACCAATCACAGCCCTTTGGCGACTAACTCCTGCAGCAGATCAATATGCGCCGCATCATCATTAAGCGCTGGAATATATTCAAATTTCTCCCCGCCTGCTGCCAGGAATATCTCCCGGTTCTGCTCTTTGATCTCCTCTAAGGTTTCCAGACAATCCACAGAAAAGCCAGGGCAAATCACTTGGATATGTTTCACCCCTTGAGCTGGCAGACTTTTCAGTGTTTCATCCGTATAGGGCGTCAGCCAAGGCTCGCGACCAAAACGTGACTGATAAGTCATCATCATGCGGTCCGCGCCCAGAGAGAGTCGTGCCGCTAGTGCACGGTAGGTATCCTCACAACGTTGCGGGTAATCATCACCCAAGTGTGCATAACGTTTCGGGATGCCATGAAATGACACCACAAGTCTATCAGGCTGCCCATGCTGGACAAACGCCTGAGCGACACTCTGTTGCAGGGCACGGATATAAGCCGGGTGCTCAGCATAGTCTCGGATAAACGTCAGCGAAGGCAGACGGCGGTAATTTTTCAATACCCGCGCCACGCCATCCCAAACCGCTGCACTGGTAGAACAGGAGTATTGCGGATACAACGGCAATACCACCAAATTGGTGACCCCCTGTGCCAGTAGGTTATCGATTGCTGATGCCAGGCTCGGTGAGCCATAACACATGCCCAATTCCACTGGCGTATTGGGCATACGCGCCGCCAGTTGCTGCTGTTGGCGGCGGCTATACACTAACAGTGGTGACCCCTCATCCATCCAGATGGATTGGTACAACTTTGCTACACGCGCCGAACGGAGTGGTAAAATTACCCCATTAAGCAGTGGCCACCAGAGCAGCGGTGAGGTATCAACGACACGCCGGTCACTGAGAAACTCTTTCAGGTAGCGCTTTACCGCTTTAGGCGTTGGTGCTTCTGCTGTCCCCAGATTCACCAGTAATACCCCATGTTTCTCTTGTTTCATCACAGTTTCCCTTTCCGGCTAATATCTTGTTAATTAGGCCTATTGTAGTAGAAAAGCACTTGATGGGGCTTAGGTATATCGCAATATGCCATCACTTGAGGTTTTTGAGAAAAGCTTTAGTGGAGGGAAAAGGCGTATAGTGCTTGCTATGGCAGATCACACACGCCTGATCAAACGGGTCATGATTGCGTCAGGCAATCATGACCAACAAAGAAACCGATAAAGATTAATTAGCCCAGAATGGTCGCTAATTCACTGCTCACTTCGGTGACTTTGCGCGTACCATCAATTTTGTGATAAGCGGTGTTGCCAGCATCAGCCTCTTGGTGATAGTAAGAGACCAGCGGTGCCGTCATCTGGTGATATTCAACCAGACGCTTACGGACCGTTTCTTCTTGATCATCTTTGCGCGTGGTGAGTTCTTCGCCAGTCACATCGTCTTTTCCTTCCACCTTCGGTGGATTGAATTTGGTGTGATAAACACGACCTGATGGCGCATGTACACGGCGACCCACGATACGATCAATGATCAGTTCGTCCGGTACATCAAACTCCAGCACATAATCCACCTTAATACCGGCCTCTTTCATCGCGTCAGCCTGCGGAATAGTGCGCGGGAAACCGTCCAACAGAAAACCATTACGGCAATCCTGTTGAGTGATACGCTCTTTGACCAGCGCGATCACCAGTTCATCGGTTACCAGCTTACCGGCATCCATAATTTCTTTCGCCTGCTTGCCCAGTTCCGAGCCGGCCTTCACGGCTGCACGCAACATATCACCGGTGGAAATTTGCGGGATACCGTACTTTTCCATGATAAATTGAGCCTGAGTACCTTTACCTGCGCCCGGAGCGCCCAGCAGAATGATACGCATTGCGTAAATCCCCTCACTATGTATTTTCCCTTGACCTTGCAAGCGTTAACTTGAAGTTTATCGGGCTTGAGTTTTTATAAAATTGCGGAAACGCTCAACCTTATCATTTCTGGTGGGGGTGGCTCAAGGAGATGGTAGGAATTCGGACGGGTAAATATCCCGCCGCTATTCAGATTACCGTATTTCACTGAAAGAGCGGCGGGAACCATTACCAAGCAGATAAATATCAGGCCGACAAGAGTTTATTCATCAAGCGGATAAACTGGTTTGGATCTTCCAGTGTGCCACGCTCTGCTAACAGTGCCTGATCCAGCAGCAAGTCGATCCACTCAGCAAACAGTGCGTTATCGCCGATATCCGCTGCGCGTTTGACCAAGGCATGATCCGGGTTCAATTCGAAGATATACTTCACCTCTGGTGCAGGTTGACCAGCCGCAGCAAACAGTTTCGCCATCTGGGTGCTCATTTCATCAGCATCGGTGGTGACGATCGCTGGCGTGTCGGTCAAGCGATGTGTCAAACGCACCTCTTTCACCCTCTCACCCAACAAGGTCTTGACCCGCTCGATAAACGGCTCCAGTTGTTTCTCGGCTTCTTTCTGCTCTTCGGTTTCATCCGCCAGTTTATCCAGCGCTTCATCCGCTTTGCTGACAGACTGGAACTGTTTACCGTCGAACTCGGTCAAATAGCTCATCATCCATTCGTCAATGCGATCAGAAAGCAGCAGGACTTCAATGCCTTTCTTACGCAGCAGTTCCAGGTGTGGGCTGCTCTTGGCGGCGGCATAGCTGTCGGCGGTGATGTAGTAAATCTTCTCTTGGCCTTCAATCATGCGGCCAATATACTCTTCCAGCGACACGGTTTGCGCCGAGCTGTCGTTATGCGTAGAAGCAAAGCGCAACAGTTTAGCGATAGCTTCCTTATTGTTGCTGTCTTCCCCTGGCCCCTCTTTCATCACCAAGCCAAACTGTTGCCAGAATGTCTGATAGGCTTCGGCGTCATCTTTTGCCAATTTTTCCAGCATCTGCAGTACACGTTTGGTCAACGCAGCACGCAAGCTCTGGGTAACACGGTTATCCTGCAAAATCTCACGGGAAATGTTCAGTGGCAAATCGTTGGAGTCTATCAGCCCACGGACAAAACGCAGGTAGTTAGGCATAAACTGCTCGGCATCATCCATAATAAACACACGCTGAACATACAGTTTCAGACCGTGCTTATGATCCCGATTCCACATATCCCAAGGTGCACGAGCCGGGATATACAGCAGGCTGGTATATTCCTGCTTACCTTCTACCCGGTTGTGGCTCCAGACCAGCGGATCAGTGAAGTCATGAGCAATGTGCTTATAGAACTCTTTGTACTCTTCATCCGTCACATCGGATTTGCTGCAGGTCCACAACGCTTGCGCCTTGTTGATCTTCTCCCAGGTGACCGTATCGTCTTCTTCATTCTTGGTTTCGATTTCAACCGGCAACGCAATGTGATCGGAATATTTGCCGATCACCGAACGCAAACGCCAACCATCAAGGTATTCCTCTTCACCAGGACGCAGATGTAGAGTAATTTCAGTACCACGTTCAGCTTTGTCGATATCGGCAATGGTGTAATCACCTTCCCCTGCAGACTCCCAGAACACCCCTTTATCCGAACGATCCCCGGCAGCGCGAGTACGGACAGTGACTTTATCTGCCACGATAAATGACGAATAAAAACCGACACCAAACTGGCCGATCAGTTGACTGTCTTTCGCCTGTTCGGAACCGATCGACTCCAGAAAAGCTTTAGTCCCTGACTTGGCAATGGTTCCCAGGTTCTCAATCACCTCGTCACGGGTCATACCAATGCCGTTATCAGCAATGGTCAGGGTATGCTTATCTTTGTCAAAAGAGACGCGCACGCGCAGTTCACCATCACCTTCATACAGTTCTGGCTGAGAAAGCGCCCGGAAACGCAGCTTGTCAGCCGCATCGGAGGCGTTAGAAATCAGCTCACGCAGGAAGATTTCTTTATTGGAGTAGAGCGAATGAATCATCAAATGAAGCAGTTGTTTAACTTCAGACTGGAATCCGCGGGTTTCTTGACCTTTCATACTCATTGATTACCTCAATAGCCAATAGTGTTATACCCGATACCTTTCAATTGGTTCATGGCCGTTGTTGATGCTTAGATCCACCCAAGATTGAAGTGAACTGAAGCAATTAACGCCATCACCGCTTGAAAGACGCAGGGAATATGACCAAATCGAACAATGAGGATTAAGTGGGGTTAACCATGAGGTTTTTCAAGCGACTGTACGGTTTTTTTTGTGGGGTATCGCTAAGCCGGGCTACACACTGCCCGGCTGAAAATATCAAAACTTGATCACATGCCGCCCAGCCAGAGAGTGGGACAGCGTGGTACCGTCGACCATTTCAAGTTCTCCGCCAACCGGAACGCCATGAGCAATACGGCTGGCAACCACGCCATATTGGCTACACATCTCGGCAATATAGTTGGCCGTGGCATCCCCTTCCACCGTCGGGTTGGTAGCCAGGATCACTTCACTGATGGTCTCTTTCTCTAACCGCTGCTCCAGCCGGTCAAGGCCGATATCACCAGGGCCAATACCATCCAGCGGTGACAGATGCCCCATCAGCACAAAGTAGCGCCCGGCAAATTGCCCGGTCTGCTCAATGGCATAAATATCCGCTGGGCTCTCTACCACGCAAATCTGGCCGTTTTGCTGACGGCGCGAGTTATTGCAGATGGTGCAGGTATCCTGTTCGGTAAAGGTGCGGCAGTCAGCACAGTGCCCCACCTCAGACATTGCGCGGGTCAAAGCCTGAGCCAAGCGCATGCCACCACTGCGATCACGCTGCAACAGTTGAAATGCCATGCGCTGCGCCGACTTAGGACCCACACCGGGTAGGCAACGCAACGCCTCCATCAAGGATTCAAGGAGCGGGCTTGTTTGCATCAGAACGGCATCTTAAAGCCTGGTGGCAACTGCATACCGTTAGAAACTGACGCCATCTTCTCTTTTTGCGTTTCTTCTACACGGCGTGCTGCATCATTGAATGCAGCGGCAATCAAATCTTCCAGCATCTCTTTGTCGTCTTCTTCCAGCAGGCTGGGGTCGATCTCAACACGGCGACAGTTATGCGCACCATTAATGGTCACTTTCACCATGCCAGCACCTGATTCACCTGTAACTTCCAACCGGGCAACTTCTTCCTGCATCTGCTGCATTTTTTCCTGCATCTGCTGGGCTTGCTTCATCAGATTACCCAAACCACCTTTACCAAACATAGTCGTCTCTCATTGCATGGGCGCACACTCGGCGCCGTGTTAAATGGGGCGAATACTCTCTTCATCCAGATCAGCGTCAAAAAAACGACACAGTGTCTGAATATGGGTATCCGCAATTATAGACTGACGAGCCTGCGCCAGTTTTTCTTCATAAATGGCTTGCCGCCACTCCAACGGAGTCCGTTCTGCTGGATTATCGTCTTCCACTACAGTGAGTTCAACCGTGCTACCGTGCAATTCACTGAGTGCATCCGCCAACGTTCTTTGCGCCGTAGAAGAGTTCAAATGGCGTTGGGTAGAACGTAAGTGAAGACAAATACTACCCGGAGCCAACTGTTGTTTAAAGGAGTTCAATGCCAGTTGCTGCACCAGTTTAGGTATCTTCAGTTGTTCAATTTCTGCCGCCCAAGGATCACGCTTGAGCGACTCAACCACCAGTTTAGCTGACAACTCGGGGGTCTTTTCATGTTCCAGGGCGGTACGCAGGGCTTTTGGTGTCGCCAACGGCTCCTGGGGAACCTCCGGTTCAGTTTGTGCGCGCCAGCGATAGGCTTCTGGCTTCGAAGGTTTTTCTGCTACCCGCTTTTCCGCCTGGCGCTGCTGACTACGCTCAGTCACTGCAGCCAACCGCTCCAGTGCTGAGTTCGCCGGCCGCCCATTTATTGGTGCAGCCGGCTCACTCTTTTTTGCGGTGGATGCCCCCTGTTGCCGCAGCAACTGGGTGCGCGCTTTCAATAATTGCGCGGTGGCATCCGGTAAATTTGTCTGTTGTGGGTTCGCTGGTGGTTGCACCTGCCCTAACGGCGGAGGCATATCCCCCCCTTCGGCGTGCTGCCCAGGCCCACGATAATTTTCAGTGTGTGCTGACGATACTGGCGCTGGAACAGTCGGCGCTCTGCTCACAGGATCAGGGATTACCGCCTTGGGGTGAAAAGCCAACGCACGTAACAGGGTCATTTCAACCCCCATACGGCGATCAGGTGCTAAAGGCAGCTCTTTACGGCCAATCAGCAACGTTTGGTAGTAAAGCTGTACTTCTGTGGGGGGTAGCAGGCGCGCCAATTCACGCAACCGCTGTTCAACAACCGCATAGTGGTTGTCCAACACCGATGGCAGCAATTGCAGCATGGCGATACGATGCAGCAACGCCAAGGTTTCCACCAGCAGACTTTCCCAATCCACACCACGCGAAGCAGCCTGTGCCACCTGGGCCATCACTTTTTCACCGTCAGCATGAACCAAGGCTTCCAGAATGGCCAAGGGTTGTTCATCATCCAACGTTCCTAGCATCTGGCTGACGGTATCACTACTCACCTGCCCTTGCCCCATGGCAATGGCCTGGTCAGTCAGGCTGAGGGCATCACGCATACTGCCGTCAGCAGCACGAGCCAGCAGTTGCAGCGCTCGAGTGTCACTGGTGATGTGCTCTGCCTGCAGGATGGTTTCCAATTGAGTCCGGATCTGATCAACGTCCATCGCTTTCAAATGGAATTGCAAGCAACGAGACAAGATAGTCACTGGCAGTTTCTGCGGATCCGTGGTGGCCAGTAAAAATTTAACATGTGCCGGTGGCTCTTCCAGCGTTTTCAACAAAGCGTTGAAGCTATGACGCGAAAGCATGTGGACTTCGTCAATCAGGTAAACCTTAAAACGACCGCGCGCCGGGGCATATTGTACGTTATCCAGCAAGTCGCGGGTGTCTTCCACTTTAGTTCTGGAGGCGGCGTCAATCTCGATCAAATCGACAAAGCGGCCCTGCTCAATCTCACGGCAATTATCACATTGACCACAAGGTGTTGCCGTGATGCCCGTTTCGCAATTCAGGCACTTGGCCAATATGCGGGCAATAGTGGTTTTACCGACACCACGGGTACCAGAGAACAGATAAGCATGGTGAAGCCTCCCAAGCTTGAGGCCATTAGTCAGCGCCGTCAGGACATGTTCTTGTCCAACGACATCGGCAAATGTTTGAGGGCGCCACTTACGGGCAAGAACCTGATAGCTCATTAACACCGGAGAAGTCGAGTAATATGAGGGGTTATGCTAACACAGGGCCACACTGATAGGCGAGGGTGTTTATACCTGCGCCAGGACTATGCGGTCATGTTCTCTTTGAGCAAATCTGAAATGTCACCCATTGTCCTATCGGGAGAATATTTGATGGCAAAAAAATAATTAGCATGAGTCACAAAGAACTTGATCGGCTACAGCGCATTCGGGAATTGGTCAGCCGTCATAGACATTACGCAAATTGGTGATCGAAGAAGGACGATGGCGCGAACATTGTCGCAAAATCACCCGAATTTACCGTAGGTTCTCCGTTGCTTGACTGCATCAGAGAGGTTACACCTGATACCATTAAAACTATCGGGTTGGCGATGTTGAATGCGGTTATTTCTTACTCGCTCAGTCCTAAATAATAGGAAACATAAACAGAAAAGGTCCGCATTTCTGCGAACCTTTTCTGTATAACTCTATCGATCGTCCTCGGGGGGAAGCATGGCTACTAACTAAGCTGCCAACTAACAAGTCCCGGGGCTAGTGATGCCAGTATAAGGATCTTTGACGATGCCGTCAAACTACATAAAAAGTAGTCTCTCTGTTGCTAGAATCGGGACTTATGAAGCCTTTGTCGGTGGCTCGCCAGGCTTAATGCGGACTGAGAAAGCGCTAAACCTCTATATGTGGAATGCTCTGTTTTGGAGCCATTACCCATCAAGCTGCAGGGTTAGATGTCTGCAACTTGACGGGTGTCGGAGATCAATCAGTGACCAGCGAAATCAACCAGGCAGTAACAATCGATTCCCAGATTGTTAAGGCGCGCTTCACCGCCAAGATCCGGTAAGTTGATAATAAATGCTGCATCTTCCACGATGCCACCGAGGCGACGAATCAAGGTGGCCGTGGCTTCAATGGTACCGCCGGTCGCCAACAGATCATCAATCACCAGCACCTTATCGCCAGCCGTAATGGCATCGGTGTGGATTTCCAGTTTATCGGTACCATACTCGAGCTCATAACTTTCACTTATTGTAGCTCGTGGCAATTTACCCGGTTTACGCACGGGCACAAAACCGACACCCAGAGCCAATGCTACCGGTGCACCAAACAGGAAACCACGCGCTTCAGTCCCCACCACTTTGGTTACCCCTTTATCAAGGTAACGCTCAACCAACAGCTCAATACTGGACGCATAGGCCAGCGGGTTTTCCAATAAACTGGTCACATCGCGGAACAGAATACCCGGCTTCGGATAGTCAGGTATGGTTTTGATACTCTCTTTAATAAACTGAAGCTGCTGCGCAGTCTTGTCCATAGTTATTGCCTGATAATACATGCTGATATACCCGTTCTGCTGAAATACTGAAGCAACTGGCATGACAACGGGTATACTTCCACACAGGCTCTCAACTGCCTTGCCATCAACTCAAAATGGCGGCAGGAAACCTGCACACGAAAACGCCCAAATCTATGCAAAATACGCGATAAATGCAACTGAGAGCGTACAATCAGCACGTTTTTTGTTGCGATAGGTCAATAAGCATCAGGATAATCACCATCATGGCGCAACAAGCCGTGTTTATAGGCTTTTTTTGCAACTGGCACTTGGGTATAAGGAGCCACCGTGAGTACACAACGCTTATTACAAACGCTTGAACAGCAGATAACCGCTTTAGCCAACAACATTCAGCCACAAGGCGATATGCCGATTCCACAGGCGCGATTTGATGTTGCCCTTTTCTCCAATCGCGGTACCCGGCTGCGTGATTATTTAGCCGAAATACAGAAGAACTTTGCCCAATTACAAATGGCAGTAAAAGATAACCGTACCGCCCAAGTGGCTTTTCTGGCTGAAAGATTGGTCGCTCAGATCACGGCTTTACAACGTGAACTGGCCACCTTGGTGTTACGGCGTAAAAATCAGCCCAAAGTGATGGGTGAGGTGGATATCTATCATAAACTTGCAGAACATCAGGACTATGAACGCCGTCTGGTGAGTATGATCCAAGATCGCGAAAGTCTGTTAGGTGCCCAGACAACCCTCGCGGCACAGAAAAAATTGCAGCAGGAAGTGGCAGCGATAGAAGGCAGACTATTACGTTGCAGGCAGGCATTAACACGAATTGAGCGCAGTATTGCGCGTAAAGAAAACAATTTTTGAAGATTTATCACATTAATTTAATGATTCTCCCCCACTGCAACATAAGTTTATTATACTTTGCTACAGATTATTCTCAGTACTTCCCAACCTAAGGTTGGGAAGTACGACACTTTGACACATGAAAACGTTGGATATATGCCACTGGAAAATGCCTCGCCAGAACTGCAACTGGCGGTAGATTTGATTTATCTGCTCGAATGCAACGAGATAGACCCGGTCACAGCACTGGCTGCACTGGACATTGTCAGAAAGGATTACCAGCAGAAGATACTGCAATCACGCCGGGCGAAACCGTATTTATCTGCCGACCCGTAGGCCTCAGCCAGACTACGAGGCGGTTTGAGTATCACTCTCTGGATCTGGTCTCAGCCCACGTTTCACTTCTTGCACTTCATTACCCTGGCGGTTATGTAAATAAACTTCCAATTGGTTAAAGGCAATATTAATACCATTCTCTCGGCACAAACGATCAATGGCTCGGTTCAGCTCATCCACCGTGTAACTACGGTCACGCAATTCCCGCACATACAGACGCAGCTCATGATCCAGGGTACTGGGGCCAAAACTCAGGAAGAATACGGCAGGCTCAGGATCCGTCATAACCAGTGGGTTTTCTTGCGCCGCTTGCAACAGCACCGCTTTAACCTTATCCAGGTCAGAACCATAAGCTACCCCGACCTTGATCAGTACTCGAGTAATCGTATCTGATAGAGACCAGTTGATCAGCCTCTCGGTGACAAACGCTTTATTGGGAATAATCACTTCCTTGCGATCAAAATCGACAATAGTCGTCGCACGGATGCGGATCTTGCTAACTGAGCCAGAGAAGGTACCGATGGTGATGGTGTCACCAATACGTACCGGGCGCTCAAACAGAATAATCAAGCCAGAAACAAAGTTGGCAAATATTTCCTGTAAACCAAAACCCAACCCCACCGAAAGTGCCGCCACCAGCCATTGTAACTTGTCCCATGATACACCTAACGACCCCAAAGCAGTGATGGTACCCACCGCCGTAATCAGATAGGTCAGCATCGTGGTAATCGCATAAGAGGTGCCGGTTCGTAGTTGTAGCCGTGATAGCACCAGCACTTCCAACAAACCGGGTAAATTGCGCGTCATGACATAAGCAACAATCACCGCAATGATAGCCACCATGAAATTCCCCAAGGTCACGGCTTTCGGTATCACGCTACCAGCGACACTACTGGTGTAATGCCACAGACTGATGCTGTCGAGATAGGAAATAACGGTTACCAGGTCTGACCAAATCCCATAGAAGGCACTGGCGAAAATCAGAAATAACACCATGGTACTCAGGCGCAGAGATTGCTGGTTGATTTGCTCCAACGCTAAGGGCGTTTCTTCAACCGGTTCAATCCCTTCGGCACCCTCTTTCTCTTTCGCCAGATTCTGGCGGCGCGCAACAGCGCGACGATAAGCCAGACGACGGGCGGCGACGCTCAAACCACGGATCACAGCCTGATAGACGATATTCCACAAGAAGAATAGATACAGGCTGTCAATCCAACGCCCAGCCAATTGCAACGCGGTATAAAAATACCCCATAAACATCAACCCCAGCAGAATGAGTGGGGTCACCGCCAATGCAGTCACTACCAACAATCTTACTGCATGGTTATTTTTTTCACGCCAACTGTTACGGCAAATAGGAAACATCAATACCGTTAGCAGGGATAAAGTCAGGATCACCACCACCTGGCCAATAACATCATCAACCAGTTTGGAGGGATTTTTTTCGCCCAGTATGGACCAGAAAATCAGCGGTAATAACGTCAAGCCAAGCTTGATACACTGGCGACGGTAGTGGTTACAAAGGTCAAGTTTGGCATTAAAATGGCGCTGATAAATACCTCCCGGGGCCAAGAGGCGAAAAATCAAGGCAAATACCAGCCATAGCAGCGCGAGCTGTCGTGACAGTGCCCAAATAAAGTCACTAATGCTAATCTCTGCACAATAGAACCAAAACCCGGTACCCAGTATCAAAAGTACCCCAGGCAACACTTGTAATAATGTCAGCGCAATGGCTTTTGGGGTATGGAGTTGGCTGTCACGTTTTAACTGCCCAATATCATTGGTCAGTTTTTTCAAATAGTTATTAATAGCACGATTACGCCAACGCAATAGGCCAATCACTATCACCATAGGAATCAGGAAAACGGCTGACTTTTCGGCTCCCAATACCATTTGGTCGGTGTCGAACTTGAAATCCAGCCGGGCAAACTGATCTTTTAGCGCCCCCGGCATCGCTTCCAGCCAGGCTAAATCAATCGGCTTATTGCTGTTAACCCAAAAAATCTGTTGGGTAAGGGTATGTTGCATCGCGGTATAGACACTGGTCAGTTGCTGTTGATTAACCTGCAAGGTGATAGCCAGCGACAACTGATTATTAAGTTGTTTATTGAGTTGATCGAGCAACTCACGGCGCATAGCAATAATATCGTTTAGCGCATCACTCGCATCACTATCGGCTTTTTCTTTGCTGTTAGCCAGCAGTTGGTTGACAAAGTCATCCCCTTTGAACAATGCATCACGCTGCTGGTTGACTTCAAATTGTTCCAGACGTAAATCTGCGATATGAGCACTTAAATCTGCCACCAAGGTTTTAGGGGGCAGATTTTGCTGCTGTTGATACAGGATGCGTGACAGTACCAAACTCCCCCGTAATACCTGGATCTGTTCCTTCAGGTTCTGTGCTGATTGCAAGCCGCGATCCAGCCAGTTTTTTACCTGAATATTTTGCTGAAACAGTGTATTACTCTCTTCCGTGGCTGTAATCAGCCGCTGACTGATTTTACGGTTGATATCCAGTTGATTACTAACCAGTTTAATGCTTTGTGTATCTGTGGCATCTTCTGGGGCTTGCGCTTCTTTCGCCGTTTTTTCTGACAGCGTCAACCGCTTGCTATTCACCACTTCCTGCAATATCTGGACCTGATGATCTAAAGCATCAATACTTAACGTGGTGTAATCACGCTGCTTCTGCAAAATATCCTGTAAAGTCGTATTCGCCTCCAACCTTCTGCGTTGTAACTCCAACTCCGCATTAATCAGCGATTGTTCGGTCATCAGCATCACTTGCTGACTGTTACGTAAAGGTTGCTGCCCTGGCGTTTGTGCACTGAGAAGATTGCGTATCTCCTGCAAGCGCTGAGAAGCCGTATACATACTGCTTTGTACACGTTCAGGCTGTGTCTGCAAAGAAACCAGTTGGCTGCTATAGGTCGAGAGGTTTTGCTGCGCACCCTGGAGGTCATCCAGGGTTTTATACAGGCGTTGCTCCAACTCGCGTAATGAAAGAGGCACCAATTCTGCCCGTGTTGCCGCTTCATCATTGGTGGTACTTTTCAGCGCGTCGAGATCTTTAAGTATCGACTGTAACTTTGCCGGCGCTTGCTGAAGTTGCTGCTTAAGCTGATTACCCTCCTGCTTGGTACGTTCCAGCGTATCGAGTATTTCTAGCGTGCGGATCAAATCCTGTTGGGAAAGTTTATCCACCTCAGTCAGGTTTTGTTGTTTGTTCAACGCATCAAGTTGGCTCTGGACTTCGCTGCGAGCAGGGATTTCACTCGTTTGCGCGAAAACACCTAGCGGCAAACACAGCGCTATCAGCAATAACAGAAAAGGAACCAGGCCAGGGAAAACAGGACCCCGGGCGTAACGAAAAGCAACTTGGTAGTAATAGATGATTGGCCTGCAACTCATGGCTTAATGTCATTCAACAATGAAGTCTCAAGATTAGCATGATCACAGGCTGACAATGAATAATAAAAATGTAGCGAGGGATGACCGGTTAAAATTCCAACAGAAATCAGAAGGTCAATACCTTATCAGCAGCCAGGGTCCACTGCCCCAACTCCACCAATGTGCCAATCTCAACACCATCAACCAAGGATAACTGGCTAACCGCGCGCGCATCAGCACAGGTCTTACATAACTTCACCGGTACCTGTTGCGCGGTAAGTATTTCCAGCATTTGTTGCAAATTATACCCTTCACGCGGCTGTTGCCCAGCGATGCCGGCCACAACAGCATCGGACATTAAAAACAGTTTCAGGCACAGCTCAGGTTGCTGCTCTTTTAAGGTAATAGCCAAACGCAGTGCATTAAACAGTGATTCCTGACCATAAGCTGCACCATTGGCAATCAGTAACAGGGATGACATAGACGTTCTCCTTATTCAGTTTGTAGGTCTGCCGATAGAGATGATTTTACCCGCAAAGAGGGGCACAGTTGCACCATTTCAAGGAAAACATCCACAAAGGCGCTGGCATCAGCTTTCAGATCAAAACTTTCTGGCAGAAATAACCAATTTTCCATCAGCCCGGTGATATAGGCACGTAGTACCACCGCAGCTCGGCGCGTATGCAGATCAGCAGGAAGCTGACCACGAGCGATGCTATTATGCAGGACCCGTTCGATACGTTCATAGCTTTCAAGATAAAGCACCTTACGTGCATCATGCACTGGCACCATTTCACCAATAAACTCACATTTGTGAAAAATGATCTCCATTAAGGCGCGGCGACGACTGTCATCGACTGTCGCAATCAAAACGTAAATCAAAATTTCCTTTAAAATACGTAGTGGATTATCTGGAAACTTTGTTTGATACTCTAACTCTAAATCCCCTATTTTCGAATCTGATTGCTGCCAAATTTCGTTAAATAGGTCTACCTTATTTTTGAAGTGCCAATAAATTGCACCGCGAGTGACCCCTGCCGCAGTAGCAATATCGGTCAAAGAGGTGGCTGAAACGCCGCGCTCAGAAAACTCTCTCACAGCGGCATCCAGGATCTGTAGTCGCGTTTCTTGTGCTTGTTGTTTAGTTTTTCGTGCCATAGCATTGTTTTTTTAAGAGTGTGTGACTTACATACATTCGCGAATGTATGTATTATAGCACCCACAAAATATTAACGCAGCAATGGGTTTTTCAAGCTGTGATCCATTGATCATTTTGAAATCGAACACTTGAGGTTTTTCTATGAACAAAAACAGAGGGTTAATGCCTCTGGCGGCAATTATCATGCTTTCAGGCAGCTTAGTGCTTACAGGATGTGACAACAAAGACGCCCAATCCGGTGGTCAACGCCCAATGCCTTCTGTAGGGGTAGTGACACTGAAAGGAGAGCCGCTCAATATCACAACAGACCTACCTGGCCGTACTGCCGCCTATCGCATTGCCGAAGTTCGCCCTCAGGTCAATGGCATTATTCTGAAGCGCAACTTTGTTGAAGGTAGTGATATCAAAGCAGGTGTTTCACTGTATCAAATTGATCCCGCCACCTATCAGGCTGCCTATGACAGCACCAAGGGGGATCTGGCCAAAGCGCAAGCCGCTGCGGATATCGCCCGCCTGACAGTCAACCGTTATAAACCGTTGCTGGGCACCAATTACATCAGTAAACAGGACTACGATACCGCCATTTCTAACCAGTTACAGGCCAATGCTGCGGTAGTCGCGGCTAAAGCTGCGGTGGAAAGTGCGCGTATTAACCTGGCTTATACCAAGGTGAGCTCGCCGATTTCTGGGCGCATCGGGCTATCTACCGTGACTGAAGGGGCGCTGGTGACCAGTGGTCAGGCAACTGCACTGTCCACCGTACAACAGTTGGATCCCATGTATGTGGATGTCACCCAATCAAGTAACGATTACCTGCGTTTAAAGCGAGAGCTGGCAGAAGGCAGCCTGCAACAAGAGAACGGTAAAGCCAAAGTAAGATTACTGTTTGAGAACGGGCAAGCGTATGCTCAAGAAGGCACGCTGGAGTTCTCCGACGTCACTGTGGATGAAACCACCGGTTCTATCACCATCCGCGCTATCTTTCCTAACCCCGATAATACACTGTTACCCGGTATGTTTGTACGAGCCCGCCTGGATGAAGGGGTGCGCAACGATGCCTTACTGGTACCACAACAGGGAGTTACCCGTAACCCACGGGGTGAGGCAACCGCACTGGTTGTTGGGGCGAATAATAAAGTGGAGCAGCGTATCTTGACCGCCGAGCAAGCTATTGGTGATAAATGGCTGGTCACCGCTGGCCTGAAAGCTGGTGACCGCGTGATTGTTACCGGGCTACAAAAGATCAAACCCGGGGTTGAGGTGAAAGCACAAGAAGTTGATAGCCAGGCAGCCGCACAACCACAGGCACCCTCTGAACCCGCTAAGAAGTGATAAAAAGGAGCCGGTAACACATGGCTAAGTTCTTTATAGATCGCCCCATTTTTGCCTGGGTCATCGCCATCATTATTATGCTGGCGGGTCTCCTGTCAATCGTGAAGCTACCTATTGCTCAATATCCTACCATTGCGCCGCCCGCAGTGACGATAGCCGCAAACTATCCCGGTGCTGATGCTAAAACCGTGCAGGATAGCGTCACACAGGTTATTGAACAAAATATGAACGGTGTCGATAATCTGCTGTATATGTCCTCCAGCAGTGACTCGGCAGGCAACGTTCAGATTACCTTGACATTCGACTCTGGTGCCGATCCTGATATTGCTCAGGTACAAGTACAAAACAAACTACAACTGGCCATGCCATTGCTGCCACAAGAAGTTCAACAGCAAGGGGTTAGCGTAGAAAAGTCGAGCAGTAGTTTCTTGATGGTAGCGGGCTTTATTTCTGAAGACGGCAGTATGACTCAGGAAGATATCGCAGACTACGTCGGCTCCAATATCAAAGATCCTATCAGTCGTACACCCGGGGTGGGTACTGTTCAGCTCTTTGGTGCTCAGTACGCCATGCGTATCTGGCTAGACCCGAATAAACTGAACAAATTCCAGCTGACGCCCAGTGATGTCATTGCGGCAATCAAAGTTCAGAACAACCAGATTGCTGGTGGCCAGCTTGGTGGTACGCCTCCGGTAAAAGGCCAGCAGTTAAACGCCTCTATTATTGCCCAAACCCGCCTGAGTTCACCGGAAGAATTCAGTAGAATCCAACTGAAAGTCAATGCAGATGGCTCGCAAGTGCGTCTGAGCGATGTAGCCAAGGTTGAACTGGGGGGAGAAAGCTATAATGTTATTGCTCGTTACAATGGTAAACCTGCATCAGGTATCGGTATTAAGCTGGCCACGGGCGCTAATGCGCTCAATACTGCGGCGGCGGTTAAAGCAGAGCTGGGTAAACTGCAACCGTTCTTCCCTGCCAGCTTGCAGGTTGTTTACCCTTATGACACGACGCCTTTCGTTAAAATATCCATACACGAAGTAGTAAAAACCCTGGTGGAAGCGATCATCCTGGTATTCCTGGTGATGTATCTATTCCTGCAAAACTTCCGGGCCACGCTGATCCCTACCATCGCCGTGCCCGTAGTGTTGTTGGGAACATTCGCGATTCTGGCTGCTTTTGGTTACTCGATAAACACCCTGACAATGTTTGGTATGGTGCTAGCAATCGGCTTGCTGGTTGATGACGCCATCGTGGTGGTGGAAAACGTTGAGCGGATTATGGCTGAAGAGGGGCTTTCGCCCAAAGAAGCCACCAAGAAATCAATGGAACAGATCCAAGGGGCATTGGTTGGCATCGCCTTGGTGTTGTCTGCGGTATTTATCCCCATGGCTTTCTTCGGTGGGTCAACAGGTGCCATTTATCGCCAATTCTCAATCACCATTGTTTCCGCCATGGTGCTATCGGTCTTGGTGGCATTAATCCTGACCCCGGCACTTTGCGCCACCATGCTTAAACCGATCCCCAAAGGGGATCATGGTATCAACACCGGCTTCTTTGGCTGGTTCAACCGCCTGTTTGAAAAGAGTACCCATCACTATACTGATAGTGTGGCGAATATCCTGCGCAGTACTGGCCGTTACCTGATGGTTTACCTGCTGATCGTCGTAGGTCTGGCTGTTCTGTTTATGCGCCTCCCCTCCTCCTTCCTGCCGGAAGAAGACCAGGGAATGTTGTTAACGATGGTGCAAATGCCTGTGGGTGCCACCCAGGAACGTACACAGAAAGTATTGGAGGAAGTGAACCATTACTTCCTGACCGCAGAAAAAGACAACGTTAACTCGGTATTTACCGTTAACGGTTTCGGTTTCAGCGGCCAGGGGCAGAATACTGGCTTGGCGTTTGTCAGTTTGAAAGATTGGTCTGAACGCAGCGGTGCCGCCAATAAAGTACCTGCTATTGTTGGCCGTGCTATGGGGTCATTTTCTCAGATCAAAGATGGCTTGGTGTTTGCCTTTAACCTGCCGGCGATCATCGAACTGGGTACCGCCAGCGGTTTTGACTTCCAACTGATCGATCAGGCTAACCTAGGTCATGAAAAGCTGACAGAGGCGCGTAACCAGTTACTGGGTATGGCAGCACAGCACCCAGACCTACTGACCGGGATGCGCCCGAATGGTCAGGAGGACACACCGCAATTCAAACTGGATATTGACCAGGAGAAAGCGCAGGCATTAGGGGTTTCCCTTAACGATATCAACAGTACCATCAGTGCGGCGCTGGGCGGCGCTTATGTTAACGATTTTCTCGATCGAGGTCGTGTAAAACGCGTTTATGTACAGGCTGATGCCCCATTCCGTATGTTGCCCGAAGACATTAATAAATGGTATGTCCGCGGTAGCAGTGGTCAGATGGTACCTTTCTCCGCCTTTGCTTCAGCCCATTGGTCATTCGGTTCGCCGCGTCTTGAACGCTATAACGGCCTGCCATCAATGGAAATTATCGGGCAGGCAGTACCTGGGCGCAGTACCGGTGAAGCAATGGATATGATGGAGCAACTCGCGTCCAAACTGCCAAGCGGTATCGGCTATGACTGGACAGGTATGTCCTATCAGGAACGCTTGTCCGGCAGTCAGTCCACCTCACTGTATGTTATCTCACTGATCGTGGTGTTCTTGTGTCTGGCGGCATTGTACGAAAGCTGGTCAATTCCATTCTCGGTAATGCTGGTTGTCCCTCTTGGGGTGATAGGTGCACTCTTGGCCACCAGCTTTCGTGGGCTGGAAAATGATGTCTATTTCAAGGTTGGCTTGCTGACGACCATCGGGCTCTCCGCGAAGAACGCCATATTGATTGTAGAATTTGCGAAAGACCTCATGGATAAAGAAGGTAAGGGGCTCATTGAATCAACGTTGGAAGCGGTACGTATGCGTCTGCGCCCCATCCTGATGACATCATTAGCCTTCATCCTCGGTGTTATGCCGCTGGTTGTTAGCAGTGGAGCTGGTTCCGGTGCCCAGAATGCAGTAGGTACCGGGGTAATGGGTGGGATGATTACCGCAACGGTATTGGCCATCTTCTTTGTTCCGGTGTTCTTTGTGGTGGTTCGCCGCCGTTTCAGTAAAAAGAGCGAAGACCTGGATCATAGCCACCCTATTGATCGTCAATAATCATTTTTGTTGTTAATCCACTGAGGCCGCCCATGCGGTCTCAGTGGATGATAAGACGATGGCCGCGCAACGTTACTCGGCTCTTTCATCAGCTTCGCTCCTTTCGTAGCCGCTGCAAACCACTCTAGTTATTTCAGGTATAGATTAAAGTTCTATTCAAAAAATGTTCACCACATTGAAATAACATTAGTTTTTTTGATATTAGAAAGTTCTGCAATAAAAATCAGCTATGCGTTATAATTATGATTAAATCATTTTCAACACTGGCTTGGATATCTGTAGTCAGGTTACATTAGCGACACAATAACTCGCTGCCTAACCAACAATGACCTCAGCGCGAGACACATAAACAATAACGGCGAGTAAATTGTAAATTTCCGTAATATCAACAAACCAGATAGCAAGTAATGGTTTATATTTATGGTACTAAGCGATTATTGACCCAGTGTTAAATTTTGCAAAAAATGATGTAGCTTCATGTACTCACAGCGTGTTATCGGCACCGAAATTAAGGCTGACGGGAGGCGATATGGATGAGTATTCAACTAAGCAGCATGATATTGCTCAGCTTAAATTCCTGTGTGAGAGCTTGTATGACGAGGGCATTGCCACCTTGGGTGACAGTCAGCATGGCTGGATTAATGATCCAACGTCTAGCGACAACCTTCAGCTTAATGACTTGATTGAGCATATTGCTTCTTTTGTAATAAGTTTTAAAATTAAATACATGGATGAAAATGATTTATCGGCATTGGTTGAAGAGTATCTGGATGATACCTATACCGTGTTCAGCAGCTTTAGTATTAATAATGCCGACCTGCATCGCTGGCAGGAAACCAAAATGCGAACTTTCAGAATGCTCGCAGGAGAAAGCATTTGTACCACGATAAAAACTTAGGGATAATTCGCTTCGATTATTTGTGTTGTTTTTAAGATTAAAGGTTACCATGACAAAAATTGACTATCTGATGCGCCTACGTAAATGCACGACCATTGACACTCTAGAACGTGTCATTGAAAAGAATAAATACGAACTCTCTAACAACGAGTTGGAACTGTTTTACTCTGCTGCAGACCACCGTCTTGCCGAACTGACCATGAACAAGTTGTACGATAAAATCCCCGTTGCGGTTTGGAAATTCGTAAGATAATAATTTTAAAGCATAATAAACTGCTGGCTTTCTGATTGCAGGAACCGGAACAAACTCCGTGAATGGATTTCGATATACTCGTCATCCTTCAAGTAGCTTGGGTGTTGGCTGCGTTAGCTCGCACCAGTCACATAGTTGCCTATGCTCCTAGCAACTATTGAACTTGCCACCTAGATGCAACTCGAATTATTTCGAGCGTATATTGTTCCTGCAAATTGAATCTGCGCGAATTATTTTGGGTATAAGCTGGAAGTAGACAGTAGATATGATGCAGCCTGTAAAGGCTCAAATTGGTGGGGGCCCTGCCAGCTACATCCCGGCACACACGTCACTCGCTGCGGCTGCTTCCTTCCGGACCTGACCGAGTTCACAAGTTAGTGTTGCGGGAGAACCAACAGGGCCCCCATTGACGGCTTCATTCACTATGACAGTTTCACTGCCATTGACTACGAAGCGGTGGGCATTATCGGTGATGGCCCATTAAATAGCAAGCCATCCACTGACCAACCGCTGTTTTCTTACCCATTCCGGTTATGGCACACTTGCCTCCTGGATACCTACGCCCGCTACCATGGGATTGACTGTAATCTCAATGAGCAGGGAGATAACAGGAACAACAGCAATGACCGCAGAACGTGTCTCTTTCAGTCAGCGAGTATTTCATATCGTCGCGGCTATTCCTTACGGTAAAGTCACCACCTATGGTGCAGTCGCGCAATTGGCTGGTTCACCACGTGCAGCTCGTCAGGTCGGTGGGGTGTTATGCCGTTTGCCTGAAGGCAGTACCCTACCCTGGCACCGGGTAGTGAACCGCTATGGGCAAATTTCATTACAGGGTGACGACTTTCAACGCCAAAAACAGGCATTGCTTGCCGAGGGAGTCATTTTTGGTCCCAGCCATACTATTGATTTGCAGCACTATGGTTGGCACTGGTAGGTATCTTTCAGTTCAACCATAATAGGATAGGTGACGGCGGTATCCCTATATTCAGTGCACTTACCAATCATCAAGAGGATCACTACATTATGAGCCAGGCACTGCAAAATCTCCTTGCCCTGCTGGATCTGGAGAAAATTGAAGAAGGCTTATTTCGCGGCCAAAGTGAAGATCTGGGGTTGCGTCAGGTCTTTGGTGGTCAGGTAGTGGGTCAAGCCCTCTACGCCGCCAAGCAAACCGTTGCGGTTGAACGCAGCGTTCACTCCTTTCATAGTTACTTTCTGCGCCCAGGAGACAGCAGCAAGCCGATCATTTATGACGTGGAAAACCTGCGCGACGGTAACAGTTTTAGCGCACGCCGCATCAGTGCCATTCAACATGGCAAACCTATTTTCTATATGACCGCTTCTTTCCAAAGTGGCGAGCAAGGCTTTGAGCACCAGAACGCTATGCCGGACGTGCCACCACCGGAAGGGTTAATGTCGGAATCGGACATCGCACAGAAGTTGGCCTATATGTTGCCAGAAAAAGTACGCGAAAAATTTGTCGCCCCAAAACCAATTGAAATGCGCCCGGTAAAATTCCATAACCCACTCAAGGGCAGTATAGAAGAGCCCACCCGTCAGGTCTGGTTCCGTGCCAATGGCACAATGCCGGATGACTTGCGTATCCATCAATATCTGCTTGGCTATGCTTCTGACTTCAATTTTTTACCCACAGCACTACAGCCCCATGGTATTGGCTTCCTTGAGCCAGGTATGCAGATTGCCACTATTGATCACTCAATGTGGTTCCACCGCCCATTCCGCATGGACGATTGGTTGCTCTATGTGGTGGATAGCCCTTCCGCTTCCGGGGCCCGTGGCTTTGTACGTGGTCAATTCTATACTCGTGATGGGGTGCTGGTTGCCAGCACAATACAAGAAGGTGTACTGCGCCAGCATGATGCCTAAATAACGATGGGTGCCTCGGGCACCCATCGTCAATCAAACAGCGTAGACCAATTTACTGGTTATAAGCATTTTCACCATGGCTGTTAACATCCAATCCTTCACGCTCTTGTTCTTCTGGTACCCGCAGCCCAACAGCCATATCCGCGACTTTAAAAGCGATAAAGGCTGCAATACTTGACCACACTAACGTCACAATAACACTCAACAGCTGTATCCACATTTGTTGGCCCATGGTCACACCCGCTGCATAGCCGGTTCCCCCCAGTGATGAGGCGGTAAACACGCCAGTCAGCAAGCACCCGACAATGCCACAAACACCATGAACACCAAATACATCACAGGTATCGTCCACTTTCAGCCATTTCTTCAGCGTCACTACCCCCCACAAACCAGATACACCGGCTACCAGGCCAATGATCAATGCCCCACCAATGCCCACACTCCCTGCAGCCGGGGTAACCGCAACCAAACCGGCAATACAGCCAGAACAGGCACCTAATAGTGAGGGCTTACCTCGCAGTATCCACTCGGCAAAGGTCCAAGAGAGAATCGCCCCCGCCGTTGCTATCATGGTGTTGAGAAATGCCAGCGCCGCAACACCGTTAGCCGCGCCAGCTGAACCTGCATTAAAACCAAACCAACCGATGTACAGAATAGAAGCGCCAGTAAATACCATCGGTAAGTTATGTGGCTTGAACGCCTCTTTGCCAAAACCAGCGCGTTTACCCAGCAGGTAAGCGCCCACCAACCCGGCACTGGCGGCATTGATATGCACCACCGTGCCGCCAGCAAAATCCAGTGCACCATCCGTTGCCAGTAATCCGCCCCCCCATACCATATGGGCTATTGGCAAGTAGGAAATCGTGAACCAGATGGCAGAGAAAATGATCACAGCGGAAAAGCGAATACGCTCAGCAAAGCCGCCAACCACCAGCGCCACCGTAATACAGGCAAATGAAGCCTGAAAAGCAACGTGGATCAATTGGCTCAATGTACCGGTCACACTGTCCAAGCCAATACCTCTGAGCATCAGCGTCTGAAAACCACCAAAGAAGGCGTTACCTTCACTGAACGCCAGCGTGTAGCCAAAAATGACCCATAACACGCACACCAAAGCGAAAGTCACGGTAACTTGTGTCAACAGTGAAAGTACATTCTTGCCACGCAGTAAACCGCCATAAAATAGCGCAATACCGGGCAACGTCATAAATAGCACTAACGCAGTACAAATCATCATAAACGCGTTATCAGCCTTGTCTGCTATCGCCGGTGCTGCCAGAGCCCAGGAAGGGATCAGCGTTATCGCACTTAGGCCTAACACGGATAAAAGTCTTTTCATAATCACCCCATCCCCATTCAATTGACTAACCCGGTCATTACAGTGCAGATTCGTCTGTCTCACCCGTGCGGATACGAATAACACGTTGCAATTCGGTAACGAAAATTTTGCCATCGCCAATTTTGCCGGTGTAGGCCGCTTGGCTAATCACATCCACCACTTCGTCGAGCTGGTCATCCGCAATGGCAATGTCAATTTTGACTTTAGGTAAGAAGTTGACGCTATATTCTGCTCCCCGATAAAGCTCAGCGTGACCTTTCTGGCGTCCGAACCCTTTAACTTCAGTCACAGTCATCCCCTGAACGCCTATAGATGATAAGGCTTCACGCACGTCCTCTAGTTTGAACGGTTTAATCACCACAGTAACCAGCTTCATATTGTCTCTCCACAGGTCAGGTTCAGAAACAGCGCTTGGTACCCATCGGATAAAGCAAGGGGCATGCCATATCTTTAAACGACAGATAAGAGGGAGATTAAGAGCACTTGATAATAGAAAAAGAAAACAAACAGACGTGCGGCGCGCAGCAGCCTGAGTCATCGCTCACTGATTTGCACTCTATTGGTGCAGCACGCCTAGATAAAGTGCATATGCAAACCCACAATGGCTACCACAGATAGCCTCTTGTGGGGCTCAATAGAGGAATCTATGCGGGTTGCGTCTCTTCACGAATCGCGGCTTCCAACTCCTTACCCACCAACTGTAACTGATACATCTGGTAATAACGCCCCTGCTGCGCCAACAATTGTTGGTGATTCCCCTGCTCTACCTTATGACCTCGATGCAAGACCACAATAGAATCCGCTTCCACAATCGTTGAAAGACGATGGGCAATCACCACCAGTGTTGTCTGCTGGCGGATCAGGCGCAAGGCACGCTGGATCGCCTGTTCTGTTCCTGAGTCAATATTCGCCGTTGCTTCATCGAGGATCAGGATCTGAGGGGGATGTACCAACACGCGGGCGATAGCCAATAGTTGTTTTTGGCCAACAGACAAATTGTTACCCTGCTCCCCCAAACAGGTATGGATACCCTGAGGAAAAGTGCGTACCAGCTCGTCCAGTTGTACAGTTTCCAGTGCCTGCCAAACGGCTTCTTCACTGATATCGCGACCCAATGTCACATTGGCCATCATCGTTTCGGCCATGACTACCGGATCTTGTTGTACCATCGCGATACCTTGCCGCAAGACAGGGTGTGAAAGATCAGATAAAAGTCGGCCATCCAGACGAATTTCACCTTCATTTGGCGGGTAATAGCCCATCAGCAGATTTGCCAGAGTACTCTTACCACTGCCCGTATGCCCCACCAACGCAAGAAAACCGCGCGAGGGCACCTGCAGCGAGATATGGTGCAATACCTTCTCTTGATGATGGTAAGCGAAACTCAGGTCCTTGATGTCAATACTGCCACTTAATAAAGGGCGATCATCGTTGCCATAACGTTGTTGGCTACCATCCATCAATTCAAAAATACGTTCTCCCGCCACCAGGGCTTGCTGTAACATCGATTGTTGGGTAGTCAGCTCAATTAAGGGTTCATTCAGACGACCAAGATAGTTGATAAAAGCATACAGCACCCCAACGCTAATCACCCCTTCACCACTAAAACCAAACAACATCAGTAAGCCGCAAAGTATCAGTGCAGAAAACAGGCTGAGCAAAGGGCGCAGTAAGAAACCATCCAACCGTAGTGTCTGCATACGCGCCATATAATGAGCGTGACTGGCAGCACTCATACGCTCACCAAAACGACGCTGCTGGCGGAACTGTTGGATCACCCCCATGCCACCAATGACTTCATTAAATCCATCATTAATATCCGCCAAATAGCTACGTACACGGCGGACAATCGGGGTGCTGTAATATTGGTAAATTACCATCACGACCATCACCGCAGGGAAGATGCAAACCGCCACTAACGCCATACGCCAATCAAGGCTGAACATTGCCACCAGCATGGCACCAATCAACGCAGCACTTTTCAACACTGTGGAGACCACCGTGACGTAGAGATCTTTAATCACTTCGGTATCATTGGTGACTCGCGAGATCAACTGCCCAACCGGTTGGGTATCAAAGGTGCTCAATGGCTGGCGCAGCGCCGCATCCATCACTTCGGTACGTAATCGTTGCACTACCCCCACCGCCGTCTGATTAAACAACAAAGACTGGAAATAATGTAATACTGCAGCCAATAGTTGCAGCAGAATATAAGCAAGCGCCAAACCACTGACCATCATCACCGGTAGCTGGTTCCTGGCAACATAGTTATCGATAAAATAGCTGACCAACACCGGGCCAGTGACCTCTGCTGCTGCCGCAATCCACAACATCAATACGGCCAGCCCCAGAGGTTTACGGTAAGGGGAACCGTAAGCCAGCAAGCGTTTGAGGGTTGGCCATAAATTTTGTCGCTTATTCATCGGCCAATGCCTCCCGCGTATTTTCTGGGACTTCATCCAATGCGGCTTCCAATTGCTGATAACGGAACATATCGCGATACCAGCCTGGCTCTGCCACTAAAGCACTGTGTCGCCCACGCTGCGCCACCGAGCCATGTTGCATGACTAGAATTTCCCCCGCCTCAGTCAGGGCTGAAAGGCGGTGCGCACTAATAACCAAGGTGCGATGTTGCCCCCACTGGCGGAGATTATGCAGAATTTGATGCTCTGTGCGCCCATCTACCGCCGACAGGGCATCATCCAGGATCAGGATTTCCGCATCCAGCAACAAGGCTCTGGCAATGGAGATACGCTGCTTCTGCCCCCCGGAAAGCATGACACCCCGCTCACCTACCTCGGTTTCGTATCCCTGTGGCAGGCGTAGAATATCGTCATGGACATAAGCCAATCGTGCGGCTTGTTCAATCTGCTCTCGAGTGGCTGAAGGATTCCCCAAGGCGATGTTGTTCGCCACGCTGTCAGAGAACAGAAAGGGCGTTTGGCTGACGATGGCCAAACGAGAACGCCAAGCATCAAGCTTGATCTCGGTCAGTGGCAAACCGTGGTAACTGATAAACCCATCATCAATATCAAATTGGCGTTGAATCAGTGCCAATAGGGTCGATTTACCGGAGCCCGTCGGTCCACACAACCCTAACATCTGCCCTGGTTGCAGTTGCAGTGCTACATTATGCAGTGCCAGCTTGCTGTTGCCCGGATAATGAAACTCGTTGATATCCACCACCAAGCTACCGCGCCCGGCAGGCAAATCCTGGTCACCATCCGTTACCGCGGGCACTTCATCCAGTAAGCGACGAATGCGGCTATAGGCGGCACTACCGCGCTCAACAATATTGAACATCCAGGCGAGTGCCAGCATCGGCCAAATCATTAAGCCAAGATACATCACAAAGCTGGTCAATTGGCCTAATGTGAGTGTCCCATTCACCACCATCCAACTGCCGCCACTGATCGCCAGCAGGTTAGCCGCAGCAATAGCGCCATAAATCGTCGGATCAAAACGAGCATCAACACGGGCAACATACATGTTCTTCGCCCCCGTTTGGGCTGCCACCTCAGCAAATTGATTGGATTGATGATCTTCCAGGCCAAATGCCTTGATCATGCGAATGCTGGTCATGTTTTCCTGCGCCTGATCATTAAGGCTGGAAAAGGCTTCCTGCGCAGACTTAAAGCGCTGGTGCAATTGTTCACCATAGTATTTGATGGCGACCGCCATGATAGGCATCGGTATTAATGACAGCAGGGTCAATTGCCAACTGATTTGAGTACTCATGACAATCAAAACCGCCAGCCCCATCACCAATGAGTCCACCAGCGTCAACACCCCTTCCCCTGCAGCAAAGACCACACGGTCCACATCATTGGTGGCTAATGCCATCAAATCGCCGGTACGGTAGCGCAGATAAAATGCCGGATTTTGCTGACTGAGTTGACGATAAAAATTTCCGCGGAGTTCAATCGCCAGTTGGTAGGAGGCACCAAATAGCAGTACCCGCCACACATAGCGCAGTAGATAAACTATGATCGCGACCCCGCACATGAGTGCCAGCCAGGACATCAACGTGTGAGTAGACATCTGTTGATGGGTGACACCATCAACAATAATGCCGACCAACTTCGGTGGCAGCAGTTGCAATAAAGCAATGATCACCAGCAGCAGCACTGCCCCCAGGTAGCGACGCCACTCACGGCGGAAATACCAGCCGATTTGAGCAAATAATCTCACGCAGTTTTATCCAGATGGCTTTCCAGCAAATAATAAATACCGCCCGGTGGTTTTACCCTACAGGGCTATGCTCCTAGGGCTCCAGCGTTTGCCGCCTATAAGCAACTCGAATTATTTTGGGTATAAGACGGCTTACTCCGGCACCGGTAGCGCTGTAGTATACTTGATTTTTTCCATAGCAAAGCTGGAAGTCACATCAATTAACCCAGGAACCCCCGTCACCAGGCGTTTATAGAAGTTGTCATAACTTTTCATATCCGCAACCTCAACCTGCATCAGGTAATCGTATTCCCCCGCCATACGGTAAAACGCCAGTACTTCGGGCATATCAGTGGTCAGTGCCACAAATTTTTGATACCACTCGCTGCTATGTTGCTGCGTTTTTATCTGTACAAATGCCGTTAACCCAAGCCCAAGCTTTTCATTATCCAACAAGGCTACCCGCCCACGAATATACCCTTCATCCTCTAACCTTTTCAGCCGTTTCCAGCAAGGTGTCGACGTCAGATTGACCGCCTCAGCTAAAACCTGCAACGGTTGGGTACAGTCTTGTTGCAACATGGATAACAACTTACGGTCTATTTTATCCAACATATCGTCATTCAGTAGAAAAAATTTCTCCCATTAGGCGATTTTAAAGGGAAAATAGCAACTTTTTTCCCTCTATAAACCGTTATGCTACGCCATAAATATGCCCCCATACTGCGTACAGAGGCCAGACGATGAAAAATAATTGGGTAAAATATGCTATCGGTGAAATTGAAGCGGATTTCCAGCGTTCTGCGGATACCCACTTGATACGCCTTAACCTGCCAGAATTTCCGGGTATCTACCTTTATCTAAAAGATGAAAGTACTCACCCCACAGGCAGTTTAAAGCATCGCCTGGCACGTTCACTGTTTCTCTATGGCCTGTGCAATGGCTGGATCACTGAAAACACCCCCATTATCGAGGCGTCTTCCGGCAGTACCGCAGTATCAGAGGCCTACTTTGCCCGCCTGCTTGGTCTACCATTTATTGCCGTGATGCCTTCCTGCACCGCTCGCCGTAAAGTAGAACAGATCACCTTTTACGGTGGTCGCTGCCATTTTGTTGATCACTCTGCGCAAATTTATGCCACCTCAGAAGCATTGGCTAAAGAGTTGAACGGCCATTATATGGATCAATTCACCTTTGCTGAACGTGCAACCGACTGGCGGGGAAACAACAATATTGCAGACAGTATCTTTCGCCAGATGGCGCGTGAACCGCATCCGATACCGAAACATATTGTGATGAGTGCTGGCACTGGCGGTACCTCCGCCACATTGGGTCGTTATCTGCGCTATCAAGGACATAATACACAACTAACGGTCGTCGACCCGGAGAACTCGGTATTTTATGACTGGTTCCAACAAGGGGATAACACGATTACTGGCCACTGTGGTAGCCGGATTGAAGGCATTGGTCGGCCACGCGCCGAACCGTCGTTTATCCCTTCGGTGATCGATAGGATGTTACGAGTGCCAGATGCCGCCAGTATCGCCACTATCCATTGGTTGGAAAATATACTGGGGCGTAAAGTAGGGGCCTCTACCGGAACCAACGTCTGGGGAGCCTTGCAGTTAGCCAAACAAATGCGCGAAGCCGGTGAGCAAGGCGCTATCGTCACCCTGTTATGCGACAGTGGTGAACGTTATCTGGATACTTATTACAACCCTGAATGGGTTAGCAGCAATATCGGTGATTTAACTCCCTGGCAGTTACAGTTAGCCCACCTTTAAGAACGGCATTGCCTATCAATCACCCTAGATATATCCCAGACAACAAAAAAGCCGGGTAACCTGCCCGGCTGGCTGTAAAAACCTCATTATTCGGGGGAATCAGTGAGGGGTGGTAAACCCAGCCAATGTTGTAAATAGTGGGCCACAGCCTGTTGCTCGCAGCGACCAATAACCGGAAGATGAGGCAATTGAGACTTCAACTGTGGCAACGCATTCCCCATCACCACACCATGCCCGACACTGTCCAACATCTCTTTGTCGTTCATCGCATCACCAAAGGCGATGCAATCAGCCAGGCTCACCCCTAGATGTTGACTCAGTTTCGCCAATGCAGCCCCTTTATTACAGCCTTTTGGCAATACTTCCAAGCTGTCGGCGGCGGAAAGGCAGAGATCAACCGATGAGCCAAAATGCCGTTGTAACTCCACTTGTAATTCGAACAATGATTCAGGTGATGCACAGAAACACACTTTGCTATTGCCCTGTGTGGGTAGCTGTTGTAATTCAGTCAGTTGAAACTGGAAACCACTCAGGTGATGTGCCGCCAACATTTCCGGCACTGCATATTCAGTAAACCACCCTTCGTCGCGGAATACATGGATACTGGCAGGGGTTACCCAGGGGGTACGCAATACTTCTTCTGCGATTTCAGCCGATAAGTTGATCGCCTCCAGTTGTTGCCCCTGATGATTATAGATACGAGTGCCGTTACCGCTGATCAAGTATCCTTGTAAACCCAGTTGCGCCATGATTGGCTGAACATCAAGATTGTGCCGCCCGGTAGCAAAGGTGACGACCATCTCCCTTTCAATCAATTGATTCAATACCGCTAGGGTTTCCGGACCCACCTGATGATCCGGGGTCAATAAAGTACCATCCATATCAAAAGCCGCCAGCCGATACATGAAAACCTCGTTAATATGAGTATCACTACAATCGCTGTAGTATGAAGTGGTATTTACGGAAGTAATAGTGAACAATTTGAAAAATAGTTCCTGATTTATACCCAAAATAGTTCCAGAAGGTAGATTCTATGAAACGCGCTGTCGTCGTTTTTAGCGGTGGACAAGACTCCACGACCTGCTTAATTCAGGCATTGCAACAGTATGATGAAGTTCACTGCATTACATTTGATTATGGCCAGCGTCACCACGTTGAAATTGACATTGCCGCCACCTTATCTCAAACCTTGGGTGCCAAGGCTCACAAAGTATTAGATGCCACATTGCTCAACGAGTTAGCTATCAGTAGCCTGACTCGCGACAGTATTCCCGTCCCCAGCTATAACAGTTCGCTGCAAAGTCCCATACCCAACACCTTTGTTCCCGGGCGCAATATTTTATTCCTGACCTTGGCCGCTATTTACGCTTACCAAGTGGAAGCAGAAGCGGTGATCTGCGGGGTTTGTGAGACTGACTTTTCAGGCTACCCAGATTGCCGTGATGAGTTTATTAAAGCGCTGAATCAAGCCATCGTCTTGGGCATTGCCCGTAATATTCGCTTCGAAACCCCGCTGATGTGGCTAGACAAAGCTGAAACCTGGGCTCTGGCAGATTACTACCAACAGTTAGCACTTATTCGCCACCAAACGCTCACCTGTTATAACGGTATTCAGGGTGATGGTTGTGGTGAATGTGCTGCCTGCCATCTACGTGCCAAAGGTTTACAGCACTATCTGCAGGATAAAGCCGGGGTGATGGCCAGCATGAAACAAAAAACGGGCCTGCTTTAGCAGCATAAGTTATTAACAAAAGAAAAGCGGCTGCAATGGCCCTCTACCATGCAGCCGCTGACGGCATCACATTTTCAGCCGATTACGATTTCTTTCCACTAGTGAAGGCCCAATGCCCGGCACCTCTTGTAGTTGTTCAACCTGAGTAAAGGGCCCGTTCTGTTCCCGATAACGGATGATCGCTTCCGCCTTTTTCAAGCCGACGCCATTTAATGCGCGCGCCAACTCCTCTGCATCAGCCTGATTAATGCTAACCTTGAGTTCCTCTTCAACCGGTGCAGTGCTGCCACTGGTTGATTTCGGCGTTGTTGCTACCGAAGCGGAGGCGGGTTGCCCAGAGGCCGGTTTTTCTGCCGCGATAGCTGAAGTGCCCATCAGGCTAAACAGTGCCGCCACGACCAACTGTTTGATGAACAACTGTTTTACGGCCAAATTAAAACGGGTGATTATTTGATGCTTGCTTAATTGCATGCTGTATCCTCCTTGTGTTTAACAGCAAGGCTACCTTGCCGCAGCAGCAAATAATCAGCAAATAGCAAAAGTTAACTATGGAAAAGGCCGCGAAAGCGGCCTTAAAACATTACAGGTTGTTGCAAAGAAATGCGTTGCTTGTCGCCACTCGCACAATAGATGGGTACGTGGAGGGTGCCCTGCTATCGCGTCAATTTTTATGCGACAAAGGACACCGACCTGATTAGCAACAATGAGATTAAGGCTGCGACTGCTCAGCCGCCCCCAGCTCGATCGAGGCTTGCTTACGCAAACTCGCCAACAAGGAGTCGAAGACTACACTGCTAGTCCCTTGCTCCATCCGGCTGATAAACACTTTCATCTCATCCGCTGACAACGTACCTGGTCTTACTGCATCCAGAGCAATCAATACTACGTTATCCTGATGATCCTGTGACATACCGTAAACGGCTTTGCCATCCTGCGGATGAGGCAATGAGAATACCGTTTCTACCAGTTGGTTACCCTGCGATGCACGTACCATTTTCTGTACGCTGCCAAAGCTCAGACCAGCGGCTTTCATCGCCTCTTCGCCCTTACCCTGTTTCAGCTCAACCAGCAATTTTTCTGCCTGCAGTTTTGCCGCTTGCAACGCTTTATTGCGCTTGACCATGGCAACAATGTCATCTTTCACTTTCTCGAGCGGTTTAATCGATTCAGGCTGGTGGGCAGCAACCCGCACCACTACCGCGCGATCACCGTCTATGGTGATGACATCAGAGTTACTGCCCGGAGTGCCATTTTCACCAATCAACGAACCACCGAAGATAGCTTGCACCACTGACTTGGAATTCAACTCCGCAGGAGGATTGTCACGGGTAAACCAATCAGTATGTGTCGCTTTAATACCGGCCGCTTCTTCTGCAGAAGCCAAGGATTCGTTATCGTTGCTCGCCGCTTCGCTCACTTTCTGTTGCAATGCAAAGAAAGCATCCACCGCTTTTTCCAGTTTCACCTGTTTGGCGAGAGCATCGTGCACCTCGCTCAATGGTTTGACCTTTGAGGCTTTAATGTCATCCAAACGAACAATCAGGTAACCGACAGACGATTTTATCACGCCGGACAATTGCCCTTTCTCCGTCAGGTTTGCCTGTTTCAGCTCATCTGGCATCGAACCCGGTTCCATCCAATCCATCTGGCCACCGTTACGGCTAGAGACAATATCGGTCGATTTTTCCTTTGCCAGGGTGGCAAAATCAGCGCCTTTTTTCAGCTCGTCCAACGCAGTATTCGCTTCCGCTGCCGTTTTCAGTTGGATAATGCTGAATTTTTTACGTTCTGGTTGGCCGAAGTTACTCTGGTGCTTGTCGTAATAAGCCGTGATATCGGCCTCAGTCACCGTTACTTTATCCTGCATGGCAGTGGCATCCAGCAAGATATAGCTCACTTTTACCTGCTCGGGGGCAGTAAAGCTGTTCTTGTTCTGCTCGTAGTAGGCTTTCAACTCCTCGTCGCTGACTGTCTGCTGAGCCTGAATGGCTTTCAGATCAATGGTCGCCAAGCGAACATCGCGCTCTTGCAGCATCAGCGCAACCATCGCCTGAGCTTCACTTGGCAACACAATATCAGAACCGCCAAAGCCCTGGATCATCTGCTGATTGATTAACTGTTGGCGCATAGATTGCGCGTAACTTTCCGGGCTAAAACCGGACTGGTTAATCAAAGCCAGGTACTTGCTGTTATCGAACTGGCCATTGGTCTGGAAATAAGGCTCTTTACGAATGGCTTCTTTCACCTGTTCGTCACTGACAGTCAGACCTAATTTCTTGGCATACTGATCAAGCAGCGTTTTATCGACCAACTGCATCAATACCTGGTGACGTAGCTGACGCATATAACCCTCATTGCTCGCTAACTCAGAGAACTGATCCCCCAGTTGCTGTTGCATACGGTTACGTTCATTCTGGAAAGCTTGTTCCAGTTGGCCGCGTTCAATCACCTGGCTATTTACTTTTGCTGCATAATCGCTGGAACCGCCGATCAGGTAGTTACCCACCCCTGTCAAAACAAATGACAAAATGATCAGGCCCAGGATGATTTTTAGCACGACGTGATTAGCCGCCGCGCGTAAATTGTCCATCATAGTGTGACAACACTCCGCTGTGGTGTATACCCGTCGTCAATGAAACTGCAAAAGTGTTGGCTTTTCACCCAAGTCACTTGGTTAGCCAAGTTTCTGGGGCTTCGCCGCCTACCTGCAACTTCATTGAGTATGAATATAGATTAACAACCCTTGTGCAGGCGCGTTCCCTGCAACAAAAATAAAAAAGCGCATCAACTGATGCGCCTTATATCTTACCTTACCAATACCGCTACGTCAGGTGATTGTTTTACTGAACTCAATAGCCGGTGGACACGGTAATCAGTTTACTGCATCTTTCAGCGCTTTCCCTGCACGGAAAGCAGGAACTTTGGCTGCCGCAATTTTAATCTCTTTGCCAGTTTGCGGGTTACGGCCAGTACGAGCTGAACGCTCACGCACGGTGAAAGAACCGAATCCTACCAAAGCTACATCATCCCCTTCTTTCAAGGATTCAGTAACAGATACAATGATTGCATCTAAAGCACGGCCAGCAGCCGCTTTGGAAATATTTGCACCAGCAGCAATTTTGTCGATCAATTGTGACTTATTCACTCTATCATCCCCTCTAGAATTCAAACGTCGCACCGAAGAATCCCTACGGTTACGACAGCGCAGCTTTTATATCAATCCCATCGAACCTTGGCAAGCCATCAATACATCCACCCATCATCAATAAAGCTGCGGCGGTGTTGGCGCAAACGCTGTTCAAAACGCGATGCGTTTTATCCGGCAACTTCATTGAACTTGAGTAGACTGGCAAAACACGGCCCAACGATGTTCTAACTTAGCGGCACATAAAAATGCTGGCAAGTGAGAAATGCCTTGCCAGCATAAGTTTTCTCAATGGTTTTTGCTATCCGTCACTATTTTGCCGCAACAGGTTGCATACCGAAAGCCGGATTCTGCAATGCAATGCTGAAAACCTCATCGATTTTCTGTACTGGATGGATCTCCAGATCAGCGATAACGTTATCTGGGATCTCTTCCAGATCACGCTTGTTCTCATAAGGGATCAGCACGATTTTAATCCCACCACGATGTGCCGCCAGCAGTTTCTCTTTCAGACCACCAATCGGCAACACCTGACCCCGCAACGTGATTTCGCCGGTCATTGCCACATCGGCACGAACTGGGTTACCCGTTAAACATGACACCAGCGCGGTACACATGGCAATACCGGCACTCGGGCCATCTTTCGGCGTTGCCCCTTCCGGTACATGAACGTGAATATCGCGCTTTTCATAAAAGTCGGCATTAATACCCAACTTCTCTGCACGTGCGCGTACCACGGTCAATGCAGCCTGAATAGACTCTTGCATTACCTCCCCCAAGGAACCGGTATAAGTCAGTTTGCCTTTACCGGGGACACAGGCAGTTTCAATCGTCAGCAGATCACCACCGACCTCAGTCCAGGCCAACCCCGTCACCTGACCAACGCGGTTCTCGGTATCTGCACGGCCATAATCAACCCGCTGCACACCGAGATACTCCTTCAGGTTTTCACCATTAATTTCAATATGCTTAAGCTTTTTGTCCATCAACAGCGATTTCACTGCTTTACGACACAGCTTGGAGATTTCACGCTCCAGACTACGCACCCCAGCTTCGCGGGTGTAATAGCGGATAATGCCGATGATAGCGCTGTCATCAACCGTCAACTCCCCTTTCTTAAGCGCATTACGCTCAATCTGCTTGGGCAACAGATGCTGCTTGGCGATGTTCAGCTTTTCATCTTCGGTATAACCGGAAAGACGAATCACTTCCATACGATCAAGCAGTGGTGCTGGGATATTCATCGAGTTTGACGTTGCAACAAACATCACATCAGACAAATCGTAATCCACTTCCAGATAGTGATCGTTAAACGCCACATTTTGTTCCGGATCCAACACCTCCAACAAGGCAGAGGCCGGATCGCCACGCATGTCCGATGACATTTTATCAATCTCATCAAGCAGGAATAGCGGGTTTTTCACCCCGACCTTGGCCATTTTCTGGATCAGTTTACCTGGCATGGAACCGATATAAGTCCGGCGGTGACCACGGATCTCCGCTTCATCACGTACCCCGCCCAGAGCCATACGCACATATTCACGCCCCGTGGCACGCGCTATAGATTGGCCCAGTGACGTTTTACCCACACCAGGAGGCCCAACCAGACAAAGGATCGGCCCCTTGATTTTGCTGACCCGGCTTTGAACCGCGAGATATTCAAGAATGCGATCTTTAACGCGCTCCAGACCATAATGGTCGGTATCCAGTATTTCCTGCGCTTTGACCAGATCTTTTTTCACTTTACTGCGCGCATTCCAGGGTACTTGCAACATCCAATCAATATAGCCACGGACGACAGTCGCTTCCGCAGACATCGGCGACATCATTTTCAGCTTCTGCAGTTCCGCTTCTGTTTTCTCACGCGCTTCTTTCGGCATTTTCGCCGCTTCTATCTTGCGCTTGAGTGCTTCGTGTTCATCTGGCGTATCATCCATCTCGCCCAGCTCTTTCTGAATGGCCTTCATTTGCTCATTCAGATAGTACTCCCGCTGGCTCTTTTCCATCTGTTTCTTGACGCGATTACGGATGCGTTTCTCGACCTGTAACAGATCAATTTCCGACTCCATCATCGCCATCAGATACTCTAGGCGCTCACTGATATCTGACATTTCCAGCACCGACTGTTTGTCATTCAGCTTCAGTGGCATATGTGCGGCAATGGTATCCGCCAGACGGTCAGCATCATCGATGCTGTTCAATGATGTCAGCACCTCCGGTGGAATTTTTTTGTTCAGCTTGATATAGCCTTCAAACTGATTAATTGCTGTACGCGTCAAAACTTCTTGTTCGCGCTCATCAATCGGCGGTGATACAAGATATTCTGCTTGTGCTGCAAAGTGTTCTCCGCTATCGGAAAGCGTGGTAATACGCGCACGCTGTAGGCCCTCCACCAGCACTTTAACTGTGCCATCCGGCAACTTCAGCATCTGTAAAATCGACGCTACTGTCCCCACAGAGAACAAATCATTAATGCCAGGTTCATCCGTCGAAGCCTCTTTCTGTGCCACCAGCATGATCTTTTTGTCGTGATCCATCGCGGCTTCGAGGCACCGAATCGATTTTTCCCTGCCAACAAATAACGGGATCACCATATGCGGATATACCACCACATCGCGCAATGGTAAAACGGGGATTTCAATGCGTTCGGAACGCTCAAGGTTCATAGAGCTCTCTCTTAGGTTATTTTCCGCCAGGATTAGGAATCTCATGAGACGCAAGCATCAAACGTGTCACAAAACCTGAATCAAGAGTATATGGGGATGATCTTCATACATTCAACGGCAGAATGCAGAGAAAAAAAATGGGGGACAGAATCCCCCATTTTACCATTAACTCGCTGACTTGGCTGAGCAATTATTCGCCAGAAGCTTGTGCTTCCGGTTTGCCATAAATCAACAACGGCTTGGATTGACCATCAATGACTGATTCGTCAATCACCACTTTATCCACGCTTTCCAACGAAGGAAGGTCATACATGGTATCCAGCAATGCCCCTTCAACGATGGAGCGCAGACCACGAGCACCGGTCTTACGCGTCATGGCTTTCTTGGCAATGGCCGTCAACGCCTCCTCACGGAATTCCAGCTCTACCCCTTCAAGGTTGAACAGCGCCTGATACTGCTTGGTCAGGGCGTTTTTCGGCTCTTTAAGGATCTGAATAAGGGCTTCTTCATTCAGCTCGCTGAGTGTCGCTACCACCGGTAAGCGACCAATAAATTCCGGAATCAGACCAAATTTGATCAAATCCTCCGGCTCAACCTGCAATAGCAGTTCACTTTCCGTGGCTTTTTCTGTCTCACCCTTCACGGTGGCACCGAAACCGATACCAGAACTGGTATTTACCCGCTGACCAATCACTTTGTCCAGACCCGCAAAGGCACCACCACAGATAAACAGGATCTTCGAGGTATCAACCTGTAAAAACTCCTGCTGCGGATGCTTACGCCCACCTTGCGGCGGTACTGCAGCAATGGTGCCTTCGATCAGTTTCAGCAATGCCTGCTGTACACCTTCCCCTGAAACGTCGCGGGTAATGGATGGGTTGTCTGATTTACGTGAAATTTTGTCGATTTCATCGATATAGACAATACCACGCTGGGCTTTCTGTACGTCGTAGTCACATTTCTGTAGCAGCTTCTGGATAATGTTCTCGACATCTTCCCCCACGTAGCCCGCTTCAGTCAGTGTCGTCGCATCAGCCATGGTGAAAGGGACATCCAGCAAACGAGCCAACGTTTCCGCCAATAAGGTTTTGCCGCTACCCGTCGGGCCAATCAACAGAATATTACTTTTTCCCAATTCTATACCGTCACTGACATCGCTGTTACGCAGGCGTTTGTAGTGGTTATAAACGGCTACAGCCAATACTTTTTTTGCCGGTTCCTGGCCAATAACATAATCGTCCAGATGGTGACGGATTTCGTGCGGTGTTGGCAATGAGTTGCGCTCGCGATGCGGGGCAACCTCTTTAATCTCTTCGCGAATAATGTCGTTACACAAATCAACACATTCATCGCAGATATACACTGACGGGCCAGCAATCAACTTACGCACTTCGTGTTGGCTTTTGCCACAGAAAGAGCAGTACAGTAGTTTGCCTGAACCATCTTTGCGCTTATCTGTCATGAGTCAAACCTCTTCTTTTGTCTTTGCCCCGCAGGGTTCCACGGCGGCAGCATCCCCAAACATTATATTGGCAATGCCGATAATGCAATTTATAGCAAGCTATGCACACTATAGCTTATACCCATCGTCATTCAAGTTGGCTGCAACCGGAATAAACCAGTGTATATCCCCTTCATACTTCAAGTTGCTTGGGTGTTAGCTGCAATTACTCGCCTCCGCCATGAGGCTCGCCCCTATCGGGGCCACTGTAAATAGCGTTCAAATCCGCTCCTGGCTGATTTGTCTGTCACCCCAGTCACATAGTTATCTATGCTCCTGGGGATGCCATCGCTAGCCGCCTACCAGCAAATCGAATTATTTTGGTATTACACTTAGGGGTTAACTGCGGTGGGTCAAAATATCGTCAACCAGGCCATAGTCTTTCGCCTCTTGTGCCGTCATAAAGCGATCACGTTCGGTGTCAGCTTCAATCTGCTCCAGTGTTTTTCCACTATGCTGTGCCAGCAGTGTATTCATCCGTTCTTTCACTTTCAGAATTTCACGCGCATGGATTTCAATATCTGTCGCTTGGCCCTGATAGCCGCCCAACGGCTGGTGGATCATGACCTTGGAATTTGGCAGGCAGAAACGCTTACCTTTGGTGCCTGCAGTCAGCAGGAATGACCCCATGGAACAAGCCTGCCCCATACAAATGGTGCTGACATCCGGCTTAATAAACTGCATGGTATCATAGATGGACATACCTGCCGTAATCACCCCGCCCGGCGAGTTGATGTACAGAAAAATGTCTTTCTCTGGGCTTTCTGCTTCAAGGAACAGCATCTGTGCCACGATCAGATTCGCCATATAGTCTTCAACCTGACCCGTCAGGAAAATAATGCGCTCTTTCAGCAGGCGGGAATAGATATCGTAAGAACGCTCGCCGCGGGAAGTCTGCTCTACCACCATTGGCACCAGTGCCATGTTAGATACAAATTGATCTCGTTCGCCACTGTATGACATTACCGTCTCCTAATAGAAATTGCCTTGGCGCTATTGTCTGTCGATTCTACTTTAGAACAGCCCTCATGACTATGCTCAAGCTATACTCAAACTATTGACAAACTGCACACCGATTTTTCGATATCACAACCTGCTTATTGTCACTCTTGTTCTGAAATAAATCGTTCTGAGATAAATCGTGCTGCGATAAATAGCTCTGAGATATATTGCTCTAAGATAATCAGTTAGGCAGCAAAAAAAAAGCCCGTAACCAAGGCTACAGGCTCTTTCAAGGAACCAACGATAACTCCCCGCCTTCATACTACACCTTCACACTACAGTATAGCTGGCGACAGTTGCTCGGTTGTTTGACCAGAATCAGTCACGGTGAACTCAAACAGCGTTTGAGCCCCCTCTCTGGTCTGAAACCTGCATTAGCCCTGTTGAGGCTGGTTCATCAGTTCGGTGAACGTTGTCGCTTTTTCAGTGACTTTTGCTTTAGCCAGCAAGCATTCAACGGCTTGCTCTTCCAAAGCAACGTTACGCATATTGTTCATCAGTTCTTTGTTCTGGCTATAGAACTCAATCACTTCGCTTGGATCTTCGTAGGCGGAAGCCATTTCTTCGATCAAGGCTTTAACGCGGTCTTCGTCAGCTTTCAATTCGTGCTGGCTGATCACTTCACCCAACAGCAAACCGACAACCACACGGCGTTTAGCTTGCTCAGCAAACAGTTCACGTGGTAATTCCAACGCTTGCTTCTCATTGCCACCGAAACGCTGGGCAGCTTGGCGACGCAGAACGTCAACTTCACCATCAATCAGTGCTGCTGGCACGTCGATTTCATTAGCCTTCACCAGGCCATCAATCGCCTGAGACTTGATACGATTACGCACCGCACCTTTCAGTTCGCGCTCCATGTTTTTACGCACTTCAGCACGCAAACCCACGAGAGAACCATCAGCGACACCAAAACGCTGGATAAACTCTTCAGTCAGTTCCGGTAGTTCACGAACTTCGACTTTCTTCAGCACAATGGCAAATTTAGCCGCTTTACCTTTCAGATTTTCAGCATGGTAATCTTCAGGGAAATTGACGTCGATGACAAACTCGTCACCCGCTTTGTGACCCACCAGACCTTCTTCAAAACCTGGGATCATGCGGCCCTGGCCCATCGCCAGAACGAAATCGGTGGCTTTGCCACCTTCAAACACTTCACCATCAATGGAACCAGTAAAGTCAACAGTCGCACGATCTTCCGCCGTCACTGCGGCATCCGTTTCTTTCCAGGTTGCTTGCTGCTTACGCAGGGTTTCCAGCATGGTATCAACATCTGCGTCGTTAACTTCAACAACAGGTTTTTCAACCTCGATGCTTTCCAGACCTTTCAACTCAACTTCTGGATAGACTTCAAACTCAACGGCGAAAGCGAAATCTGCGCCTTCTTGATATTCACCGGGTACGTAGTTAGGTGCGCCAGCCGGGTTAATTTTTTCTTTGATGATCGCGTCAACAAAGTTACGTTGCATCAAATCGCCCAGCACATCCTGACGAACAGAAGCACCATAACGTTGTTCAACAATATTCAACGGCACTTTGCCTTTACGGAAACCGTCGATACGCACGCTTTTCGCCGCATTGATCAGCTCTTTCTTAACCGCCTGATTGATAACATCAGCGGGAACAGTAATAGAGAGACGGCGCCCAAGGCCTTGAGTGGTTTCTACTGAAACTTGCATCTTGTTACCTCAAAAAAATCAAAGTGCTCGGTCAACTCCGTTGCAAGAACCAGGACGGCTAGATTAAAAACCGAGTTCCCTGATATCAAGAGCGTCCCGAAACCATTCCGGAAAAATAAGACGCGACATTATAGCGGCGCAAACGTAGCTAGTCGAGGATAGCGAGCAGATACGCGCATGTTAATATTGATACGTCTTCAGGTTTTCACCTCGATAGCCCAAAAAATTCTCGTTGCCAGCCAAAACACAGTGCGGGTTGTCTCCGGCGCTCCTCCTGACTGGCCTTGCTTGAACTTGGGGCTATTTTTTACACCAAACCGCCTCCACCACCACGGCAAGGAGGTGAAGTGAGTACCTTATCTTCTAAGGCTTCCCACTCTTTAGGGGTATAGGTATGGAGCGCCAGCGCATGGACGCCATTCGCCAACTCATCTGCCAACAAAGAATAAATGGCGCGATGGCGTGCCAATATACGCTCACCAGCAAAACGATCGCTGACTACCACGACATTGAAATGGCTTTCTGACCCCGGTAAGACATGGTGGCGATAACTTTCATCAACGACCTCCAGGTACTCCGGCACAAATGCCGTGTTCAACTTAGTTTCTATTTGTTGCTTACGTAACATACAACCTCCACACCCTGGCAAGCCGCCCTAGCAACTCAATATACCTATCGTTATCCAAGCTGCAAAGAGGACGGCATCGTTCTAACAGAGGATTTACTTATCTCATCACGGTATAGCGTCAGCCTGCAGGCCAACATCAACTTGAATTAACTACACGATAAAAATTTACCTTACAACGACGTTCAATACTTCCCCCTGCTGTCGGCAATGTTATGATGGCGGCAATTTGTTGTTGGCTATACTCTTCATTTTTCAGGTTACGTGGGTATGTGCTACGCAAATTCCGCTGAGCTTATATACCCGTCACCAATGAAGCTGCAGCGGTGTTGGCTACGTTCGTTCACCCGAATCACTTACTTAAGTAAGCTCATCGGGATTCGCTCGCTTGCCGCCTGGCTGTAACTTCATTGAACTTGGGTATAGAGCCGCGGTTTGAACAATGACGAGTATAAAATTAGGATTGATGAGACAGTCAATATGTTAAAAAAACTTTATGTTCCTTTATTGGCCGTATTAATGCTCGCTGGATGCGCCACCAGTAACAATACGCTAAATATTACCCCAACCATGGTGCTGCCACAGCAGGATCCCACCCTGCAAGGCGTCACAGTCAGCATTAATGGTGCTGACCAACGCGCTGATCAAGCATTGGCTAAAGTCAATCGCGATGGTCAGTTGGTCACCCTCACGCCTTCTCGCGATCTGCGTTTCCTGCTGCAAGAAGTGCTGGAAAAACAGATGACCGCCCGTGGCTATATGGTTGGCCCAGATGGCGCGGTTGATCTGCAGATCATTGTTAATACGCTGTTTGCCGATGTTTCTGAAGGTAACTTGCGTTATAACATTACCGCCAAAGCGGATATCTCAATCATCGCCCAGGCGAAGAATGGCAGCAAACAGGTAAAAAACTACCGCGCGACTTATAATGTTCAGGGGGCTTTCGTCGCCTCCAACGACAAGATTACCAAGACGGTCAATACGGTATTGGGCGATGTCATTGCCGATATGGCAAAAGACACCAGTATCCATGATTTTATCAAGCAAAACGCACGTTAATCCGTTTTACCCTGGAGCATTCGGGTTGCAAACATGACCATGCGTCTGCAACCTGGTGTATAAGAGGCAAAACGCTTTGTGCTACCCAGGCAACTGGGTAGCACAACCAAGGACCTCATGGCAAAACAGTATCTCAATCTATTTACCCAGCGTAACTCCATCATTCTTCTGGTTCTGGGCTTTGCCTCTGGCCTGCCGTTGGCCCTCACCTCGGGGACACTGCAAGCCTGGATGACCGTCGAAAATATCGATCTGAAGACCATCGGTTTCTTCTCACTGGTGGGGCAAGCCTATGTATTCAAGTTTCTTTGGTCGCCGTTTATGGACCGCTACACCCCGCCATTGCTTGGGCGGCGACGCGGTTGGTTGTTAATCAGCCAGATTTTGCTGGTAGTGGCCATTGTAAGCATGGGGTTTATGAACCCGACGCAACATTTGTGGTGGCTGGCGGCCTTAGCCGTATTAGTGGCTTTCTGTTCTGCTTCGCAGGATATTGTTTTTGATGCTTATAAGACTGACCTCTTACCAGCGAATGAACGAGGGTCTGGAGCCGCAATTTCTGTGCTGGGTTATCGCTTGGCGATGCTGGTGTCTGGTGGATTGGCCCTGTGGCTGGCAGACCGCTATTTAGGTTGGCAACACACATACTGGTTAATGGCCGCGCTGATGCTGTTCGGCATTGTGGCCACACTAATGGCACCCGAGCCGGACGACAGTATCCCGGCACCGCGCACCATGGAACAAGCGGTAGTCGCCCCCTTGCGTGACTTCTTCGGCCGTAATAATGCCTGGCTGATCCTGCTGCTGATTGTGATGTATAAAATGGGGGATGCCTTTGCCGGTAGCCTGAGTACCACTTTTCTGATTCGGGGTGTCGGGTTTGATGCGGGTGAAGTCGGGTTGGTCAACAAAACCCTTGGCCTGTTTGCCACCATTGTTGGTGCCTTGCTCGGTGGGGTGTTAATGCAACGCCTGAGCCTGTTCCGGGCCTTGATGCTGTTTGGTATACTGCAAGCGGTTTCCAACATCGGCTATTGGTTGTTAGCCATCACCGATAAAAACATCCTCTCCATGGGCAGTGCTATTTTTCTTGAGAACCTGTGTGGTGGTATGGGTACCGCTGCGTTTGTCGCCCTACTGATGACATTGTGTAATAAATCGTTCTCTGCTACCCAATTTGCCCTGTTGTCAGCACTCTCGGCGGTTGGCCGCGTCTATGTCGGCCCCATTGCAGGTTGGTTTGTTGAACTTCATGGCTGGCCGCTATTCTACCTGTTCTCTATTGTGGCAGCGCTACCCGGTTTACTACTGTTGCTCATTTGCCGACAAACCCTGGAATACACTCAACGTACCGATGACTTTATGCCACGAACACTGTTCAATGGCACTTATCGCTGGGCGTTACGTCTGCTCGGTGTGGGCTGTTCGTTACTGGGTTTATGGCTAATATTGCTGATTTTCAATGCGCTGGGGTTAAGCCAGTGGCCTGATATAGCAACCGTATTCCTACGCAGTGGCGCGCTACTCAGCCTGGTGGGGATTATCATGGGTAGCCTGTTAGACTATCTGGCATTGCGTCGCACGCCATTAACTTGACTATTTTTTGTTCAGTTAAAGCACATCAAAAAGAATAAATTTATTTTATGAGACGAAAAGTGTAGCAACTCGGAATATTTTTACCTGAGTTGTGCACTTGGGAATAAAATAAATAACACAATAAATAGTCAGTTATTTAACATTAAATAAACATTTATTTTCTACTTAACCTCACCCCCACCCTCCAAGTTGTTCTCTATTCCCTTGGTTTTCCTTAAGATAGTGCCATTTTTCGCTATTTGACTCGCCAATATATTGTTGCTATTGGCAAATTTCCACACAATGTAATAGATGTGACCCTCTTAACAGAAAGCGGCAGCAAAGCACTGACGATCCCTTAAGTATATTTACAGTACTGTAACCTTCCCGTAAAATGCCCGGCACACATGAAACGACAATTGAACCTTGGTAATTGGGGTCGTTAGATGAGACTTAAGAAATACAGCAAAAGTATTGGGATATTATCCTTAATCGCCACCACATTGATGTTGAGTGGTTGTGATACGGTTCTAATGGATCCCAAGGGAGCAATCGGTGTCGAACAACGGACACTGATCCTGACTGCGATTGGCTTAATGTTAATCGTGGTCGTTCCCGTGATTTTTATGACGATAATCTTCGCCTGGAAGTATCGCGCTTCCAACCAATCGGCTAAATACACACCGAACTGGTCGCACTCCAACAAGATTGAAGCGGTCGTCTGGACTATTCCCATCATTATCATCCTGATTCTTGGGACCATTACCTGGAAAACCAGTCACTCCCTGGATCCATACAAGCCGATTGTCACCGACAAGAAGCCAATGACCATTCAAGTGATATCGTTGGATTGGAAATGGTTGTTTATCTATCCAGAACAAGGGATTGCAACAGTTAATGAAATCGCTTTCCCGAAAGATGTCCCTGTGGAATTTAAAGTTTCTGCAGACTCGGTCATGAACTCGTTCTTCATTCCTCAGTTGGGCGGCCAGATTTATGCCATGCCTGGGATGCAAACCAAACTGCACTTGATCGGCAACACTGCGGGTAAATACGACGGTATTTCCAGCAGCTACAGTGGTCATGGTTTCTCCGGCATGAAATTCACCGCCATTGTCACCCCTACCGAGGGCGAGTTTAACCAGTGGGTTGACAAGGTGAAAGCCTCACCTAAAACCCTCGATACCACCGGTGACTTCAATAAGCTGGCGGAACAAACTGAAAACCATCCGGTGACGTATTTCTCCAGTGTCAAACCTAATTTGTTCCAAGAAACCATTGCCAAATTTATGGGCCATATGCATATGCCTGCAAGTAGCGCGAACAGTGAACATAAAGGGATGACTATGAGCCAGGACATGGGCGAGCATACTCATCACGCCGGAGCAGAGGAATAATCTGATGTTGGGAAAATTAACACTTGATGCAGTACCTTTCCATGAACCCATTGTGATGGTTACCGTTGCGGCAATTATCGTTGGTGGACTGGGACTGCTGGCACTAATAACCTATCTGGGCAAGTGGACCTGGCTATGGCGCGAATGGCTGACGTCAGTTGACCATAAAAAAATCGGTATCATGTACATCATCGTAGCACTGGTGATGCTGGTACGTGGTTTTGCTGATGCGGTGATGATGCGTGGCCAACAGGCGCTTGCTTCTGCGGGTGAAGCGGGTTTTCTACCACCGCATCACTATGACCAGATTTTTACCGCCCACGGCGTGATCATGATCTTCTTCGTGGCGATGCCGCTGGTGGTCGGGTTGATGAACCTGGTGGTGCCACTGCAAATCGGTGCACGTGATGTAGCCTATCCGTTCCTCAACTCCCTGAGCTTCTGGTTGTTTATTGTCGGGGTAATACTGGTTGATCTCTCACTCGCCATTGGGGAATTTGCACAAACCGGCTGGTTGGCTTACCCCCCTCTTTCCGGTATAGAGTACAGTCCCGGCGTCGGGGTTGATTACTGGATTTGGAGTTTGCAAATATCTGGTGTGGGTACTCTGCTGACTGGGGTGAACTTCTTCGCAACGATCATCAAGATGCGCGCCCCTGGCATGTCACTGATGAAAATGCCAGTGTTCACCTGGACCGCATTGTGCGCCAACATACTGATTATTATCTCATTCCCAATCTTGACCGTTACTATCGCGCTGTTAACCCTGGACCGCTACCTGGGCACCCATTTCTTCACTAATGATATGGGTGGCAACATGATGATGTACATCAACCTGATTTGGGCCTGGGGCCATCCAGAGGTGTATATCCTGGTTCTGCCAGTGTTTGGTATCTTCTCGGAAGTGACCGCGACCTTCTCAAGAAAACGTTTGTTCGGCTATACCTCTCTGGTCTGGGCAACGGTGGTGATTACCCTACTGTCATTTATTGTCTGGCTACACCACTTCTTTACCATGGGCAGTGGCGCCAACGTCAATGCCTTCTTTGGTATCGCCACAATGATCATTTCCATCCCGACCGGGGTGAAAATTTTCAACTGGCTGTTCACCATGTATCAGGGACGCATTCAGTACACCTCCCCCATGCTGTGGACCATCGGTTTTATCATCACCTTCTCCATTGGTGGGATGACCGGTGTACTGCTGGCGGTACCCGGTGCCAACTTTGTGCTGCATAACAGTCTGTTCCTTATTGCCCACTTCCATAATGTGATCATTGGTGGTGTGGTGTTTGGCTGCTTCGCGGGTCTGACTTACTGGTTCCCTAAAGCCTTCGGTTTCCGCCTGAATGAAACCTGGGGGATCCGCGCATTCTGGTTCTGGATCATCGGCTTCTTTATTGCCTTCATGCCACTTTATGTCTTGGGCTTTATGGGCATGACTCGCCGCCTGAGCCAGAATATCAACCCTGAGTTCCACTCAATGCTGCTGATTGCGGCATGTGGTGCAGTGTTGATTTTCTGTGGTGTGCTATGCCAAATCATGCAGGTGATCGTCAGTATCCGTGATCGTGAGAAGAACCGCGACCTCACTGGCGACCCATGGGATGCTCGTACCTTGGAGTGGTCAACCTCTTCACCTCCACCGTTCTATAACTTTGCCGTGGTACCAGAAATTCATGATCGCGATGCGTTCTGGGACATGAAAGAGAAAGGTGAGGCTTACAAGAAACCCGCCAAGTACGAACCGATTCATATGCCGAGAAATACCGGTGCGGGTGTCGTTATTTCCGCCTTTAGCCTGGTGTTTGGCTTCGCCATGATCTGGCATATCTGGTGGATGGCGATTGTTGGCTTTGCAGGCATAATCATTACCTGGATTGCCAAGAGCTTCGATGAAGATGTTGATTACTATGTCCCGGTCGATGAAATCGAGCGCATTGAAAGCCAACACGATGAACAAATCAGCAAAGCAGGCGTAAACCATGTCAACTGATACTCTGACGAACCATCATAACGTTGCCCATGCCGCACATGGGCACCACGATACAGGGGAAACCAAAGTCTTCGGATTCTGGATCTACCTGATGAGCGACTGTATTTTGTTTGCAAGTTTGTTCGCAACCTATGCAGTCTTGGTGAATGGGACCGCCGGTGGTCCCTCTGGTAAAGATATCTTCGACCTGAATTTTGTTCTGGTTGAAACTTTCTTGCTGCTGTTCAGCTCCATCACCTTTGGCATGGCCATGGTCGGCATGAATAAGGGCAAGGTTAGCAGTGTTAATATCTGGTTACTGCTCACCTTCCTGTTCGGCCTTGGCTTCATGGCAATGGAAATCTATGAATTCCACCATCTGATCACCGAAGGCTATGGCCCAGACCGCAGTGCGTTCCTCTCCAGTTTCTTTGCACTGGTGGGTACTCATGGTTTGCACGTCACCGTCGGTCTGGTGTGGATCATTACTATGATGGTCCACGTCAGCAGACGTGGCCTGACAGCGACCAATAAAACCCGTCTGATGTGTCTGAGCCTGTTCTGGCACTTCCTGGATGTGGTCTGGATCTGTGTATTTACCGTTGTCTACCTACTGGGGGTTATGTAATGAGCCATTCATCCCATCAAACCTCACACGGTGGCGCAAGCCATGGCAGCGTGAAGTCATATATGATCGGCTTTATTCTGTCGATCATCCTGACGGTCATTCCATTTGCAATGGTGATGAGTGGCTCCGCTGCTCCCTCCACCATCCTGGCTGTGGTCGTCGGTACGGCGGTGATCCAGGTGATCGTTCACCTGGTTTACTTCCTACATATGAATACCTCTTCAGAAGAGCGTTGGAATCTGGTGGCGTTAGTGTTCACCGCTGTCATTATCGGTATCGTGGTTGTTGGTTCACTTTGGATTATGTACAACCTCAATATCAATATGATGGTCGATTAATAGCAGAGCGGTGTGTGATGATTAAGCAATACCTGCAAGTAACCAAGCCAGGCATTATTTTCGGCAATCTTATCTCGGTGATTGGGGGATTTCTGCTCGCTTCCAAAGGGAGTATCGACTACTCCCTGTTTTTCTCTACCCTGTTAGGGGTGTCATTGGTGGTGGCCTCGGGCTGTGTATTTAACAATTACATCGACCGTGACATCGACAAAAAGATGGAGAGAACCAAAAACCGGGTGTTGGTAAAAGGCCTGATTGCGCCGAATGTCAGCCTGATTTACGCGACCCTGTTGGGTATTGCTGGTTTCACCCTGCTCTATATTGCGGCCAACCCGCTGGCCATGTGGCTGGCAGTGATGGGTTTTGTGGTTTACGTGGGTGTTTATAGCCTCTATATGAAGCGCCATTCAGTCTACGGTACACTGATTGGCAGCCTGTCGGGTGCAGCGCCCCCGGTGATTGGCTATTGTGCGGTCACCAACGAGTTTGATGCTGGTGCTTTGATCTTGTTGGCCATATTCAGCCTGTGGCAGATGCCCCACTCTTATGCCATTGCCATCTTCCGGCTGAAAGATTATCAGGCAGCCAATATCCCGGTACTGCCGGTGGTGAAGGGCATTTCCGTTGCCAAGAACCACATCACAGTCTATATCCTGGCGTTTATGGTTGCCACGCTGATGCTGACCTTGGTTGGTTATGCCGGTTACAAATATCTGATTGTGGCTGCGGCGGTGAGCGTATGGTGGTTGGGCATGGCCCTACGTGGTTATAAAGCGGAAAATGACAGTATCTGGGCACGCAAACTATTTGTGTTCTCGATTGTTGCCATTACCTCACTCAGTGTGATGATGTCTATTGACTTCAATGCCAATACTGCACCAGGCACCTTGTTGACCTATATTGGGTAATGCAGATAGTTGGCAATAATTCCTATCACCATCCATGTCACCAGCACTTTTAACCCTTATGAAGCTAACGGTTGCCAGTCAGTTGAACCGTTAGCGTCAAGGGTAAGGTATATACCCAATGACCATCAGCCCTGATCGAAAATAATCTGGGGATAACATTAACATCTGTTAAACAACATTCACTTCCCCCTCCCCCGCTACACGCTCTAGAATACACGCATCTAGAATGATGCCACTTTGACGAATTATTCCATCAGGTTTGCTGCTTTAGCTGATCAGATGTATGAGTTTTACTGAGGTCCCAATGAACGACAATATCATGACCCCCAAAGAACGGCGGGCCACCTGGGGATTAGGGGCGGTGTTTTCACTGCGCATGTTAGGCATGTTTATGGTGCTGCCGGTGCTCACCACCTATGGTATGGCACTGCAGGGTGCCAGTGAGACGTTAATTGGCATCGCCATTGGTATCTATGGCTTGGCACAGGCCCTGTTCCAGATCCCTTTCGGCCTGGTTTCTGATCGTATTGGCCGTAAACCATTGATCGTCGGTGGTCTGCTGATTTTTGCCCTGGGGAGTGTCATCGCGGCGCTCAGTGACTCCATCTGGGGAATTATTCTTGGCCGTGCTTTGCAAGGTTCTGGGGCAATAGCCGCCGCAGTAATGGCGCTGCTATCCGATTTAACCCGCGAACAGAACCGTACCAAAGCAATGGCGTTTATCGGGGTCAGTTTCGGGCTCACCTTTGCTTGCGCGATGGTGGTTGGCCCTATCGTGACTCATGCTTTCGGGTTACAGGCACTGTTCTGGATGATTGCGCTCTTAGCCATAGCCGGGATCGTCATTACGCTGGCGGTGGTGCCATCCACCAGTGACCATGTATTAAACCGTGAATCCAGCATGGTACGGGGCAGCTTCAGCAAAGTCCTGAACAATCCGCGCATGTTAAAACTCAACTTCGGCATCATGTGCCTGCATATTTTGTTGATGTCGAGCTTTGTCGCCTTACCGCTGGCGATGCAACAAGCGGGCTTAGCGGCCAGTAATCACTGGAAGGTTTATCTGGTGACGATGCTGGTCTCATTTGCCACCATCGTGCCTTTTATCATCTATGCCGAAAAATACCGCCGTATGAAACAGGTATTTATGGGCTGTGTGGCGGTATTATTTTGCGCAGAAGTGTTGCTTTGGCGCTCTGGCCTGCATTTGTGGGCCATCATCGCTGGCATACAGTTATTCTTTATTGCTTTCAATGTGATGGAAGCTATTCTACCTTCGCTGATCAGTAAAGAAGCTCCAGCCGGTTATAAAGGCACTGCAATGGGGGTTTACTCCACCAGTCAATTTATTGGTGTGGCGATTGGCGGCAGTGTCGGGGGGTGGCTATATAGCCTGCAAGGTACCGGGTTGGTATTTATTGCTGGAGCCGGGCTTGCCGCCATCTGGTTTGTCGTCAGTAGCACCATGAAAGAGCCGCCTTATGTCAGCAGTTTGCGCATTACGCTCTGTGAACTGGCAGTGAAAGATTCGGCCTTGCAACACCGTTTAATGGCGCAACCTGGGGTTACTGAAGCCATCGTGGTACCCGAAGAACGCAGTGCCTATATCAAGGTTGATACCAAACAGACCAACCGGGGCCAATTAGAAGCCTTGGTCAATGCATATTGATATCTACCGAAGATAAATTTGGGCCGACCATCCATCGGCCCGATATAACTCAATCGCGGAAGTTTTTAAACTGGAAGGGTTGACCAAGGTCGGCACCACGCACCAGTGCCATCACGCCTTGCAGGTCGTCACGGGATTTACCGGTCACCCGCACTTCGTCACCCTGAATTTGCACCTGCACCTTCAGCTTGCTGTCTTTGATTAGCTTGACGATTTTTTTCGCCAGACTGGTTTCAATACCTTGCTTAAGCTTGGCTTCAACGCTGTAGGTTTTGCCGCTATGCGTCAGCTCGTCCGGGATCTCCAGCGCACCGCCATCAATACTGCGTTTACTCAGTTTCTCACGCAAAATATCCAGCAATTGTTGTACCTGAAAATCGGACTCGCTGGCCACTTTAATGCTTTCATTCTTTTCATTCAGCTCAAAACTGGCTGGTACGTTACGAAAATCCCAACGGGTGCTGAGATCGCGGCTGGCGTTCTCAACCGCATTACGCACTTCCTGCATATCTATTTCGGAAACGATGTCGAAAGATGGCATATATCCTCCACCAAAATGGGTAACCTATGATTTTGATGCCCTGAATCATACCTGCTTTGTTACAGTAGATAAAATGTTACAGTAAGCAAAATTTCGATGTCAGTACTGAGCCTGAGGTTTATAATCGCACTCATTCAAGCTGCAGCCAGAAAACAGTTTAAACTCATTTGACGCCAAGGAGATAGAATGAAAATAACCATTCTTGGTTGCGGTGCCCTCGGGCAACTCTGGCTCGCCAGACTCTATCAACAAGGTCACGATGTACAAGGATGGTTACGGGTACCCTCGCCATTTTGTGCAGTCAATATTATTGAGCCAGGCGGTACTTCATTTAACCATAATTTACCCACTAACGATCCTGAACATTTATCGCAAAGTGAGCTGCTGCTGGTCACGCTTAAAGCCTGGCAGATTTCTGGCGCGCTAACCCTGCTACTCCCCAAGCTCAACCCACATTGTGCGATTTTACTGTTGCATAATGGTCTGGGTACTGTTGATGAATTACCGCCGCACAGCCAACCGGTGTTGCAAGGGACCACGACCCATGCGGCTCGCCATGATGGTAATGCCATTATCCATGTTGCCAATGGGATCACCCATATCGGCCCGGCAACATCACAAGCCGCCCATCTGAGTCATTTAGCAGAAGTACTGCATCAGGCATTGCCCGATGTCGCTTGGCATAACCATATCGCCGCTGCCTGCTGGCGCAAATTGGCCGTGAACTGTGTCATCAACCCACTCACCGTGCTGTATAACTGCCGCAATGGCGATCTGCAACGCTATCCCCAACAGATAGAGCTTATCTGCCACGAAATTGCCGAGGTGATGGAAAGAGAGGGGTACCATACTTCATGTGAAGGTCTGATGCTCTATGTGATGCAAGTGATCGAGAACACAGCGGACAATATCTCTTCTATGCTGCAGGATATCCGTAGCCAACGGCATACCGAGGTCGACTATATCACCGGTTATTTACTGCGTCGTGGCCGCAAGCATGGTATCTCCCTGCCGGAAAATACCCGGTTGTTTGAAATGATTAAACAAAAGGAAAACAAGTATGAGCGTATCGGCGCTGGTCTGTCTGGCTCCTGGTAGTGAAGAAACCGAAGCCGTTACCACCATTGACTTGTTGGTGCGCGCCGGGGTTAGCGTGACCACCGCCAGCGTCGCGGGTGACGGCAACCTAACCATTACCTGTTCCCGTGGGGTAAAACTGCTGGCCGATGCACCGCTGGTGGCCATTGTTGATGACCCTTTTGATGCCATCGTGCTGCCGGGTGGCATCAAAGGGGCCGAGTGTTTCCGCGATAGCCCCTTGCTGGTAGAGAAAGTGCGTCAAATGCACCTACAAGGGAAGATTGTAGCGGCTATCTGTGCTGCCCCAGCGTTAGTATTACAACACCATAATCTGTTCCCCATCAGCAATATGACCGGCTTCCCAGGGTTAAAAGAGCAGATCCCACCGGCCAACTGGCTGGAACGGCGCGTGGTGTTTGATGCGCGAGTGAATCTGCTGACCAGCCAAGGGCCCGGCACCTCAATGGAATTTGCTTTAAAGCTGATTGATTTATTGTTGGGTAAGAGCAAAGCGGCAGAGGTAGCAGCACAACTGGTACTGCTACCTGGCATGTACGATTTTAGTGATTGAGTGCCAAACCAGAAGCCCCCTTATCCACTCAGGCTAAGGGAAAGCTAAGGACGATAAACCTTAACATTGGTATAGCCTTGCTCAAGCAGATAGAGCGCTTGCAGGCGACTCATCACTCCACGATCACAATAGAGTAGGTAGGTTTTGCTCTGATCAAGCGCAGCAAATTGGCTACTCAACTTATAAAATGGCAGGGTCTTTACCTCTGCCTGGGTGATAGCAAGGGGTTTTTCTTCCTGTTCGTCGGCAGAACGAATATCCAGAATCACCTCATCAGCGGTAAATTCAGCCACCGTCTCCACCTCGGTAACCAGCTGCTGTGTTTCTTCAGCGATAGTGCGAATATCCACATTGCGCGCTTCACGCACCACACGCTCGAGAATGGTAAAATCAAAGTTTGCCTCTTCAGCTTCAATCTTGCTTTTCACCGCTTTAACCGTTGGGCTCTTCGAAATCACGCCACAATATTCCGGCATGGTTTTGGCAAAATCCTCGGTACCGATTTCCCGTGCAAGATCAATAATGTGCTCTTTATCATGGGAGATCAGCGGGCGTAAGATCAAGGTATCAGAGACATTGTCAATCAGTCGCAGGTTGGTCAGGGTCTGGCTGGAGACCTGGCCCAGCGCTTCGCCGGTAACCAGTGCCTGCACGCCGTAACGTTCAGCCACCTGAGAAGCGGCGCGCACCATCATACGCTTGAGCACAACGCCCATCTGGCCGTCATCGACTTTTTCTAAAATCTCACCCACTACCGGCTCGAAGTCCACCGCCACAAAACGCACTTTGTGCGAGCTACCAAAGCGCTGCCATAAATAGTAGGCCACCTGCTTGACGCCAATTTCGTGGGCCGCGCCCCCGAGATTAAAGAAGCAGTAATGTACACGGCAGCCACGACGCATCAGCATATAGCTTGATACGCCTGAATCAAAACCACCAGAAATCAGTGACAGCACATCTTCCTGCGTACCAATCGGATAACCACCCAGCCCTTCACGGCGTGCCTTAACCAGCATCAGTCGATCGTCTTCAATCTCCAGATTTACCGTTACCTGTGGATGAGAAAGCTTAACCCGTGCCGTTTCAATATGCTGATTGAGCCCACCGCCAACATAACGTTCCACATCAATCGAACTAAACTCATGCTTACCACGGCGTTTGACACGCACACAAAACGTTTTACCTTCCAGTTGATCGCGATAAGTCGCTAACACCTGTTCAAAGATATTATGCATATCGGTATAAGTGCGATCTTCCACTTCCAGGATATGGTGAATACCGGGAATGCGCATCAACGCATCGGCAATCACCGGGCGTTGGTCCTCATCTTTGGCACGCACTTCGATAAAATCCCAGTGCCTTACCACCGCCAACGTTTCATCATACTGTTTAAGCACATTACGAATGTTAGTCGTCAGGATCTTGATAAAGCGCAAGCGCACAGATTGACTCTTGATAGTGATTTCTGGAAACAATTTAATGATAAACTTCATGGCGGTTTTTGATTGTCTGGTGGTCGTTAGATAATGGAAGAATAATTGCGGTGCGGAGTATATCACTATCTGATTATGCTACGTGCACAAAACCGAAGGTATCCGTCAATATTCCACCACCACTGGAATCAATTTAGCAAAAGAAGCGCCATGATTTACTGAACAAGATCCGCTAGGATAGGCTCTCTGACTCCACGCTTCATATGATGATGTAAAAACGAAATTATGGCTAAAAAACCGATACAATCAGACAGTAAAGAGCAAAACGTCAGCTTTGAGAACGCGTTGAGTGAACTTGAAAGTATTGTCGCACGCCTGGAGTCCGGCGAATTATCACTGGAAGATGCACTCAATGAGTTTGAGCGCGGCATACAACTGGCACGCCAAGGCCAGCAAAAACTGCAGCAGGCAGAGCAGCGGGTAGAGATCCTGCTCAATGGTAATAGTGACGATGCTGCACTGGCTCCTTTTAATCCGGACGCTGAGTAATAACGATGTCTGAGTTCCAAGATCAGTTACAAGCTTTACGCCAGCGCAGTGATCGCGCCCTGCTGGCTTACCTTGCTCCCTTACCGCTCAATGAGGGCAACATGGTGGCAGCAATGCGCCACGGTGCATTGCTGGGCGGCAAACGGTTACGACCATTTCTGGTGTATGCCAGCGGGCAGATGTTTGGCCTGAGCCTGGATAATCTGGATGCCCCCGCCGCCGCTGTGGAATGTATTCATGCCTATTCACTGATCCATGATGACTTACCCGCAATGGATGATGATGACCTCCGCCGAGGCCAACCCACCTGTCATATCAAGTTTGGTGAGGCTAACGCCATCCTGGCGGGTGATGCACTACAAACCCTGGCATTTTCTATTCTGGCAGATGCCCCCATGCCCGATGTATCATTGCAGGACAGATTGGCGATGATCTCCGAACTGGCCAGTGCCAGTGGAGTTGCCGGTATGTGTGGCGGTCAGTCGCTGGATCTGGAAGCGGAAGGCAAGCAAATTGATTTATTGGCGCTGGAACAGATCCATCGCCATAAAACCGGTGCTCTCATCCGAGCGGCGGTTCGTCTGGGGGCACTGGCAGCCGGTGAGTCAGGGCGTGCCGCCTTGCCACAACTTGATCGTTATGCGGCCGCAATAGGGCTGGCATTTCAAGTGCAAGATGACATTCTGGATGTGGTAGGAGAAACAGCAAAGATCGGCAAACGCCAAGGCTCCGATCAACAACTTGGAAAGAGTACCTATCCTGCCCTTCTGGGACTTGACAGCGCAAAACTAAAAGCGTGGGATCTCTATCAAGAAGCGTTGACGGCTTTAGAGACTTTGGCCGCAAAAAACTATGACACCGCGCCATTACGTGCGTTAGCCAACTTCATTATTGAACGCGACAATTAACGTATAGCGTGATATACCCTGGCTCTTTCAAGTTGTAAGCAGGCAGTCATTGAGTGAAAAACACGCCTACTTAGCGGCAAATAGCCGCAAAGTGAAACTCGAGGTTGAACATCATCAATCTTCTGGGTTGGATGGCTCAGTCGCTCCCATAGAGAGTGGGCGTTTCATACTATGACAACGTGAATACACTATGACAGCGTGAAATAAAAAGGGTAAACATCTCTGATATGAGTATCAAATGCCTATTGATATAACCAAATACCCGACCTTGGCACTAGCGGACACCCCACAAGAGTTGCGCTCCTTGCCAAAAGAAAGTTTGCCAAAACTCTGTGACGAGCTACGGCAATATCTGCTGAACAGCGTTAGCCGTTCCAGTGGTCATTTTGCTTCCGGGCTAGGTACTGTCGAACTGACGGTCGCGCTGCATTACGTTTACAACACGCCGTTTGATCACCTGGTCTGGGATGTAGGCCATCAAGCCTATCCACATAAAATCCTGACGGGTCGCCGTGATCGTATTGCCACTATCCGGCAAAAAAAAGGGCTGCATCCTTTCCCATGGCGTGGGGAAAGCGAATATGATGTGCTCAGTGTCGGCCACTCATCCACCTCAATCAGTGCTGGTCTGGGTTTGGCGGTAGCCGCCGCGCGGGAAGGGAAAGATCGCCGTACCGTCTGCGTGATTGGTGATGGTGCCATCACCGCGGGCATGGCATTTGAAGCCATGAATCACGCCGGAGATATCACCCCAGATATGCTGGTGATACTCAACGACAATGAAATGTCGATCTCTGAAAACGTTGGAGCCCTGAATAATCATCTAGCACAACTGCTTTCAGGCAAGCTCTACTCCACACTACGTGAAGGTGGCAAGAAAGTTCTCTCTGGCCTGCCCCCCATCAAAGAACTGCTCAAACGTACCGAAGAACACCTCAAAGGGATGGTGGTCCCCGGCACACTGTTTGAAGAGCTGGGGTTTAATTACATCGGCCCGGTAGATGGGCACGATGTTCAAGGGCTGATCGCCACACTGAAGAACATGCGCGATCTGAAAGGGCCACAACTGCTGCATATCATGACCAAAAAAGGACGTGGCTATGCCCCTGCAGAGAAGGATCCGATCAGCTTCCATGCGGTGCCCAAGTTCGATCCTGCCATCGGCACCTTGCCGAAAAGTGGCGGAGGGCTGCCAACCTATTCGACTATTTTTGGTCAGTGGTTATGCGAAACTGCCGCCGCTGACAGTCAACTGATGGCCATCACCCCCGCTATGCGTGAAGGTTCTGGCATGGTTCAGTTTTCCCGTGACTATCCTCAGCAGTATTTCGATGTCGCCATTGCCGAACAGCACGCGGTGACCTTTGCTGCTGGCTTGGCGATTGGTGGTTATAAGCCGGTGGTGGCGATCTACTCCACGTTTCTGCAACGTGCTTACGACCAGGTTATTCACGATGTGGCGATCCCCAACTTACCAGTGATGTTTGCCATTGATCGTGGCGGGATTGTCGGTGCTGATGGTCAAACTCACCAAGGCGCATTCGACCTCTCGTTCCTGCGTTGTATCCCCAATATGGTGATCATGACGCCAAGTGATGAAAACGAGTGTCGACAAATGTTGTATACCGGTTATCACTATAACGACGGCCCCAGTGCAGTCCGTTACCCGCGTGGTAATGGTACTGGCGCAGTACTGGAACCGCTGGCAAGCCTGCCGATCGGTAAAGGTGTGGTACGCCGCACCGGTGAAAACATTGCCATCCTCAACTTCGGCACGCTATTACCGGAAGCGGCACAAGCCGCCGCAGCCCTCAATGCTACGTTAGTGGATATGCGTTTTGTCAAACCGCTGGACCAACAACTGGTGCTAGAGATGGCCGCCAGTCATACAGCCCTGGTGACATTGGAAGAGAATGCCATTATGGGTGGCGCAGGCAGCGGCGTAAACGAGCTGTTGATGGCAAAACGCCAGCAGGTGCCGGTGCTAAATATTGGCTTACCTGATTATTTCATTCCTCAAGGTAATCAAGATGAGATCCGCAGTGATCTTGGTCTGGATGCCATCGGCATTCAACGCCAGATCGAGGCCTGGTTGGCGTGATGCCCTTGGGTTTGCTCGGTACACAGGAGATTATGAATTATGGAATATCTAAAACTGGGTAATACCGACCTGAACATTTCCCGTATCTGTCTGGGATGTATGACTTATGGTGAACCTTTACGGGGTAGCCACCCATGGACGCTACCGGAAGAGAACAGCCGCCCACTGATCAGACAGGCATTGGATATGGGTATCAACTTCTTTGATACCGCCAATAGTTATTCTGATGGCAGCAGTGAAGAAATTGTTGGCCGAGCCTTGCGTGACTACACCCGCCGCGAAGACGTGGTGATTGCCACCAAAGTCTATAATGCCATGAGCAATCTGGAGCGCGGGCTATCGCGCCCCAAGATTATGCAATCCATTGACGATAGCCTGCGGCGTCTGGGAACCGACTATGTGGATTTACTGCAAATCCACCGTTGGGATTACGAAACACCGATCGAAGAAACGTTGGAAGCACTGCATGACGTGGTGAAAGCCGGTAAAGCACGCTATATCGGGGCATCCTCAATGTATGCTTGGCAATTTGCCAAAGCGCTATACACTGCCGACCGCTATGGCTGGACGCGTTTTGTCAGCATGCAGGATCAATACAATCTAATCCAGCGGGAAGAAGAGCGGGAAATGTATCCCTTATGTGCCGCTGAAGGCATTGCGGTGCTCCCTTGGAGCCCGTTGGCGCGTGGCAGATTAACCCGCCCTTGGGGGGAAACTACCAAACGAATAGATTCCGATCTGTATGGTAAAACCTTGTATGTTGCCACTGAAGAGGTCGATGCCCAGATTGCCGGACATGTGGCCAACATCGCAGAACAACGCGGCGTTCCACGAGCACAGGTCGCCCTGGCTTGGCTGTTGAGTAAATCTGTGGTGACTGCACCGATTATTGGTGCTTCACGTAGTGAACACCTGTTGGATGCCGTTGCCGCCATTGATCTGAAGCTGACAGTGCAAGAAATTGCCCAATTAGAAACGGCTTATGTACCACATCAGGTGGTCGGTTTTGCATAAGTAATAGGTTTTGCCTAACCGCCAATCTTGAGTCAGCGAAAGTGACCTGTAGAGGCGCACACTGAGGTGCGCCTTTATCGATCTCGGTTCACTGGAGACGCAGCTTGAATGGCAACAAGGCTATCACCACCATCCGCTCGGCCAATAATACCCCATCAGATAAATCACCACGGCAGCCAGCACACCAGCGATGATATCATCAATCATGATCCCCAAGCCGCCATGCAGATTGCGGTCAAACCAGCGAATCGGCCATGGCTTCCAGATATCAAGAATACGGAACACCACAAACCCGCTAATGACCCATTGCCAGTTGTGGACCGGTAACATCATCAAGGTGATCCACATACCGACAAATTCATCCCAGACGATGCTGCCATGATCATCCACTTGCATATCTTTGGAGGTTTTATGGCACAGATAAATACCGATGCCGCTACTGAATATCAGCACCAATAAATAAAGCGGCCAGGGTAACTGGATCAACAACAACCAGAACGGAATGGCAGCAATCGACCCCATGGTCCCTGGCATAATCGGCGACAATCCACTGCCAAAACCGGTCGCCAACAGATGCCATGGGTTGCTCATACGTAGCCGGGACTTCGCTTCATCTTTCATGATTTTTACTCAATGCTGAAATGATCGTAGCCGTGCCACGGTAACTCAATCTCTTGATGACCACGATAGAACTTCACCCCATCAGCGGGCGAAACAATCTGGCCGATGCAGGTGTAATCCGCACCTAAATGGCTTAACGCCACTTCTAATGCGCCACGATTGATCTCCGGTACGGTAAAGCACAGCTCGTAGTCTTCTCCGCCTGTCAGTGCCCAACGCAACGCCTGTTCCACCTCGGCATGCTGGGTCATCGCTTGTGACATTGGCAGTTCATCCAGTTCAATGCGCGCCCCACACCTAGAAGCCTTGAGCACATGTTTCAAGTCAGAGATTAAACCATCGGAAATATCGATCGCCGAACTGGCCAGATCACGCAGCGCTTTACCCTGCAACACGCGCGGTGTCGGCCGTAAATGGCGTTTAAGCAAATAGTTACGCGCTTCTGGGTCGCTCACCTGCAAGCGTTGTTGCAGAATAGCCAGCCCGGCGGCACTGTCACCCAACATTCCGGTGACATAAATCCAGTCACCGATCTTGGCACCACTGCGTGTTAATGCGCGCCCGGCAGGTACCAGGCCATTGATGGTCAACGTCATGCTGAGTGGGCCACGTGTGGTATCCCCACCAATCAGTTGCATGCCGTAGTAATTGAGTTGTTCGAATAGGCTGTCACTGAACGCTTTCAGCCAGGCTTCATCCACATTAGGGAGTGTCAACGCCAAGGAAAGCCAAGCGGGATCAGCGCCCATTGCCGCCAGATCGCTCAGATTAACGGCTAACGCTTTGTAACCGAGATCGGCCGGATCTATCTCCGCCAAAAAATGGATGCCTGATACCAAGGTATCGGTACTGATGGCTAAAAGCTGTTTTTCTGCCACTGTCAGGAGTGCGCAGTCATCACCAATGCCCAACTGAACATCCCGGCGCACAGTCTCAGGACGGTTAAAATAACGGGCAATAAGATCGAACTCACCGCATGCCATGCTCTTTCCTCCAAAGAAATCAAGGCCGGTTTCCCGGCCTTTGTCGTTATTTTTTCTTACGGATACTGGGAGCAGCTTTGTCCAACACACCATTGACAAACTTGTGACTATCTTCAGCACCAAAGGTTTTCGCCAGTTCGATCGCTTCGTTGATAGCCACTTTGTAAGGAACATCCTCACGCATTTTTAGCTCAAACAGCGCAATGCGCAGTACGGCTCTTTCCACCTGGCCCAGCTCTTCGAGTTGGCGAGACAGATAGGGGGCCATCAGCCCATCCAGCATACCCGCATTGACTGCCACACCAGAAAGCAGCTCACGAAAATAGGCGATGTCAACATCTTTGACATCCTGCTCCGTCAGGAACTGATGTTCAACATCGGCAATGTCATTTCTAGACAACTGCCAAGAATAGATCGCTTGAACAGCGCACTCACGAGCGCGACGACGAGCAGCAGGTTTCACGGAATTCCCCTTAAACTAAATTCAGGCTTTAATCGCCTTGATAACATTAATCATTTCAAGTGCGGTCAGTGCTGCTTCTGCGCCTTTATTACCGGCTTTGGTCCCAGCGCGTTCAATCGCTTGTTCAATACTTTCAGTGGTCAGTACCCCAAAGGCAACCGGGATCTCGGTAGTCAATGAGACATGACCCAGGCCAGAGCTGGCTTCACCGGCCACATATTCAAAGTGCGCAGTACCACCACGGATCACGGTACCCAGCGCAATCACGGCGTCATATTTGCCAGTATTGGCCAATACACGTGCCGTTAATGGCAATTCGTATGCCCCAGGAACCCAAACAACGGTGATGTTGGCATCATCAACCTGACCCACACGTTTCAGGGCATCAATGGCGCCTTGCAGTAGGCTGTCGTTGATAAAATTGTTAAAACGTGCAATTGCGATCGCCACACGGGCATTAGGAGTGGCAACAACACCTTCAATAACTTTCATGGGCTTTCCTCAAGAATAGGTTCAATACCCCATAGGGGGGCGGATTCTATCATATTCTTTGTCTACCTGCGCGGCGGTTTTTTAAAACACCAGGGAGCAGGGAGATAAAAGTGGTATTCGTTATTTAGCAGTTAGCCGCAAACGCAAGTCTGGACCGATCTGGCGCACTTCACTGAAAACAAACTCTGGTGCCTCAGACAACTGTTCAAGACCCGGTAATTGACACAATCCCCGGCCATTATCACCCAATAACTTGGGTGCCACATACACTATCAGCTCATCAACCAGCCCGGCTTGCAGTAAGCTCCCCGCCAACTGGGCACCTGCCTCAACCCAAACCGTGTTCACTTGGCGTTTAGCCAGTTGCATCATCATCGCAACCAGATCAATCCCACCCCCATACTCAGGTAGCAACAATTGTTCTACACCTGCTGGCCAAGATTGAGTATCCGGTTGCAAACGTGCCAACCAAGTGTTCCCAGGCTGCTGTACCACCCGATGTTGTGGTGTGACCCGGTTCTGACTATCTAAAATAACCCGCACAGGTTGCCGCAGATTTTCACGCGGGTAGATTTGGCGAATGTCATCACTCAATTCATCCCAGCGCACTGTCAGTGACGGATCGTCGGCCAATACCGTGGCACTCGTGCTCAGGATGGCTGAACTTTCGGCACGCAAACGCTGTACATCCTGCCGGGATTGCGCTGAGGTGATCCACTGGCTTTCACCGGAGGCCATGGCAGTTCGGCCATCCAAAGAGGCCCCCAGTTTCAACTGCACATAAGGCAAACCGGTACGCATCCGCTTGAGGAAACCGCGATTGACCGCTTCAGCATCCGCCAGCATCACCCCGTGGCACACCTCAATACCCGCCTGCTGTAGCTTATGCAGGCCACGCCCGGCGACTTGCGGGTTAGGGTCTTGCATTGCCGCCACCACGCGGCTAACCCCCGCGCCAATCAGCGCATCAGCACAAGGTGGGGTACGACCCTGGTGGCTGCAAGGTTCCAGCGTGACATAAACGGTGGCACCACGCGCCAGTTCACCCGCCATACGTAACGCATGCACTTCGGCATGTGGCTCACCGGCTCGCAAATGGTAACCTTCACCAACAATCTGACCCTCGCGCACAATCACGCAACCGACATTCGGATTAGGTGTAGTGGTAAAACGCCCCTGCCGTGCCAGCTCAAAGGCACGCGCCATGTAAAATTGGTCGTTATGCATAAGCAACCAGCTTAATCCTGCAGTTTGGCGATTTCTTCGCCGAATTCACGAATGTCTTCAAAACTACGGTAAACCGATGCAAAACGGATATAAGCCACTTTATCCAGCTTTTTTAAGGCATCCATCACCAGATTACCCACCATTTTGGTCGGTACTTCGCGTTCACCCGTGGCCCGCAACTGGGATTTGATATGATTTATCGCGTTTTCTACATCGTCTGAGCTGACTGGGCGCTTTTCCAACGCTTTCAGCATCCCACGACGCAATTTATCTTCATTGAACGGTTCACGAACTTCATCACTTTTAATCACCCGCGGCATCACCAGTTCGGCTACTTCAAACGTGGTAAAACGCTCATTGCAGACCAGACATTGGCGACGACGGCGCACCTGAGAACCGTCCCCCACCAGGCGGGAATCAATCACTTTGGTATCAACAGCAGCGCAAAAAGGGCAATGCATAACTCATCCTGATAAGCATTTTATTGTTAAGCACAGTTTACCCCGAACTTGGGTTACAACAAAGCGCACAGGGCATTTGTTGTGAATTGCCTCGAGGGTTGCCCAATAAACATGCCACTGCCGAGTCTCTGGAACAGCAACAAACAAAAATGCCAGTCAGGATCCACTGACTGGCATTTAATTCAAGCTTGATATCTAGGGTTATTCAAGCTCCAGAAAGCGGTAGCCTAAATAAACGATGCCACTTGATCACGGTAAAATAGAGGGCTGATCTGCCCCTTCTTTTTCCACTTTCAGTTGCAGCATGTGCTCACGTTTCATCCCCAGTTTCAACGCCAGTGCCGAAGCAACGTAGATAGAGGAGATGGTACCGATAGACACACCAATCAACATGGTTAATGAGAAACCATGTAGCATCGCGCCACCAAAGATGTACAGCATCAGAACCACCATCAATGTCGTGGCGGAAGTCATAATGGTACGACTCAGGGTTTGTGTCAGCGAAACGTTCACGATTTCGTAAGGTGTACCACGGCGGATCTTGCGAAAGTTCTCACGGATACGGTCAGAAACCACAATACTGTCGTTCAGCGAGTAACCGATAACCGACATCAATGAAGCGACGATGGTCAAGTCAATCTCGATATGGAAGAGCGACAATATCCCCATGGTGATAACCACGTCGTGAGCCAGTGCCAGAACCGCACCCAATGCCAGACGCCATTCAAACCGGAACCCAACATAGATCAGGATACAGATCAACGCCACCAACAACGCCATACCACCGGTTTGCGCCAGTTCACTCCCGACACTCGGGCCTACGAACTCAATACGCTTGACCGTCGCATTTTTATCAACGGATGCGTTGATCACGCTGATCACTTTATTACCCAGTTCCTGACCTACGCTACCCTCTACTGGCGGCATACGCACCATAATGTCACGGCTGCTGCCAAAGTTCTGGATAATCGGATCCTTAAACCCGGCTTGTTCCAAGGTATCGCGCAGCAGGTCAAGATTGGCGGGTTGCTCCAGGTTAATTTCAATCACCGTACCACCGGTGAAATCCAGCCCCCAGTTAAAACCGCGTAGCGACATAATAGTGACAGACGCAATCAATAATATTATTGAAATGGCGAAGGCCAGATAATCCCAACGCATAAAGTCATGGACTTTACGGCCGTAGTTAAGTTGTTCAACAGTATAATCCTGTGCCACAACACACTCCTCAAATAGACAGCTTGTTAATGCGCTTGCCGCCGTAAAGCAGGTTGACAATGGCACGGGTACCAACAATGGCAGTGAACATGGACGTTGCCACGCCAATTGCGGTGGTAATTGCAAAGCCTTTGATCGAACCTGTACCCACTGCATACAGAATAATTGCAGTAATCAAGGTGGTGATGTTGGCATCAACAATACTGGAGAACGCGCCTTTATAGCCCTCATGGATGGCCTGTTGAACGGATCGCCCATTCTTCAGTTCCTCCTTGATACGCTCGTTTATCAGGACGTTGGCATCGACCGCTACCGCCAGTGTCAGCACGATACCGGCAATACCCGGCATGGTGAGCGTCGCCCCTGGCAACAGTGACATTATACCGACAATCAGCACCAGGTTAGCCATCAGCGCCGTTGAGGCGATCAGGCCAAACTTGCGATACCAAACCACCATAAACACGATGGAGGCAACCAAGCCCCACAGACAGGCTTCCAGACCCTGGGTAATATTCTGCTGACCCAGTGTCGGACCAATGGTCCGCTCTTCAACAATCTGGATCGGCGCAATCAACGCACCAGCACGCAACAACAACGACAGTTGACGAGCTTCATTCGGGTTGTCGATACCGGTGATACGGAAACTGTTACCCAGACGCGACTGAATATTGGCCACGTTGATCACTTCTTCCTGCTTCACCAGAATGGCGCGTCCATTGGCATCTCTCTTGCCGCTGTCTTTATACTCGACAAACAGCGTAGCCATAGGTTTACCAATGTTATCCTTGGTGAAGTTGGACATGATAGTCCCACCTGCGCCGTCCAGGGAGATATTCACCTGTGGGCTACCCATTTCATCGGTACCGGAGGTGGAGTCGGTGATATGGTCACCGGTCAGGATCACCCTTTTGTAAAGTACGATTGGCTGACCATCACGGGTGAATTTGACTTCTGAATCACCCGGCACACGGCCACTTGCCGCAGCAGAGGCATCCACATTGGTGTTCACCAAGCGGAATTCCAGTGTCGCCGTCGCACCCAAAATTTCTTTGGCGCGAGCCGTATCCTGGATCCCAGGCAGTTCAACCACGATGCGGTCGGCTCCCTGGCGCTGTACCAACGGTTCAGCAACACCCAGTTGGTTAACACGGTTACGCAGGATAGTGATGTTCTGTTGCACCGCGTATTCACGGGCCTCAGTCAAACGGGCATCGGTCAAGACGGCTCTCAGTGTGTTGCTGCCATTGGCAGACAACACCAGATCACGCTGACGTGGCGTGATATAGCTGATGGCCTGATCGCGGGTGGCATCATCACGGAAACGGACTTCGACAGCGTTGTTTTCCAACTTGCGAATCGCTGCATAGGGGATGCCCTTCTCACGCAGTTCAGTGCGTAAGGTGTCCATCGTCTGTTCCTGCAACTTGCTCAACGCGGTGTCCATATCGACTTCCATCAAGAAGTGCACACCACCACGTAAGTCCAGCCCCAGTTTCATTGGTTCCGCATTGATTCTAGCGAGCCAGGCAGGTGTTGCTGGAGCCAGATTCAGCGCCACAACATATTTATCACCCAACTCCGCCATCAGAACTTCACGGGCACGTAACTGGACATCAGTATCTTTAAAGCGAGCCAGGATGGCACCGTTTTCCAGTGCAATCGACTTGCTTACAATATTATCTTTTTCTAATACGTTACGGACTTGATCCAGCGTCGCCTCACTGGCGGCGATACCACGCGCGCCAGTGATTTGTACCGCAGGATCTTCACCGTAAATGTTGGGAAGTGCATAAAGCAGACCGACGAAGATCACCACGATCAGCATCAGATACTTCCACAAAGGATAACGGTTTAGCACGGCAATTCCCTTAGGGAAAACAAAATTATAGAGCCTTCATCGTACCTTTCGGTAGAACGGCCGCAACAAAGTCACGCTTGATCATCACTTCGGTAGTGTCATTAAGCGCAATAGCAATAATACCGGTGTCAGCCACTTTGGTGACGCGGCCAATCAGCCCACCCGTGGTCAGCACTTCATCCCCTTTGCCGATGGACTCCATCAGTTTTTTATGCTCTTTAGCACGTTTTTGCTGCGGACGCAGGATCATAAAATAGAAAATCAGGCCAAACACCACCAGCATGATAGGCAGCGAGTACGGGCTTGCCTGGGCCGAGGCTCCAGTGGCTGCAACGGCGTCAGAAATGAAAAAGCTCATTGAAATTCCCTCACTAAGTATTAATTATTAATTCAAACAGTTAAAGGTGGAACCGGCTTACCGATCCGCCTGTAAAAATCCGCAACAAACAGCTCTAATTTACTCTCTTCAATAGCCTTACGTAAACCCGCCATCAAACGTTGGTAGTAACGCAGGTTATGAATCGTGTTCAACCGAGCACCCAGTATTTCGTTGCAACGGTCAAGATGATGCAAGTAGGCACGACTATAATGGCGACAAGTATAACAATCACAATCTTTATCCAGCGTCGATGTATCATCCTTATGCTTGGCATTACGGATTTTCACCACACCGTCAGTGACAAACAGATGACCATTACGGGCATTACGTGTTGGCATCACACAATCGAACATATCGATACCACGACGCACCCCTTCCACCAGATCTTCCGGTTTGCCAACCCCCATCAGATAACGAGGCTTATCCTGCGGAATTTGTGGGCAAACATGTTCAAGAATACGGTGCATATCCTCTTTAGGCTCACCGACTGCTAAACCGCCCACAGCGTACCCATCAAAGCCGATATCCACCAGCCCTTTTACGGAAACATCACGTAAATCTTGGTAAATACCCCCTTGAATAATACCAAATAACGCATTTTTGTTATTCAGCTCATCAAAGCGCTGACGGCTACGCTGCGCCCAACGCAGTGACATCTCCATCGAACGTTTAGCATAGTCCCAATCTGCCGGATAAGGTGTGCATTCGTCAAAAATCATCACAATGTCAGACCCCAGATCATACTGGATCTCCATGGACTTTTCTGGGCTGAGGAACACTTTATCGCCGTTGATAGGGTTACGGAAATAGACGCCTTCTTCTTTAATCTTACGCATTGCCCCGAGGCTAAACACCTGGAAACCACCTGAGTCGGTGAGAATCGGCCCGTGCCACTGCATAAAATCGTGCAAGTCACCATGCAGTTTCATGATTTCTTGCCCTGGGCGCAACCATAAATGAAAGGTGTTACCCAACAAGATCTGCGCGCCGGTCTCTTTCACCTCTTCCGGTGTCATACCTTTCACCGTGCCATAGGTACCAACCGGCATAAAAGCGGGCGTTTCTACGACACCTAGGTCAAAGATCAAGCGGCCACGACGAGCGCGCCCATCCGTTGTCTGTAATTCGTACTTCACAAAACCTCCAGCACCAGAGAAACAGTCCAGTGTTGTTAAAACAGAGCCACGCAGGATGCGTAACCCACAAATATAGCCATCACGGTGCCCACTGCCACCGTGTTGGCGGCATTAGCGATTTGCTCAGACGGATTGTTCACCCACCGACAGATTCAGTTTCTGCCTTGACATTATGGCTGATAAACATCGCATCACCATAACTGAAGAACCGGTACTGCTCGGCCACCGCCTGTTGGTAGGCATTGATGGTATTACGGTAACCAGCGAATGCCGAAACCAGCATAATCAAGGTTGACTCAGGCAGATGGAAATTGGTCACCAGCGCATCAACCACCTCATAATGGTAGCCCGGATAGATAAAAATACGGGTATCACCAAAGAAAGGCGCAATCACCCCCTGCTGACAAGCCTTGGCCGCACTTTCCAGTGAACGTACTGATGTGGTCCCTACCGCCACCACCCGGTTGCCCCGTGCTTTACACGCCAATACGGCATCGACGACATCCTGCGGCACTTCAGCATATTCGGCATGCATAATATGATCTTCAATGGTTTCCACCCGTACCGGTTGGAAAGTCCCCGCGCCTACGTGCAACGTGACAAACGCCATGACCACGCCCTTGGCGCGCAATGCAGCAAGCAGTGCTTGGTCAAAGTGCAACCCCGCGGTCGGGGCGGCCACTGCCCCTGGCTTTTCGCTGTACACCGTCTGATAGAGCTCGCGGTCGGCGGCTTCATCTGGGCGATCAATGTAGGGAGGTAACGGCATATGCCCCGCCGCATTAAGGAGGGTAAGCACATCTCGCTCATCATTAAAGCGCAGTTCGAACAGCGTGTCATGACGCGCCACCATCGTTGCTGCGATGCTCTCATCATCCCCCAGTAGCAATTCAGCCCCCGGTTTAGGCGCTTTGGATGCTCGCACATGAGCCAGTACCCGGTGTTGGTCCAAGACGCGTTCCACCAGGACTTCTAGCTTGCCACCACTCACCTTGCGGCCAAAGAGACGAGCCGGGATCACTCGGGTATTGTTAAAGACCAACAGATCACCCGCTTGCAGAATATCCAGCAGGTCGGTAAACACACCATGGGTCAACGCCCCACTCGGCCCATCCAATTGCAGCAAGCGGCAGGCACTACGCTCAGGTTGTGGGTAACGAGCAATCAAAGAATCGGGGAGATCAAAAGAAAAATCAGCGACGCGCATGGGTATCCACTTCTTCAAATACAGGCTATCGGTTAAAACAAGCGCTACAGTCTAAAGCCGTGGGCCACAAGCGGCAAGAAATAACAAAAAATTACCTCTCCTCCCCTTAATGCAAGCTGCAGAGGCTACCCGCTACGCCCCTCTATGGGTGCGTTACGATGCGGCCTCGCAACTTGAATCACGCCGGGGATAATACTGCTTATCCCCCATCATCGGTTAATGCAACACACCGAGCCCGAAGCTGTCATCGGTGATAACAGACAGAATGCCACCATTGGTGATGTAACTACCACTAATGGCACCGGTTGCGGTTATCGTGCCCAGTACCGGTTGGTTATAGTTGAGTACGCCATAGTTACTCCCTTGGAAAACCGTGGTGCCACTCAATTCGCTATCAAACTGTTCACCCTCGGTGGTGGTGACATAATAGTTTCCATCTGCAGCGCCTGTCGCCAAAGGCAGCGCAGAAGGCTGAGGTGCATAGAAACTCATGCCATAAATGGTTGATGAACGGGTCAGAATCAACGGTACCGGTTTGCCATTAACCATACCGCTGATCAGGGAGCCGCTTAATACGCCATCATTAGCGCTAGGGGTGCCGCCGACAAAGTAATCAAAGGCATTATGGCTACTGTTCCAGGCAATATATCCTTTAGTGCTGGGCGCACAGTTGGCATCGTAGGTGATAAAACCCGGCGTGGCGGAAGCTTGGCAGGTTTGCCAAGTGGCAGCCGAAGAACGCAAGCGAGCAGAGCCACTCTGTAGAGTCGCATGACCATCGCTAACGCTATGCTGGATACCCGTTACATTATAAATATCCGCCAGCGCTTTATAATCACTGTTGATATTCTGGAACGCCAACAATGGCAGGAATGCATTTTCCGCGACTTTGGCTACCCCGCCAGATAACACACCGCCCCCCATAAAGGTAAACTGCGCCCCATTCTCATCACTATTGAAAGTACAACCATTCTGCGTCAACAGCGTACCGCTACGCACCGTACCTGCAGAACGTTGCAAGCTGGCATCGATAGTGATGGTGTAGCTCATGGTGACAGGATCGAAATTGATGGTCAGCTCCTCACCAAAGGTATCACCGCCTTTATAGGTGGTGGCTGCGGTGGGTAGATTGCTACAGGCTTGCGGCGGGAGATTGCCGCTATCGACACAACTGTAGTTAATGACCGCATCTTGGCTACCGCTCCCCTTAAATTTAGGCCAGGAAGGATATTGGCAAAGGGGTCTGGTTCGCCCGTAGGTTTGTGCGTTGACATCCATCACCCAACGATTACCGGGTGCCACGCCATGCTCAACCCAGTTTTCCAACGCGCTTAATGAATTCCATGCTGGCAGAAAACTGCCTGTTCCATGCCCCATTCCTGGTACGGTATAAAAGCGAACGCCCTGAACGACAGCATCCTGCCCAACGGTATTAATCACTGCCTGATACCAGGAAATGGTGGAGTTTGGACTAATCACTTCGTCTGCAAGGCCATGCAGTAGAATCAGACGGCGTTGCTGACCAAGAAACTCGGAGATATCCGGATTGGTGGCATCGGTTAATGCCGATACTTGCTGAACTCTAGCGGTGTAACTGCCAGGATCTACCGGGTTAAAGGTCAAGGAGTCAAAGGTCGGCTCACGGGTAATAAAATATTTTACCCACTGATCGCCAGTCACATACATATTGGCATCGCCCTTGACCGCCGGATTCGCTGGAACCGGGCGGGTCCCCAAGTTACGCGTAGTAAAGGGACCAGCGACCAAAGTCCCCTCCAGCAGATTGTATCCCCCCGCCACATTGACACCATTGGCTAAGGAATAATTCAACTGCAACGGCGATTCGATCACCTTAACGGTAGCGATCTGCGCATCAGAGAGGCAGGTATCACCACTATCTTGTCCGTTAGGGCAACGCAGACTAGTCAGTACCTGCTCACTCCCGGCCCGGCACCCCTCAACATTACTGATAACCTTGTCTAACACGCCGTCCAAGCCATCACAGGCGGTCATCGCGGTCTGTTGTACCAGCAGCGTTTTATTGATATTCAACCAACCGGCACCATTGTCGAGATACAACGCGCGGCCTAACGCCACATTGGACAGACGAGTGCCGGTGTAATTGAGTGCCGGTTCGTTGGCAATCACGCCATCATAGTCTTGGGGCCAGCGCTGGATATAGCTCAGTGCATCACGCCCCCCGGTAGAGGTCCCAAGGAAATAGCTGTACTTTGGCAATTGCCCATAACGCTGTTTCAGCAGCAGCAAAGCAACATCATGGGTCTTTTTCAATGTATCACCGCCATAATTGGTCAGCGCTTCATCGTTCATCGCAAAACTGCCATCGGTAATACTGCTGCTCTGATGGCCGGAGTCATCCCCCCAGGTCGCATAACCCTGTGCCAGCGGTGCCGGGTTACTTGGCAAACCAAAACGAACGGTTTCCGTGCCATCAATCAATTTGCCATCAAAACCCCCACCACCAAAATGGATCGCTTTATTGTTCCATTTAGTCGGGAAATTAACGGCGAAATTAATGTTTGTATCCCCACCACTGACAGAAAAAATTTTACCGCGCACCTGGCAATATTCCCCCAAGGTATTTCCAGTCGCATCAGCCAGGAGCAGTGAAGCTGAAACCACTTGAGCGCCGCCAGTGGCTAAGGTGAACGCTGACGCAGGGAAGGTGACACCATTGAGTTGCTCACAGGCCTGTTGTGCCGTAAGAACAACCGGATCAACGGGATCCACCGGTTCGACCGGATCGACCGGGTCTACCGGATTAACAGGGTCGACGGGGTTAACTGGGTCGATGGGATTAACAGGATCAACAGGATCACTCCCGCCAGAATTCGCACTCTGTGTTGAATCTGGATTACAGCCAGCCAGTAATAGGCAGATTAAACTGGTTAGCAACGGGTATTTTATCTTGGTTGTTATTCTATTATACCAACCTGTAGGTAGAGGCTTCATGGCTTGAATTTCCTTATCTTATTATTGAACCTGTTATACCCATCGCCTTTCGAGATACCGAAAAGTTGACTTTATTATTCTATATCAATAACTTTGCCCTTCGCGGGTGACTGTAAACATCTCAAAATCACTTGGGTATAGCGCAATCGAAATAGGGTTTTCTTTTTGGGACTTGAGTGCCAAAGCAAAATGAATTATCAGCGGTGTAACAGCTGTGAAAAAGTCAGGTTAATCCAAATGCAAAACGATGAGGTTGACCATAAGCCCCTATTGATGTGAAAGCTGTCGTCATCACGAAAAAAATCCACTTAATAACTAACAATGTTTGCATTTTTTTCATATTACATCCCTATAAATAAGTATTGATTTAACATCAATAACTCTTTGTTTACAAAGAACATCTTTATCTTTTCCTACAAAGACATGGAAAAATATAGGTGATACTTGTCAATTTGCCAATTTCGAATCAACAGAAATAATAAATAAACGTTAAGGCTGAGCGACGTTGAATAGGACAAAGCTGCAACTGGAATAATTTCGCGTATAATAGCGGTATGAATTTTCTCGCTCATCTCCATTTGGCTCAGCTTGCAGAAAGCTCGCTACTCGGTAACCTGCTCGCCGACTTTGTGCGTGGCAACCCGATGAATCAATACGCTCCTGAGGTGGTTGCTGGCATCATGATGCATCGGCGTATCGATGTATTAACTGATAGCCAGCCAGAAGTCAGGGCCTGTTATAACTATTTCAGCCCCTCCTTCCGCCGCGTCGCGCCGATTACACTGGATATCGTCTGGGATCATTTTCTGGCTCGCCATTGGCAACAGTTTGAACCCGATTGCAGTTTGCCCCATTTTGCCCAGCAAGCACGTCATCTGATTGAGCCGCATCTGGCGCAAACGCCGCAACGCTTCCAGAGACTGAATGACTACCTTTGGCCTGATCGATGGCTGGAGCGCTATGCCGAGCTGCCGTTTATCGCCCAAGTACTGCAAGGCATGGCCAGCCGCCGCCCCAAGCTGCAAGCTCTGGCCGGTTCTTTTGCTGATGTGGAGCACCATTATCATCTGCTTGAAAGCCACTTCTGGCAGTTTTACCCACGCATGGTGCAACAAGCCAAAGACAAAGCATTTTGAGCAGACCTCCCCCGTTAAATTTGGCAAGTTGTAATGAATATACCCTTTACCCCTTGCCCTTTTATCCAAAAAGGTTACCTTAACCTTGCTAAACACGATCATTGGTTTTGATAGGTTAAAGCTATCTCATTGATTGGTCTTTTACTCTTTCTTCATTAGATAAGGGTCTCTATACTGGCCCTTGCTTTTACATCAACCCTTTGAACAACTATTACAGGAGTAATTATGGTCCTGGTAACTCGTCAAGCCCCTGACTTCACTGCTGCAGCCGTACTTGGCAACGGCGAAATCGTCGGAAACTTCAACCTGAAGAAGCACCTGAACGGCAAACCTGCTGTTCTGTTCTTCTGGCCGATGGACTTCACCTTCGTATGTCCTTCTGAATTGATTGCCTTCGATCACCGTTATGAAGAATTCAAAAAGCGTGGCGTTGAAGTTGTTGGCGTCTCTTTCGACTCTGAATTCGTTCACAACGCATGGCGTAAAACCCCTATCGATAAAGGCGGCATCGGTGAAGTGAAATATGCCATGGTTGCTGACATTAAGCGTGAAATTCAGCAAGCTTACGGCATTGAACACCCAGACGCGGGCGTTGCTCTGCGTGGTTCTTTCCTGATCGACAAAAATGGTATCGTGCGTGCACAGGTTGTCAACGACCTGCCAATCGGCCGTAATATCGATGAAATGCTCCGTACTGTTGATGCACTGCAATTCCACGAAGAGCACGGCGAAGTGTGCCCAGCTCAGTGGGAAAAAGGCAAAGCAGGTATGGGCGCTTCTCCAGATGGCGTAGCTAAATACCTGTCTGAAAACGCAGCCAAGCTGTAATAGCGTTCCAGCAGTATGATAATCGGCCAGCCCTGCTGGCCGTTTTTTTATCTTTTCTGTCACCACCACTGAGCAGATTCACTGCTTTACTCACCCGTTTCCTTCGCATTTTTTACGCGGCCCACCCTCAATTAGCAGCCAAAACCGATGATCACCAAATCCATTCAAACTATTAAAGCTTGAACTATAACGAGTCTCTCGATCATTATAAAAAGTCTGACAGAATAAATAGGGGACGTTATGTTTTTGCAAAAATGGAATAAGCCACTCGCCTTGGTTGCCTTACTGGTCAGCTCTCACCTGCATGCTGCGTCCAGTCCAGCCGTGGAAGCGCAACAAGGCATGGTGGTGACATCGCAACATCTGGCCTCTCAAGTGGGCGTGGATATTCTCAAAATGGGGGGCAACGCAGTAGATGCCGCGGTAGCGGTAGGTTACGCACAAGCGGTGGTCAACCCTTGCTGCGGTAATATTGGTGGTGGCGGCTTTATGACGCTACACCTGGCCGATGGTACGGATACCTTTATCAACTTCCGTGAAACCGCCCCTGCTGCGGCCAGTGCCGATATGTATTTAGATGCCAACGGCAAGGTGAAAAAGGATGCCAGCCTGTATGGCTACCTAGCCGCAGGCGTACCAGGGACAGTATTGGGAATGGAAACCGCACGGGAGAAATACGGTAAGCTGAGCCGTGCACAAGTCATGGCCCCCGCCATCAGATTAGCACGTGAAGGGTTTATCCTGACCCGTGCCGATACCGACATTCTCGACACCACAGTTGCACGTTTCAAGCAAGATCCAGAATCGGCTAAAATTTTCCTGCGTCGCGATGGTTCACCACTATTGCCAGGGGATCGTCTGATACAAACGGATCTGGCCAATACCCTGGAAACCATTGCCAAAGAGGGGCCGACTGCTTTCTATCATGGCAAAATTCCACAAGCGGTAGAAGCTGCTGCTAAACGTGGGGGTGGTATCATTACCGCTGCCGATTTTGCCCATTACAAAGTCACCGAAACGACACCGATTACCTGCAGCTATCGCGGTTATAAATTTATCTCCGCACCACCACCCAGTTCTGGTGGCGTGACCTTGTGCGAAATTCTTAATATTGTTGAAGGTTATGATCTGAAGAGTATGGGGTTTAATTCTGCGGCGGCGATCCACACCATGAGCGAAGCCATGCGCCATGCCTATATGGATCGTAATACCTATCTGGGTGATCCCGAATTCATCAAAAACCCGATTGACCGTCTGACCAGTAAAAGCTATGCCAATGAAATCCGTACCCAGATCATCGCCAATCAGGCAACCCCATCGAAAGATGTTCAACCCGGCATAGCGCCACACGAAAAACCGGAAACGACCCATTATTCAATTGTCGACCATGAAGGCAATGCGGTATCGACCACCTATACCGTTAATGGCCGATTTGGTGCAGTGGTGATCGCCCCAGGTACCGGGTTCTTCCTTAACGATGAGATGGATGACTTTACCGTCAAGGTGGGTGAGAAAAATCTTTATGGCCTGGTACAAGGAACCGCCAATGCCATTGCCCCCAATAAGCGTCCACTCTCTTCAATGAGCCCAACCCTGGTGACCAAAGACAATAAAACCTTTATGGTGCTCGGTTCCCCTGGAGGATCACGTATTATCACCATCACGCTGCAAACTGCCTTGAACATCATTGATCATGGTATGGCACCGCAGGAAGCGGTAGATGCACCAAGGATTCACCATCAATGGCTACCGGATGAAGTCTATTACGAGCAGCGCGGGCTCTCTGCCGACACGCTGAACGTCCTCAAGGGCATGGGCTACAAGATGGTTGAACAAACACCATGGGGGGCTGCAGAACTGATCCAGGTGGGCTTGCCGGGGGCGGCGGGGGTTCGCTCCACTGACTCCGGCAATGACTCGGCGGTCTCTGGCAAGGTACGCGTCGGTTATATCTACGGTGCCAATGATGCACGCCGACCCGCTGGGGCTGCCATCGGATATTAATTAATCTGTCGTTTACCCGCCACTCCACGTGGCGGGTAAACGGTTATCAGCTTCAGCCCGGCAACCGCCATATATTGGCGGATTCAGCCGCTAGCTTCAGTTGCAAGCCTGTGCCAAGCGCACTTAACTCCCCTTCCCCCTCTAACTGTTGCCATTGCCCCTTTAGCAACAAAGGATTATAAGGCAGCATCACGTCACCTGCGTCACTTCGCTGTAAAGCGATCAGCACCCGCTCCTGTTGGTAACACCGCACAAACACCAGCGTTTCACCCTGCGCATAGAGTACCTGGCAAGCACCGCGCCGTAATGCTTTGCTCTGCTTACGCAATGCTATCAAACGGCTAAACAACGCCAGCAAGGGCTGGTCCCATTGGTTTTCATCCCAGGGGAATGGCTTACGACAGAAAGGATCATTCCCGCCATCCAGACCTATTTCATCGCCATAATATAAACAAGGCACGCCAATCCAGCTAAGCAGCCACACCGCCGCCATTTGCATACGGCGCGGGTTATTATCCAGCAGTGTCAGAAAACGAGCGGTATCATGGCTATCCAACTGGTTAAATTGAATCAGTTGGCAATTATGTGATAATCCGGCACGGTAACTTTCCATCCATTGCGCGCAAGCCGCCGCATCAAGTTGTATTGGATGATAGGCAACATCTACCCCCGCCAAAAAGGCGCGTACCGGTAAAGCGAACCCCATGTAATTCATCGCGGCATCTTCCACCCCGGCATGCAGCCAACGGCGTGCGTCGCCAAAATGTTCGCCTAATACATAGGCGTGCGGGTTTTCCTGTTTGATCGCCTGATAAATCCCCCCCACATGGTGCAAATTAGCTTCTGCGCCACCGTTCTCCCCTAACATATGCACCACATCCAGTCGCCAGCCATCAATACTGTAGGGTGGCCGTAACCAATGGCGCACCACACTGTCTTGCGCCTGATAAATGGCCTGCACCACCTGAGGTTCTGCGAAGTTGAGTTTTGGCAGCGTGCTATTCCCCTTCCAGCTCAGCACATTACCGTCCGGGTAGAAGTTAAACCAACCGCGATAGGGGGAATCTGTATTGTGGCATGCCCCTTCCTTACCCTGCTGATAACGGTCAAACCACGGATGTGAGTCGCCAATATGGTTGAATACCCCATCCAACACCAGTTTAACGCCGATATTACTCGTCATTGCCCGCAAGCGCAGTAACGCCGGATTACCCCCCAGGTAAGGGTCAACCTGGTAATAATCTTCGGTGTCATATTTATGGACACTGGGCGAGGTAAAAATCGGGTTCAAATAGAGTGCAGTGATACCCAGTTGCTGCAAATAGGGCAGTTTCTGGCAGATACCCTCTAAATCCCCGCCGTAAAAGGTAGAGGCGGCAAATTTATCCACCAACGGCTGCTGCCACTCACTGCGCACTACATCGCAACCTGCAGCATGGTGTCGATAACTTCCCATCTTAATGCCATGTTCACCACCACTGCTGGCAAAGCGGTCAGGAAATATTTGATAAAATATCTGATCCGCCACCCAGGATGGCGTGGTGTCGGGTTCATCTACCGCAAACTGAGCTAATTGTCCTGGCGGTGTCAATGACCAACCTTCCGGGCCAAACCACTGCTGGCGGTCAGCCCACAGTAATTTGAAACAATAGCGCCGTACCGCTTCCCCTTCATCTAGCGGTAAACTGGCCTGATAGCGCCACAGTCCCTCTTCTGGCTGCGCTTTCATTATCAGTAACCACTCTTCATTATCGGGCTCAACACGCAGGAATACCCGTTCGGGCAAGTCATCTCCCTGCAACCACAACGTAATCTGCAAACGTTGTTTTTTTCTTGTCATGAATGGTGGAACGGGTTGATGCCAGGCATTGAGCATGACTTTTCTCTCCTGATATACCAAATAGAAGCAACGGTATTACACTCTGTGGGACACCATGACACGCTCAATAGCATTTCCCCTCCTCTCTGGATAATAAACTTTGGGGCTGAGTGAAGGGGAGGAGAGCCCGAACGGGGGATTGAAGGCAAAGTAACAAGAGATTGCCCCCATGGCGAGGGCAAACATTAGCGGGGATTCTACCTGAAATGATTCGCGTATCCCCACCGCACAGCCAACCGCAGGGCGGCGGGGATACCGATTAATACCGAAGGAAAAGAGCCTTAATCAATCCTGCTGAGCGGCCTGCTTCAGCTGTTTCTTCTGGTACTTAATCATCGCAAAGTAGCCCAGCAGTAACACCGCTACCCACACCAAGCCAGCATACAGTGAAACACGTGTTGCCGGGAAGTAGCCAATCAGGCCGATAACAAAGACCAGAAAGAGAATGGCAATTACTGAAGTCACTACGCCACCACGCAGGGGGAAGGCCAGTTTGCTGACCTGCTCTTTGCTCAAACTACGGCGGAAAGCGATTTGTGAAATCAGGATCATGATCCACACCCACACGGTAGCAAAGGTTGCCAATGAAGCAATCACCAGGAATACGTTTTCCGGTATGATGTAGTTGAGATACACCGCAACCAGCAGTGCCGCCATCATGACCACCACGGTCACCCAAGGGATACCATTCTTGGAGATCTTGCTGAATATTTGCGGTGCATGACCTTGCTCTGCCAGACCGTGCATCATCCGCCCCACCCCAAACACATTACTGTTAATGGCGGACAATGATGCGGTGATCACCACAAAGTTGAGGATCCCCGCCGCAATGGTGATCCCTATATGTTGGAAGGTCAATACAAATGGGCTGCCATTAACGCCGACCTGATTCCATGGGTAAATGGACATAATGACAAACAGTGTCCCGACGTAGAATACCAGAATACGCCAAGGCACCGAGTTGATAGCTTTAGGGATCGAAACTTTCGGATCTTTGGCCTCACCAGCGGTGATACCGATAATCTCAATGCCGCCATAGGCAAATATCACCAATTGCAGCGACAAGATCATACCGATAAAGCCATTACTGAAGAAGCCTCCGTTGGTCCACAGATTGTGTATCCCGGTCGGTTGCCCGCCATTACCGATACCCCAGACAATGATACCGATACCGGCGACGATCATGACAATAATGGTGGCCACTTTGAAGAACGAGAACCAGAACTCCAGCTCGCCAAACACCTTGACACTCAACAGATTGATGGCACCGATAATCAGTACGATACTCAACACCCAGATCCAGTGTGGTACTTCGGGGAACCAGACGCCCATATAGATGCCGAATGCCGTTACATCCGCAATGGCAACAATCAAGATCTCAAAACAGTAAGTCCAACCAGTGATATAACCCGCCATCGGGCCGAGATAATCCTGAGCATAACGAGAGAAGGAGCTGGCCTGCGGATTATTGACCGACATTTCCCCCAGTGCACGCATGATGATAAAGGCGACGATACCCCCGAGCAAATAGGCGAGCAACACACTAGGCCCCGCCATTTTGATCGCCTCTGCCGAACCGTAAAACAGACCGGTACCAATGGCAGAACCCAGCGCCATAAATCGTATATGGCGCGTACTAAGACCCCGTTTCAGCTTATTGCCCGGTGTTAGAGTGGATGATTGTTGTTGCATGAAAATGACCAGTCCTTGTTTAACATAAAAAACACGGACAAGTCCGTGTCCTATCTTTATACCCTTCGTCCTTCAAGCTGCATGAGTGTTAGCTGCGGTTACTCGCCTCATCCATGAGACCTCGCCCCCTACGGGGCCGCATACCAGCAACTCGAATTATTTGGGATATAGATCATCAATTTAAGAGTGAACTGCTACTTGGTTACGAGCGAAAACGCGATCATAAATGGCAACCAGCAACAGCATCAACAACGAAGGAGGCAACCATGCCAACCCCTGCGCTGCCAGCGGCAAGTGATGAATCCATTCAGGCATCAAATCCACAAAAGGGGATGTCTTCACCGCATCTAGAATACCAAACAACAAGCTGACTAACATCACTGGCGCGATAATACGCGTAGCACTATTCCACCAACGCAGAGTAAAACTCAACACCACCAACACAATGCAAGGGGGATAAATCGCCGTCAGCACCGGTATAGAGAGCTGGATCAGGTGGCTCAAGCCAAGATTGGAAACCAGCATCGAGAACAGACCCAGGATAAATACCAGTTTTTTATAGGATAACGGTAAATATTGTGCGAAAAACTCAGCACAAGCACAGGTCAGGCCAACCGCGGTCACCATACAGGCAATGAAGATCAATGCCGCCAGGAAGAAACTGCCCATGGTACCGAATGTATTTTGTACATAGGCATGCAAAATCACCGCACCATTGGTGGCCTCTGGCACCAGAACACCACTACCGGACCCCAACTTGAACAGACTCAGATAGACCAATGTCAATCCCACGCCAGCAATCAGACCCGCCAGGATGGTATAACGCGTCAACAATCCTCGATCTGTTACCCCACGGGAACGTGCGGCATTGACGATGACAATACCAAACACCATCGCCCCCAAGGTATCCATGGTCAGGTAGCCATTTATAAAGCCAGAAGAGAACGGCACATTCTGATAAGCCTCAACCGCTGGGATAGGTGCCCCCGCAGGCCAGAGCAGCGCAGCGATACCCAGCATCGCCAGGGCAACAATTTTCACCGGTGCCAGAATATGGCCAACAGTATCGAGCAAACGCCCCGGATATAAAGAGATGCCAATCACCAGCACAAAATAGACCAGGCTATAGATAAATAGTGGCAGGGCACCACCACCGGTCAACGGAGCCATTCCCACTTCAAATGAAACGGTCGCCGTACGTGGCGTAGCGAACAGAGGCCCCACGGTGAGATAACAGACCGTCGCCAGCAGTAATCCTGCATGACGGCCTATTGGTGCGCTAAGGGTATCAACCCCCCCGCCAACACGAGCCAGTGCAATCACGGTGACTACCGGTAACCCCACCGCTGTCACCAGAAAACCGATTGCTGCAGTCCAAACATGTTCACCGGACTGTAGACCGACCATCGGTGGGAAGATAATGTTTCCTGCCCCGACGAATAAAGCAAAAGTCATAAAACCTAATGCCAGGATATCTTTTGACGCTAAGCGATGGCTCATAGGATATTGCGCTGCCTGTTAAATGGAATAAATGATTGATTCTTAAAGATGAAGAGTAAGCGGAGGTTTACTCCAACAACGCAGGCTTAGTTAAACGTTTATACCCGTCTTCATGCAAGTTGCAGCAGCTTCTATCGATTATCAGCTATCTGCAGACGAAGCTATTTAGAGGATATGGCCCTGAAAGGCAAGATGAACAACAAAAAGCAGAGTTTTATACCAGAAATAGTTTTACAACCAGTTGATAATCTCAATTTTTCCGTAATAAACACCATATGATTTGTTTAATTTTTAAACAAAAAACACACGGAATGTGACAAATATGACCACCTTGTACATTAAAAAACCGCTATTGATGTCTTAAGCGCGCAAGTTGTGCTTTTTTTTGCCAAAAATAGAATAAATGATGAGCTGAGCATTTCAATGTACCGGTGGGCTCAGGCTCATCCACTGTATATGGAGAAATAGCACAATCGCAGCAGTACTACTCGCCCATTTTCACCTTATTGTCGATGGATGCGGCTGGCACAATGAGTCGTTTCGGCAACGTAAAGATAAAGCGCGTACCTATGCCCGGGTCACTCAAAATCTCCAAGCGTGAATCATGATGACTCAGAGCATGTTTAACAATGGCCAAGCCCAAACCACTGCCGCCGGTCTGCTGTGAACGTGATTTATCAACACGGTAGAAACGTTCGGTCAAACGCGGAATATGTTCTGGAGCGATCCCTGGACCATTATCACTGACCTGGAACTGAGCACCCAGTGGCGTCTGCTGCCAACTTATCTCGATATGGGTGCCCTTTGGCGTGTGATTCACTGCGTTATACACCAGGTTCGATACGGCACTGTGTAGTTGATCTTCGTTACCAAATACCTGCAAATCTTCATTCACCCGGAAGCTAATCTGGTGATTCCCCGCACTCAGGGATTGCGCCTCTCGTTGCAATACACCCAGGATACGTGGAATATCCACCTTTTGATTCATCGCGATACTTGGCGCAGTTTCAATACGTGACAACGTGAGCAACTGCTTCACCAAGCCATCCATGCGTTTGGTCTGTTCTTGCATGGTACTCAATGCTTTATCGCGCACTGAGCCCTCAAGGGCTTCGTCACTCATCATCTCCAAATAGCCCTGCAACACCGTTAATGGTGTGCGCAATTCATGGCTGACATTGGCAAAAAAATTACGCCGGGCCCCTTCCAACTGACGCTTCTGGGTAACATCACGGGCCACCATCAACAATTGCCCTTCGGAATAAGGCATAATGCGGAACTCAACAAAGCGCTCGTTATTCAAGTGCAATGTCAGAGGTTTGAAGAACGCCTGCTGTTGCAGATATTGACTAAATTCGGGATAACGTATCAGGTTCAGAATATGTTGACCGTTATCTTCCGGCCAGCGGAAACCCAGCAAGTGCTGCGCCAGGCCGTTACACCAAAAGATATTACCCTCTACGGTGGTCATCACTACCGCATCGGGTAACGACTCCGCACCACTACGAAAACGTTTGATCAATAAGGCCAGTTCGCGGCGGCGATGGCGGTTACGCTGCTGCATTTTATACAAACCATAAAACAGCGGTTCCCAGCTCCCATGTCCCGGGGGCGGCGTCATACTACGATCAACCCACAACCAGTGGGAAAGTTTCAGTTGGTTATAGAAATTCCAGGCAAGGGCTACCAACACCGATGCCAATAACAACCAAGACAAATAACCAAAAATCAACCCAAGCAATAAAGCAGGGAAGCAAAAAAAGGCCAGTTCCAGCAGCAGTTTCTTCCAGGATAAGCGTTCTAGCACAATAGTGTTTTCTCCAGCACAGGGCTGTCAGTAGCGCGTTGAAAAACGGTAGCCGGTACCGCGAACAGTTTGCACCATTCTATCATGACCACTGCTCTCTAGCGCCTTACGCAACCGGCGGATATGGACATCAACCGTACGGTCTTCTACATAAACGTTAGTGCCCCAAACGTTGTTCAGCAACTGCTCGCGGCTGTAAACACGTTCGGGATGGGTCATAAAGAAGTGCAACAGCTTGAACTCGGTCGGCCCCATATCCAGTGCCAGCTCATCAGCCATCACTCGATGTGAGGAAGGGTCCAGGCTTAACCCCTGCATTTCAATCAATTCCTCTACGGCCATCGGTGAAATACGGCGCATCACCGCTTTGATCCGGGCCACCAACTCCTTGGGCGAGAAAGGCTTGATGATATAGTCATCGGCGCCCACTTCCAACCCTCGAACCCGATCTTCTTCTTCTCCGCGTGCGGTCAGCATCATCACCGGAATATCCCGTGTCATCGCCTCACGCTTCATATACTTGATAAACTGTATTCCAGACCCACCAGGCAACATCCAGTCCAGTAACACCAGATCAGGAAACGGCTCAGACAGGCTCTTTACGGCGCTGTCATAATCCTCAGCTTCCAACGCTTGATAACCATTCTGCTCCAACACAAAGCACACCATTTCACGGATCGGCGCTTCGTCTTCTACCACCAGTATACGTATTGCCATCGTCAACCCTGCCAATGTGTTAGCGGCCTATTACACTCTGCCTGGTCATTATGCGTCAGTTTTATGACAGTTATATGAATAAAACCGCCCCGGGATGACGCTTGGCAGTGAGATTGTTTCAATCCTAGACAAAATACTTCGAGTTGCTTAACAAAACGCCATTCATCTTGTTCAGCGTTTGCCCCTTGCCTGCATCTTGACGGAACTTGGGTATATACTCTGGTGCTATCATCGTTGTCAGCCTGGAAGATTCATGCGCCTGATCCATACCTCTGACTGGCATTTAGGCCAGTACTTTTTCACCAAGAGCCGCGCCGCCGAACATCAATCTTTTCTGTGTTGGCTGGTTGAGCAGGTGCAACAGCATCAGGTCGATGCGCTAATTGTTGCCGGTGATCTGTTTGATACCGGCTCCCCACCTAGCTACGCACGGGAACTGTATAACCGTTTTGTGGTGCAACTACAACACACCGGTTGCCAGTTGGTGGTACTCGGTGGCAATCATGACTCAGTGGCCACACTCAATGAATCACGGGAACTGCTCTCTTGTCTGAACACCACAGTAATTGCCAATGCACAAGCCGAAGTTGATCAACAAATTCGAGTGCTCAACCAGCGTGATGGCCAGCCAGGGGCGGTGCTCTGTGCGGTGCCTTTCTTGCGCCCACGGGATTTAGTCACCAGCCAGGCGGGTGAATCGGGCAACCAGAAACAGCAGGTTTTACAACAAGCTATCGCTAATCATTACCATGAGCTTTATCAGTTGGCCTGTGCACGGCGCGATGCCCTGGGCCTACCCTTGCCGATTATTGCCAGCGGTCATCTAACGACCGTGGGGGTCACCACCTCAGATTCAGTGCGTGATATTTATATCGGTACGCTGGATGCCTTCCCTGCTCAGTTATTCCCCCCCGCCGACTACATTGCGCTGGGCCATATTCATCGTTCGCAATGTGTCGCTAAAACCCAGCATATCCGTTACAGCGGTTCGCCAATCCCGCTCAGTTTTGATGAATTGGGTAGCGCCAAGAGCGTATTGATGGTTGATTTCGCCGCCGGTGAACTACAGCAAGTCACGCCGCTGGAGGTACCTGTTTTCCAGCCGATGCAGTTGATCAAGGGTGATTTGCCACAAATCGAGACGCAATTACAGCAATTTGCCCACTATGAGGGGACATTACCGGTGTGGCTGGATATCGAAGTTGCTACGCAGGATTATCTCAGTGATATCCAGCGCCGCATTCAACAGTTAGCGGAAGATCTGCCGGTTGAAGTGGTGTTATTACGACGTGGTAAACAGCAACGGCAACAGGCGATTGACCGGCAAGAGAGAGAGACCTTGAATGAATTGAGTGTCGAAGAGGTGTTTCAGCGGCGATTAGCCTTGGAAACAGACCTGGACGAGGCACGCCAACAACAGATGCGCCAACTGTTTCAGCACGTGGTGAATGACTTGCATCATCCTGAGGAGCCCTGCGCATGAAAATCCTGAGCTTAAGGCTGAAAAACCTCAATTCGCTACAAGGTGAATGGAAAATTGACTTCACCACTGAACCTTTCGCCAGCAATGGTCTATTTGCCATCACCGGCCCCACCGGTGCGGGTAAAACCACGTTACTGGACGCTATCTGCCTGGCGTTATATCACCAGACGCCGCGTCTGGAGGTCAGCGCCAGCCAGAATGAACTGATGACTCGGCACACCGCTGAATCACTGGCAGAGGTGGAGTTTGAAGTAAAAGGGATCGGTTATCGTGCCTTCTGGAGCCAACGTCGAGCGAAAAACTCACCGGATGGCAGCCTGCAGGCGCCTAAAGTCGAACTGGCGCTACGAGAAAATGGCAAAATTTTAGCGGATAAAATTTCCGATAAAAAAGAGCTGATTGCCTCCATTACTGGCCTGGATTTTGGCCGTTTCACCAAATCGATGATGTTATCTCAGGGGCAATTCGCCGCGTTTCTCAATGCCAAACCTAACGAACGTGCCGAGTTACTGGAAGAACTGACCGGCAGCGAAATTTATGGGCAACTGTCGGCCCGGGTGTTTGAACGACATAAACAGGCAAAAATCGAGCTGGATGTATTGCATCAGCAAGCTAACGGCATTGAACTGCTCAATGAGGAGCTACGCCAGACGCTGGAAAATCAACTCATCCAACTCAATAGTGAAGAGCAAGGTTTAAACCAACAGACGCAACGGCTACAACATCAGTTGAACTGGCTACAGCAGTGGCAAACCACGGCGCAGCAAGTGCAACACCACCAGCAACAACTGGCTGGGGTACAACAGGACTATCAGCAAGCAGAACCACAATTACAGCAGTTGGCCCGCAGTGAACCCGCAGAAAAATTACGTCCACTGCTTGATGAACGCCAGCGTTGCCAGCAAGAGACGCGGTCTTTGCAACAACAAGCCGAACAATTGGCGCAGCAACAACAACAGCAACTCACTGCCTTGACCCCATTACAGCAACAATCCGATCAAGCGCAGGCGGCAAAGCAAACGCAAACGGCATACCAGCAACAACAGCAAACATTGATTGCTGAAAAAGTAGCGCCATTAGACCAGCAGATAGCCCAACTGAAACACCAGTTGGCCGAGGCAACAAAACAGGGGGAAGATCAGCAAAAGCTCAGTCAGGAGCAACAACAAACGCTGGAAAAACTGACCCTGAGACGAGCTGAACTCACCACCTGGGCGGCACAATATCAGCACAAGCAAGCCTCACTGAATACGGTACTGGAGCAACAGTTACCACAGCAAGCCGCACTTGAAGCCCAATCACCGTTAGAAAAACTGCGGGCCCGTCAGGCCGAACTGAATGGGCAGCGGCCTATTCGCCAACAGTTGTCCCATCTGGCGGTATTGTTTCAACAAAATCAGCAACACCTTGATCAACAGCAGTTGGAGTTTACCCAGCGACAACAACAGTTGATGGAGGTGGAACGTCAACTAGAAGTGACTCGCCAACAGTACCAACAGCAAAAGGCACATTTGTTGGCGGTGGAGAAAAACCTTGAGTTTGAAAAACGTATCGTCAGCCTGGAAGCCGAACGAGCACGTTTGCTCACTGATGCCCCTTGCCCATTATGTGGTTCGACACAGCACCCGGCAATCAAGCAGTACCAGGCGCTGAAACCGAGCGAGACGGAACAACAAGCCACTGAATTACGAGCTAAAACCGACGAGTTACATACCTTAGGCACCAAACTGCGCACGCAAAGTGAAAGCCTGAAACAGCAGCAGCAACAGCTGCAAACCACCGTTAACCAAGGGTTACAGCAACAAGAACAACTGATCAAAAACGGGCAACAGATTAGCGCTCCCTTGGCTTGCAATTTTACACTGCAAGACCACACGCAGTTATCAACCTGGTTAACCGCTTGCGACAGTGAAGAACAGGCTAATCAACAGTTACTGCAACAACATGAGCAAATCACGCGCGCGATACAACAAACCAAAGAGGAATTAACCACCCTGCAAAACCAGCACTTTGGTTCTCAGCAGGAAGCGGTACTCTTGAATGAACGTTTTGAGCGGCTAACGCAACAGCAAGCTGCAACTCAACAGCAATTAGCCAAGTGGCAACATGATTGTCAGACCTGCGTTCAACAACTGACTAGCCTCACCGCTGAACGCATCGCGCTGTTTGGCGAACAGTCGGTGGCCGAGGTAACTGAACAACTGAGACTCGCACAAAACCGGGTGGAAAATGCCTGCCAGCAAGCCACAGAACAGTTGCAGCAAGCCTTGGTACTGCGGGATCGTCTGGAGGGTCAACAACTGGCATTACAACAGCAGCAACAACAACATCATGGGCGGCTACAGCAGGCCGAGCAACAATGGCAGCTCGCATTGGCTAACAGTGACTTTGCCGACGAAGCGTCATTCAACACCGCCTTACTTGGTGATGAACAGCGCCAGCAGTTGCAACACTATAAAGAACAGTTACAACAACGCCAGTTGCAAGCCACCACCCTGTTAGCTCAGGCGATACAAATGCAAGAACAGCAGCGCCAAAATCAACCCAGTGGTTTGGATGAGCAACTCACCAGTACCGAGCAACTGGCTACTGCGCTGAATGGCGTAGCGGAACAGTTAAAACTATTGCAGCAGCGCCAAGGGGAGGTCCGTAACCAATTGGGCAGCGATGCCGAACGTCGTCTTCATCAGCAATCATTGTTAACCCAGATTACCCTCTGCCAACAGCAACATGACGACTGGAGTTTGCTCAATCAACTCATTGGTTCCAAAGAGGGGGACAAGTTCCGCAAGTTCGCCCAAGGCTTGACCCTTGATCATTTGGTTTATCTGGCCAATATCCAGCTTGCCCGTTTGCATGGCCGCTACCTGCTACAACGTAAAACGACGGATACGCTGGAGTTACAGGTTGTCGATACCTGGCAAGCGGACGCTCTGCGTGATACTCGTACCCTTTCCGGTGGGGAAAGCTTTCTGGTCAGCCTGGCATTAGCCTTGGCGCTATCAGACTTGGTGAGCCACAAAACCAGTATCGATTCACTGTTCCTGGATGAAGGTTTCGGTACCTTGGATGCAGAAACATTAGATACCGCCTTGGATGCGCTAGACAACCTTAACGCCACGGGTAAAACCATCGGTGTCATCAGTCATATTGAAGCCATGAAAGAGCGCATTCCCGTGCAAATTAAGGTAAAGAAAATCAATGGATTGGGGTTGAGCCGTTTAGATGCCCAGTACCGTGTTGAATCACCTTAGTGGCCATAGTGTGATCACTGCGACAGTACATAGTGAAAAGCATTGAGCGACGAATGAAAATCGTTATCATGTCTGAAATAACAGGATTGTCACTGTGAATACAGGCAAAACCTGACCTTCAGCGGTGCTTCTGGGGTCAGGTTTTTTTGTTTTTAGCAGACAGGGAACCGCCATGAACATCGCCAAGATCCTCAATAACAACGTGATAATTACGCTGAACGAGCGCCAGGAAGAGACGGTCGTTATGGGGCGTGGCATCGGCTTTAAAAAGAAAAGCGGCGATCCGGTGGATGAAAGCCTGATCGAAAAGGTATTCACTCTCAATAGTGGTGAAATCGGTGAACGCTACAAAGAACTGTTGGCAGAGATCCCATTAACCTGCATCACTACGGCGGATAAAATCATCACCCTCGCCCGCGAACGCTTACCGGGCAAATTGCACAATATTGTATACATTACGTTGACTGACCACATCCATTTCGCCTTGCAACGCCATGCACAGGGTCTGGCTATCAAGAACGTCTTGTTATGGGAAATAAAGAAACTCTATTCAAACGAATTTGCTGTTGGGCTGGAGGCTTTAAATATCATTACTCAGCGATTGGCGGTCACCTTACCGGAGGACGAAGCCGGTTTTATTGCCTTGCACTTGGTCAATGCCCAGTTAAATGACGAAATGCACAATACGCTGCATATCACCCGGGTAATGCAGGAGATCCTCAATATCGTCAAATACCATTTCCGCTTTGACTATAATGAGGAAACCCTGAGTTACCACCGCTTTCTCACTCATTTGAAATTCTTTGCCCAACGTTTGTTAGGTAAAAATTACGTCGACAGCCATGATGATTCGCTCTATCAGGTGGTCAAGGATAAATATGGCGAATCCTTCGCCTGCGTTGGCAAAATAAACCAATATATCGCTCAACACTATCAGCACTCGTTAACCCATGAGGAGATGATGTTTTTGACCATCCATATTGAGCGGGTGCGCAGTGAGAATGCCCCAATCGCCAAGAGGTAAACAACAACCAGGCTAGAGTGGCCACAACCATGCCGCACCCCTTACACCGCTGGAATCCCCGTGCATCGCTTGGCGAACCGGGGTTTGACACTCCCCGCCAAATACCCAGGATTTCAGTTGTGGCGGTACAGTCTGATACAAACGCGCGATATTGCTCATTCCCCCGCCGAGTACGATCACATCAGGGTCAAAGAGGTTGATCACATGAGCTAACGATTTTGCTAGCCGTAACTCGTAACGCTGTATGGCCAACAACGCCAATTTATCCTGCTGCGCCACCAACGCCATAATCTCATCGCCTTTCAGCCGATGGCCACTCAGCCGGGCGTAATCTGTGGCAAACCCGGTGCCGGAAATAAAAGTTTCAATACACCCTTGTTTGCCACAGTAGCAAGGCACTTCAGCACGAAAACGCAGTTCATCATCATCCAACCAGGGGAGAGGATTATGGCCCCACTCACCAGAAATCCCATTTCCCCCGGCATGTACCTGGCCGTTGATGGCCACACCGGCACCACACCCAGTACCGATGATCACCGCAAAAACAGTTGATTTACCGGCAGCGGCCCCATCGGTGGCTTCGGATACCGCCAGACAGTTGGCATCGTTAGCCAACCGCACTTCGCGCTGTAGCAGAGTGGAAAGGTCTTTATCCAGCGGTTTACCATTTAACCAGGTTGAGTTGGCATTTTTCACTAAACCGGTAAACGGCGATAGTGTCCCTGGAATACCCACCCCGACGGTCCCTGATTGCGCGGTTTTTTCTTCTGCCAACCTCACCAAGCCAGTAATCGCCTGCAATGTCTGCTGATAATCATCACGAGGTGTCGCAATGCGGTGACGGAATAGTTCTTGCCCGTCGTTCGCCAGTGCTATCACCTCAATTTTAGTCCCTCCCAGATCGATACCAATACGCACTATGACTCTCCTCAATATTCGACGATGGCAAACTTAGGCCCAGTGTGTTCCATAACCGTGTCACTCGGTGCTGATTATAGACTCAAGTTGATTCACGTTGCAGGGGCTCTAGGTGCCTGCGTTACCCCATCTATCTGCCCCATACCTTGAGCAGGACTCCTTTGCCCATGAGTTGCGAGCTGAATCACCACGCGACAGGCGATTTTTCAGCATCAATTCGTTATTATGCCGCTCTGCTTTTGACGAATCAGCGTGCGCGCTACCCATATTTATACTCAAGTTGCAGCGATGGGTACCCATGCACACCTAGCCAGGAAGAACATTATGCTATGGTTTAAAAATTTGATGGTTTACCGCTTGAGCCGTGACGTTGCACTCAATGCTGACGAGATGGAAAAACAGCTTGGCAACTTTAGCTTCACTCCTTGTGGCAGCCAGGATATGGCAAAAACTGGCTGGGTTTCGCCGATGGGGTCTCACAGTGATGCGCTGACACATTCGGTGAATGGCCAAATCATGATCTCTGTGCGTAAAGAAGAGAAGATCCTACCCTCTCCGGTGATCAAACAAGAATTACAGGCGAAGATCGAAAAACTAGAAGGTGAGCAACACCGTAAGTTGAAAAAAACCGAGAAAGATTCGCTGAAAGACGAAGTGTTACACAGCTTATTACCCCGTGCCTTCAGCCGTTTTAACCAAACCAATATGTGGATCGATACGGTTAACAGCCTGATTATTGTCGATGCCGCGAGTGCCAAACGTGCCGAAGACTCGCTGGCGTTATTGCGCAAAAGTCTTGGTTCGCTGCCGGTAGTGCCATTAACCATGGAAAGCCCGATTGAACTGACACTAACCGAATGGGTACGTTCGGGTGAACTGCCTGCCGGTTTTAATATTCAGGATGAAGCCGAACTGAAAGCCATTCTGGAAGAAGGTGGCGTGATCCGTTGCAAAAAACAGAACCTGGTCAGTGATGAGATAGCCGTACATATTGAAGCCGGTAAACTGGTCACTAAGCTGGCCGTAGACTGGCAAGAACGCATTCAACTGATCCTGGCGGATGATGGCTCATTCAAGCGTCTGAAATTTGCCGACACCTTACGTGACCAGAACGATGATATTGATCGTGATGATTTTGCCCAGCGTTTCGATGCTGACTTTATCCTGATGACCAGTGAGCTGGCGGCGTTGATCAGCAATACTATTGAGGCCCTGGGGGGAGAAGCTCAGCGCTAAGGCACAATTTGAATTACAGGCTTATGGGCGCGCCTGCGCGCCCAATATTCCCTTCACCAATGACGCTGCAGGGGTGTTAACTGCAGCTTAAACGAGCGATTATTTGCTCAGGTAACGGCACAAATAGGCTGTGGTATCAGCAACCTGCAAATTGAATTCACTGTGGTCCGGCACAAAGAACTTTTCACCGGAAGTAAACACTTGCCAATCAGGCGCGCCTGGCACTAACACTCTTAATGCACCAGAAATAACGGTCATCTCTTCCGGCTGGGCGGTACTGAAGGTGTACTCTCCCTTCTCCATTACCCCAACGCTGGTACGACCAATGCTGTTACTTTCGAAACCGATAGACTTCACTTTTCCAGCAAAATATTCATTTACTTTCAGCATGACTGACCCCGCGTAATCATCTTGGTTGAATCCCCATATTGAGGTATTAAGCCAGGGTCTGTCACTGGTTTTTCACGGGAAATGCGATCATTTACCCAAGTTGATGCAAGTTGCCACTAAAAGACCCGTGGCGTGATGCAAATAAACTGACAACAGTAGGCGATGCTCAGCGGAAGCACCGCAGGTTGATGCGGTATATAAACGGGGAGTTATTGAATGGCTTGATGCTGCAAAACGGCCAGGATCTGCGCAATAACCTGTTGTGGGTTGGCACTGGCATCCATAACATAATCGGCCACTTCCTGATAAAGCGCTTCACGTGCTGCCAGCACTTCCTGCATCTCTTCAGCAATGGGACGCCCAGTCAATGTGGGGCGCTGTCCTTCTTGCGGATACTCTTCCAGCCGCTGGGCCAGCACGTTGGCTGGGGCACGCAGATAAATCACTATGCCATGCTGACGCATAAAACGCCGATTCTCTTCAGCCAGAATCGCCCCGCCGCCAGTGGCAACAATGGTTGACGGTTGTTTCAGCGCTTGCAGTGCCAACGTTTCACGACGACGGAAACCGGGCCACCCCTCCTGCGCCACCATTTCCGCAATACTCATTTGCGCAGTTTGCTGCATAAACAGATCGGTATCAACAAACTGGTAACCCAGAGCCTGCGCCAAAGCACGACCAACCGTGGTTTTACCTGCTCCGCGAGCGCCTACCATAAAAATGGTTTGTGTCATGACGGGTTGTCCCTTATGCAGTAACTGAGTACATGGCATGGCCTGCACAGCAAGAGGCTGGCGGCCCGAACATCAATAATGCTGCAGCATCATACCGCCCTCGCGCCGTATTTCAATCTTTACGGTGCTGTATACCCGTCATCATCCAAGCTGTGGGGTGATAATGCTATTTTTTCACCGGGTGATCGCGGCGATACAACGTCCAGCTCTCTATTTCCTGCCCATTTAGCAAGGTACAGGTGGAATACTGGCCTTGAGGGTTCTGCTTGGCATTCAACTTACCGCCGATCTGGATACAATAAACATCCGCGGGGTTTGCCATGCCGACATTTTTATCCACTTGCGGTGGTAATGGGGCCTCACTATTGCTCTGCACAGGGTTCACCTGCTCGGGATGACTTGATGTGGTACACCCAGACAGTAAAACAGCACCAGCAAACAGAGAAAGCATCAGCAACTTTTGCATTGATATTCGCCTGTATTTTAAGCGTTAAAATAGTATAGAAGCAGCAAAATAGTTTGCTGTTTAGAGAGAAAATCAGAACTGCCAGCGTAACCAGCCGAAGAGAACATTACCATTATTGTAGGTGCCGGGAATATAGGTCGCCTGGAAGGTAAGTTGCTGATAACCGATAGAGGCCAATGGTAACGGAGCTGGAATCGGAATATAACTCCAATTATCGCGCGCCGTCACACTGGCGGTAAACCCGAGACCTAAGCGAAAATCCTCTCCCGCCACCGGGCGCCAGATTTTCTCATAGGCATAACCGCCTATCGGTTCCCACTTATTGAACGAGTCCTTAAATGCCATAAAGTAAATAGCGTGCCAGTCACCATCTTGATCAAAACGGGAAATGCCGTAGCCCGCCCCCCAAGGACGTTCATTGTAAGAGTCAAGTTTTTCCTGGTCATAAGTCCAACGGTTATGCCAAGTAATGACGGGCAGATAAAACTCTTTATTCGGTGAATTGTTCCAGGTTTCCGCTACATTGCTGGTAAAGCGCCCCCACCAGCCAGACTCTGGTTGAGCTTCCCTGTTGCTATTTTCGGAACTAACCTCGGCATAAGAAGGTAGTGCAGAAAACATCAATACCAAACTAGAGGCTAAAAGGGTCTTGCCAAAAAACATTATGAAATCCCTGTCATAACAAAGCTGGGGATTTTACTGAATTCAGTATGAGCAAATCAAGCGGTTTCAAGTTGCGGGGGTTGGTACCTTTTCTCCCCCGCAATTTGAATGAAATTAATACTAAAGAATCAGCTTAAATCGACATCTTTACTGCCAAAAAGCCAAGTTAAAATAAAACCGGCGATGTAAGAGATGAACAGACCAGCAATATAAACCATCATGCCGGCAAAAATGCCTTTCGCTGACGTCATCAAGGGGATAGATACCAGACCCGATGGACCAAATACCGTATTCAGCCCCACCGGCAGCCCCATCCAGGCAACCAGACCAATAAAGAACCCGCCAACCGCACCACCTAAACAAGCGGTAACAAACGGCTTCAAACGCGGTAACGTCACCCCATAAATCAGAGGTTCGCCAATCCCTAACAGCCCAGGGAAGATAGCCCCTTTAATCTGGGTGCGCAACAAAGAACCTTTCGGTGAACGGAAGAACAGGGCCAATGAAGCCCCAACCTGCCCTGCCCCTGCCATCGCCAGGATTGGAAACAGTGAGTTAAAGCCCTGTGCATCCATTAACGCGAAATAAACCGGTACAAAGCCTTGATGGATACCAAAAACAACCGCGATCAAGAAAAGACCCGCCAGGATGGCCGTTCCAAACGGGTTACCGTTCAGGTGCATAAACAACCAGGACATACCTTTGAACAGTTCACCACCGATCGGCATGATGACCACAAAAGTAATCGCACCCGTAATCAGTAAGGTAATGGTTGAAGTCAGGATCATATCCAGATTATCTGGAATAAACCGGCGTACCTGCCGTTCAATCCACGCCCCCATGATACAGGCCAGCAACACACCAATAATATTGCCACGAGGATCAATGGTTAGCCCAAAAAAATCACTCATGCCGGCATAGTAGCCAACCGTACCTTCCGGCACGTAGCGCAAAATAAACAGTGAAGCGATGATCGCCCCATTGACGCCAGTACCACCAAAGGCTTTTTGCGTGTTAAAGCCAATCAGAATGCTCAGGAAAGTAAACAGACCGATGCTAAACACCTTCATGTAAGCCATCAGCCCTTTTAACCAGGCTGCTGGGGCGACTCCCTCTACCACCAACGTTTGCTGTAACAGTGTGGAGATCCCCAGTAACAGGCCTGCGGCGATAAACCCCGGGATCAGTGGTGTAAAGATAGTGGCAAATTTGGTCAGGAAATTATGTACTGCGCTATTTTGCTTAGACTTCATCTGCTGCTTTTTCTGACTGGCCAGCGCTTGTAAGTCAAGCTGTGGCTCACTGTCAGACGCTTGCTGTGGTGCATCCGCCAGCAGGGCATTCATCATCTCACTTGCGGTCTGCGCTTTACCCGGGCCGAGGATGATCTGCAATTGGTCATCACCATTCACTACCCCCATCACTCCGGGTATTTTTTTGAGTTCCTCTAGCTGGATATACTCACGATCTTTTAACGTTAGACGCAGTCTGGTCATGCAGTTACCGCAGATAACGATATTTTTACTGCCCCCCGTCAAGTGTAAAATCTGCTCTATCATAGAAACGGTTATTTTAGCCATGTTATGCCTGTATCCCTTGCAGCGTTTTACGAATAAACCCTTTGTTTTTACTCAGCATCTCCCCTGCTTGTTGCGCAGATAGCCCACCAAGGACCATCACAATCGCAGTTTTACAGTGGCGATGGCATTCATTGAGTGCTTTTTCAGCCTCTTCAGGGCTACACTCCGTGGCTTCAACCACAATGTTGACCTGGCGTTGAACCAGCTTGGCGTTAGTGGCTTCAACATCAACCATCAAGTTACTATATACTTTGCCACTACGGATCATCGCACCCGTAGTGATCATATTAAGGATCAACTTCTGAGCCGTTCCCGCTTTCATGCGTGAGGAGCCGGTGACCACTTCCGGGCCAACCACGGGTTCAATCGCGATATCGGCTGCTTTGCTCATTTCACTGTTTTGATTACAGGAAATAGCAACAACGGTGGCGCCAACACTACGAGCATAAGCCATTGCCCCTAACACATAGGGTGTACGGCCACTCGCTGCAATGCCAACCAATACGTCACGGGCATTGAAATCAAGATTGCATAAATCCTGCTTGCCCAATTCCGGGTTGTCTTCCGCATTCTCAACGGCTTGCAAAATGGCCGTATGACCACCAGCAATCAGGCCGATAACCAGCTCACGTGGCGTGCCATAGGTTGGTGGGCATTCACTCGCATCCAGAATCCCCAAGCGCCCTGAGGTGCCAGCTCCACAGTAAATCAGTCTGCCACCGTTAGCGAAAGCGTCCACCACCCGATCAACTACTTTAGCAACCTCTGGCAATACCGCTTCCACTGCAAGAGGAACTTTTTGATCCTCTTTGTTGATCACCGCCAACATATCGAGCGTCGGCAGGGTATCAATTTCAGCGCTGGCTGGGTTGCGGCTTTCTGTCATCATCTTGCTTAAATTAATCTTCATGGTGCTTCCATCTGTGTCGGTTTTCCGCCATGGTAAGGAATTATTTATTCTTAAAATGTGATGGAGGTCACGGTAAATCGATTCCTTTTTAGCCAGACGTAAGGAATAAATTGCTAATATAAATGGGGGTATAAAGAGTGACAAAAATAACATTCCAAGTAAATTCAGTTAACTATATAAATGGAATAGTTATAGTCAATATAGGAATAATCTATACCCGATTTTTCCAAACTTTCACTGCACGCAGTCTATAGCGGCAACTTGCATAAATTAAAGTGTTTATACACACAGGGGAGTATTTTCAATGTCCGTGCTAACCCAAATCACCTGGTTATTACCAGAACTTGCTGAAAATCAAAAAAAAATTGCAAAATATATTTTAGATAACCCTGAATCGATACTGAATATCTCTTCTTCTCGCTTTGCTGAAGCAGCCGGAGTCAGCCAGTCTGCCATCGTAAAATTCAGCCAAAAAATCGGCATGAAGGGCTTCCCGGCACTGAAGATTGCCATCAGTGAAGAACTGGGTAGAAATAACCTCTTCAAATCTTATCCACACCAGGCTTTGCATAACACCATCTCATCGGAAGATTCACTGATGGTGATGGCGCAAAAACTCGCCCATGAAAAAACCATGGCTATCCTGGAAACCACCAAAAGAATTAATTTCTCTGTTTTTCATAAAGTTATCGATGTTATCAATAACGCTAATCGTGTACAGATTGTCGGGATTTGGGGGTCAGGGCTGACAGCAAAAGATCTCAGTTACAAATTGCAGAAGATAGGTATTCTCAGCCTTGCAGAAGCCGACCTTCATGTGCAACTTGCCACGGCCCAGGCCCTGACGCCAAAAGATGTACAAATTGTTCTGTCGTTCAGTGGTAAAAGAAAAGAAATGCGCCTCGCCGCCACCATGGCAAAAGAGAAAGGGGCAAAGGTCATCGTTATCACCGGTGACCCATCGACTTCGTTAGCCAAGATAGCCAATTATGTGCTGGAAAGTGTCTCAGATGAAAATGAGTGGCGCAGTTCTTCTATCTCTTCCCGGACAGCGCAGAATACGCTGACCGATTTAATCTTCCTGGCCTTGATGCAACGGCGTAAAGAACTTGCCAAACCGCTGGTGCGCAATGCCAGTATGACCATCAATAAGCTGGAGGGTTAAATCCCCCCACGGTTGTCTGGTTAAGGTGAGTGAGTACCCGCTACATGGTGTTCAATTGAAAGGCGGAAACCCTGTGCTACGCTTATACCCAAGTCATTAAAACGATACTTGAAATTGCAGAACGTAGAACAATCGCTGTTCCTCCCCACCAACAGCACAGTAAGGATAAAAAAATGAATTTTGAAACTCAGTCAGTTGGCAATGTCTTGGTGGTCTCGCCCTTGAGCCGGCGACTAGATGCCTCCCTGTCAATGCAATTTAAAGAAGAGATACAAGCCATGATCGTACAGGGGAGCAATCGTATTTTACTCGATTTTAGTCAGGTCGATTTTATTGATAGTAGTTGCTTAGGGGCATTGGTCTCTCTATTGAAAACCTTGCAGGGTAAGGGTCAACTCGCCATTTGCTCATTGAACAGTAATATTCAAGGCATGTTCAAATTAACCCGGATGGATAAGATATTTACTATCGGAGTTGATCAGCAGACTACATTACAACAAATGTCCCAGCAGTAGATTAATACTAAAGGAAGACTCATTATGAAAGCCATGATCCTTGCCGCAGGAAAAGGAACCAGAGCCAGACCATTGACCACTGTGCTGCCCAAACCGATGATCCCATTAATTCGCAAACCGATTATGGAATCCATTGTTGAGCATTTAAAAAAGCATGGCTTTAATCAGTTAATGGTCAATACCAGCTATCTGTCTGGTGATATAGAAAATTATTTCCGCGATGGTCATGCCTGGGGCGTGGAAATGGGCTACTCCTATGAAGGGGTGATGAAAGGCAATACCTTTGTCGATAATGTGCTGGGTTCAGCGGGTGGCATGAAGCACATCCAGAATTTTTCAGGCTTTTTTGATGATACGTTTGTCGTGGTGTGTGGCGATGCATTAATTGATGTGGATTTCGATAAGGTGTTGGCTTTCCACCGTGCCAGAAAAAGCGTTGCGACGCTGATTATGCGCCCAGTTCCTGTCGATCAGGTCAGTAAATACGGTATTGTGGTCACCGATGAGCAAGGGCGCGTTAATAAGTTTCAGGAAAAGCCTAAAGCACAAGATGCGTTGTCAAATAACGCCAATACCGGCATTTATGTTTTTGAGCCTGAGATCTTTGACTATATTCCTGATGGTGTTGAATACGATATCGGTAGTCAGTTGTTCCCTAAACTGGCTGAAATGGGGGTTCCTTTCTACGGTATCTCTTTGCCATTCCAATGGGTTGACATTGGCTCGTTGCAGGATTTCTGGCACGTTAACCGGATGATCCTTAATCAGGAATTGCCTGATTATCCGATGCCGGGGATCCAAATCGCGCCGCAAATCTGGTGTGGTTTAAATGTTAACGCTGATTTTTCCACCCTGGATATTGAAGGACCGGTCTATATTGGCAGCAGTACCGAAATACAACCCGGTGTGACCATTAAAGGGCCGACGATTATTGGTGCAGGTTGCCTATTGGAACAGGGTGCGGTGATTGAACAAAGCTTTATCGCCGACTATACCCGGGTAGGGAGTATTGCTCATTTGAATCAGCAGATGATTTTTGCTGGTAAAGTCATTTCGCCGGACGGTACCGCTATCGATTTATCCGAAGCGGGTTTGAACTGGCTGATCGATGATAAACGGCGTACCGATATTGTCACCGCAGAGAAATCATTATTTAACGAGTTACTCTCTGCATTCTAACCGCACTTACCGAGCGAAATAGCGGGGCAGACCGGTGAGTCTGCCCTTATTACAGAATGCGTTGGTTGGGGATCGCTATTCGGTTATTGTAACTTTGCCAACATCTCTTTCGTTACCAGCACAATGCCGTTTTCAGAACGATAAAATCGGCGGCTATCCTCCTCGGCATTTTCACCGATCACCATTCCTTCTGGGATCTGGCTCGCCCTGTCAATAACACAGCGACGTAACCGGCAAGAGCGCCCGACATTAACATCCGGCAACAGGACACAAGAATCCAGTGAGCAGAACGAGTTAACCCTAACCCGCGAGAACAAGACCGAATTCACCACGGTTGAACCGGAAATAATACAACCTCCGGAAACCAGCGTATTCATCGTCATGCCATAACTTCCAGAGTGGTCTTGCACAAACTTGGCAGGCGGCAAGGGTTCGGCATAAGTGCGTATTGGCCAGTTGCGGTCATACATATCCAGTTCAGGGGTCACTACCGCTTGGTCCAGATTCGCGCGCCAGTAGGAATCCAAGGTGCCGACATCACGCCAATAATCAGGTGCGCCAGGGGCTGAAGAGACACAGGAGAGTGAGAAAGGATGTGCCCAGACCTGACCTTTGGCCGTGATCCTCGGCAAAATATCCTTGCCGAAATCATGACTGCTGTCGTTATCGAGATGATCATTTTCCAATAGTTGGAAAAGAAAATCCGCGTTAAATATGTAGATCCCCATACTGGCCAGGCTGCGGTCCGGTTTACCCGGTAGTGTTGGCGGCACTTCGGGTTTCTCCCAGAATGCTTTTACCCGCAAATCTTCAGCTACTTCCATCACCCCAAAGGCGGTTGCATCCTGCTTGGAGACCTCAAGGCAAGCAACAGTACAAGGGGCTTCACTCAATACGTGCTCCAGTAACATGCGCGAGTAATCCATCTTGTAAATATGATCACCCGCTAAAACCACGATGTACTCAGCACGATAACGCCGGACAATATCCAGATTCTGAAAAATAGCGTCAGCGGTACCGCTGTACCAGTGATCAATCCCTGCCCGCTGTTGAGCCGGTAACAAGTCAACAAACTCATTCATCTCTCCATTGAGAAATGACCAGCCATGCTGAATATGTTGCAACAAGGTGTGAGATTGATATTGCGTAATCACACCAATACGGCGCATACCCGAGTTGAGACAGTTGGAAAGAGCAAAATCAATAATGCGGTATTTTCCCCCAAAATGTACCGCAGGCTTAGCCCGAACTGACGTCAGGTCTTTAAGCCGGGTACCTCGTCCTCCTGCCAGCACCAGCGCTACCGCTTTGTTCGGGAGTTGCCTTGCCAGCATGGCTTTGTGCCTGTCGTCTAACATGTGCATTTCAAACTCCTTATTTTTGCCAATACCATTTGCATCACCGCCAATGTCCGCACATCACCCCGATCCAGTTAGCGGTAAAAAAATACTCAGTAGCACTGATTATCAATCAGATTACTTAATGATATTGCGAGTCTTATCAAAATTAACCCAATACCTAAGTATTTTTTATGAAATACCACCACTAGTGATTGAATTCTAACCACTCTTTTTTCGGGGTAAGAGAATCCTTTTGCTAGCCATGGTGGTACAAGTGGGTGGGGATGGGATAGCAAATATGAAAACGCCCACGGCCAAATAAGGGCCATGGGCGTCGGTACGGTTTGCTAGTTAGAAGGCCAAGCTACCTCACGGCCTACTGCATTTCCGGCTTATTTTACTGGACGAGCCTCGATAACCAGTATTTCCAGTGGTTTCAGTGTCACCACTACCGGTTTAATGTAATTGGTAGGGAGTGTCACATTGCTACCGTAGACCGTTTTTAACATGAAACGGCTGGTTTCCCCTTGCGGTATTTCAAAACTCTTGGTGAGATCCAGATAGTAGACCTGTTCCTTATCGGATGGATTACGCAGACCAAAGATCGCCTTTTTGTTACTCCATGATGCCCAACCGTATGGCTCCAACAAAGTCGGGTTGCCACCTATCCAGTGGGTATCCACCAACACATCGCTGTTAGCCCGCGACCATTTCGCTGCTGTGGCCAACGTATCCCATTTGACGCTGTTGAGCATGGATGGCGTGATATACATCTCCTGCAACTGGGTTCCTGTGGCAAAGTAGCTCCACACCTGGTCTGCAAAATCATGGTCAGTTTGGACTTTCTCTAAACCATAGTAGGCGTTTTCCGCACTGACAATGCCGTGATACATCAGTGAATTAAGCGGGAAAAGAGGGCCTTTTTGCACAATAGAGCGGTAAGTTTCAGCATCACGGTAGGTGATCCATTGCTGTACCGCTGAGCCTTGACCATACAGGTTGATATCATCCCCCTGACGCCAAATTGAATCCGCGTAAAACAACCACGAGGGGCTGGCATTGGTGCCGGTTGTCAGGTTGATAAACAGGTCTTTATTTACCTCCCGCATGTTTTTAATCAGCTCGATAGAAGCATCAAAGTCGGAAGCAAATTGACTGCCTGGAATATAGGAATTGGCATTACCCATACCGTCCAGCTTAAATGAGGTAATATGCTCATCTTTGATGAGGTTACCTATCTGCTGGTTGAAGTTATGGAAATAATTCGGCCCAGAGAGGGCAAACTTGCCATCAACGGTTTCAAAACCATTCTCTTTAGCATGGGAAACCCGCACATCAAGCGGTTTGTTATAGCCACCCCAAGGTGAAAGCCACAAGCCAACCGAGGTGTGCCAATCATCTGCTTTCGCTTTTATCGCCCCAAAACCCTGTTTAAACGCCGGGCCAAATAACCACTTACCCGTCAGGTCATCCCAACCATCATCCAGCAGAAAACCATCCAGTTTTACACCCCGCTTTTTGATCAACTCATCGCCATAACTCTCTATTCGGCTAAGCACATCTTGCTCGGTATAGGGGGTAAAAAAGCCAATATCCATCCAACTGTTGTAGTGCAGATAAGGTTGGTACGGACGAGGACGCATAGCATTAATGAACTGATTCACACTACGGCGTAGTTGGTTTTGCTCCTCGAAAGTGCCGAAGTAGAGGGTATAACTGACGGGCGCATCGGGTTTGATGGGGGTTTTTAATTCAACGTTAAAATTCGTGGTGGCTTCATAGGCAAAAGTATTGACGATAGGCTTGCTCGGCATCATAAAAAAGCTGTCGGCAATAATGGGGGAACTGTTAATTGCCCCATCAACATAAGGTGCTTGTGACTGCCCCTTGGTGGGAAAGAAGGTAATTTTTGCCACATCACGGGGTTGACCTTTGGCCTGCAAGGTATAGTCGATACTGGCATATTTCCCTTTCAGAACATTTAACACCACGCTGACAGCAAAATCGGGATGGTCAAAGTCTACCTGAATGGCATCCTCCTTCAGATGAACCTTTTTGATCTTAAAGTCAGCGGCATGGATCACTTGATCATTAGGCAGGGTAAGAAAAAAGAGCTCCTTCGGCGCCAGTTTATGACGGGACACGGTATCCGTTACCGACACCGCAGCGTTACTGTCATCAAACAAAATGGCGATATTATTGTTATTCAGTGGGTACTGTGTAGCTAAAGAGACATTGCTGGCAAGCAGCAGCAATAACACGCTTTTTATCACTGGTTTCATCAAAGGATCCTTTTTTCTTCTTGCTTCTGATTATGTTGTTCTGGTTATGCCCAAATGAAGACCTGCTTCATCCATCAATCAATGGCAGTGAATACTCAAGAGGCATTGGCAGTTTGCCGAACCAGCTTGTCAGCCGAACCACAAACTGTGATTTTGCTACGAACCACCTCTTTCATCGCATCCATCCCAACACGCATGTAATAGCGTGGATCATTGCCTTGCGGGTTATCGATAAACCACGCTTTCACTGCGCCAGCGAAAGCAATTTTGAGTTCAGTAGCCACATTAACCTTACAAACTCCCAGTTGAATCGCACGTCGCACCAAGGCGTCAGGGACATCACTAGCACCATGAAGCACCAACGGAATAGAGACCATTTCACGAATTTCCGCCAGACGTTTAAAGTCAATATTCAAGCGTTGGGTGTAAAGGCCATGGGCGGTGCCAATCGCTACAGCCAAGCTATCAACACCGGTTAAAGTGACAAAGCGGCTGGCTTCTTGCGGGTCAGTCAAAAACGTACTTTCGGCGTCAACGCTCATATCGTCTTCCACCCCACCCAAGCGGCCTAATTCAGCTTCAACACTGCAATCATAACGATGGCAAAACTCCACAACCGAACTCACCAGATTAACGTTCTCAGCAAATGGAAAGTGGCTGCCATCAATCATCGCACTACGAACGCCCGCCTTAACTTTATTGCTGATATCAGCCAAAGATTCGTGGTGGTCAAGGTGCAGCGCCAGCGGCATATCGTAGCTTTCCGAGTAGGCTTCACACAGTGCGTAAATTTCACTAAACGCAATATGTTTGAAGGTACCCGGCGTGCCCGCCAAGATCACCGGTGATTGCATCTCTTGGCAGACATCGAGAATTGCCTGGATGGTTTCCGCATTGTGAATATTGAACGCAGGCACCGCATAACCTCTGGCCTGAGCGTCTTGCAGCAGATATTTGGTAGAAATAATGCTCATGGGATGATCCTCTTAGCCTTTCCAGGGATGAATAACTACACCTTGCACCACACGGTTTACCGTACCGCTGGCGGAAGGGGTATCCGGGGTAATCCCCGCTTTAATGGATTCGGTCAGTGCAAAGATTTGGGCATAGATCAGGAAGCAGAATGCCTGCTCAATGTCGAGAAAATCGCGGGATGCAGGCAATAGAATAGAGGGGCCAGCGTCAATTTCCGGGCTGGTGGTAGCAGAAATCGCCACTACACGCATCGCCTGTTGCTCACGGCGCAATTCCGCCAGCAAATCCAGGTCATACTGACGGGTATAAGGATGGTTGGACACCAACACCACGACCAGTGTTTCCTTGTCAACCAATGATTTAGGACCATGCCGAAAGCCCGTAGGTGAATCGTAAAATGCAGCCAGTTTACCGGCGGTCAACTCCAGCACCTTCAGTGCCGCTTCGCGTGCGACCCCCTGTAGGCCACCACTCCCCAGGTAGACGATACGTTTAAATGGCAGATCGCCAAATATCATCTCACTGAAATCCCCTTGGGAATCGATAATCTGTTCACTACGCGCCGCAACATCGTTGAAAGTGCGGCTATTGATCACATCAGCGGCAAATACCGCCAAACAGCTCACCATCATGGTAGTGATACTGCTGGTCATGGCGAAGCCACGATCATGAGTTTGGGCTGGCATCAGTAACGCCAATGCATTATCACTTTCAGTGGCGCTTTGATACAGGCTTCCCGCTTCGTTGCAGGTAATCACCAGATGGTGACAGTTGCGCACAATCTGGTTAGCCAGCTCGACGGCGGCAACGCTTTCAGGGCTGTTCCCTGAACGGGCGAAAGAGACCAGCAATGTAGGTTGGTCAGCGTACAGATAATCGGCAGGGTTGCTCACCAAGTCCGTCGTGGGTATCGCAACCACGTTGTTACCAGTATGACGGGCCAACCAAGGGGCTATCATATCACCGATAAACGCCGAGGTTCCGGCGCCCGTCAGCACAATTTTCAGTGCCTGATTCTGCAACAGCGGCGCCAGGAAAGCATCGATAGCACCACGTAAACTGTCGATATTTTTTAACGATTGTAACCAACACGCGGGTTGTTGACGGATCTCTTTTTCGGTCCAGCTCGAGGTGTTAGCTGCGTAGGTTTTACTCATCAGTCGGTCCTTAGTCAGGCATATTCAATGGGGTAGCACGAAGCAAAGTGTAATCATCGCAAAGTGCAATCATCTTTCATTTCGTTTTGTTTGATTCACTGAGTACACCCCTAGAAGCTACACAAAACGAAATGCAAGATCAACCACAAAAAGAAAGAAAACAAAACACAAAGATAAATTAACAGCTCCGTTATCTTTCTTTTTCACTGACCTGTTATTAAGACATCAACAAAATCATGATTAGAAAACAAAAAGAAAGCCCCATGCAACAGCATGTCACCGAACAGCATGGAGCAAACGAAAGTACTAAAGGGGAACGGCCACGCCATTAAGCCAAATATTTTGCAACCGAAGCCGACTATCAAGGGCTATCACGCTGGCATGCTTGCCGGGAGAGATCGAACCTATCCGGTCATCCAGGCCCAATAGGCGGGCTGGATGTAGCGAAGCCATGCGAATGGCATCTTCTGCCGACACACCCGCCTGATCGACCAGATTGCGCACGGCAGCATCCAGCGCCAAGGTACTGCCTGCCAAACTACCGGAAGCGGTTCGCACCACACCATCACGCATCGTGACTTGATAACCACAGATAGCGTAATCACCATCTGGCATTCCGGCGGCACGCATCGCATCGGTAATCAAGATAATGCGGTTTTTGGCACAGCGGCAGGTGATGTCCATCACTGCCGGATGAAGATGATGACCATCGGCAATCAGCTCCAACCAGGCCTGTTTGTCAGTCAAACCCGCCCCCACCATGCCGGGGTCACGGTGGTGCAGGCCACTCATGCCATTAAAGCAGTGCACCAGTCCGTCGGCGCCAGCAGCAAAGGCACTCATGGTTTGGTCATAAGTGGCCGCGCTATGGCCAAGCATGACGCGAACACCACGGCTTTTCAGGTGTTTGATTGCCGCCAGCGCCCCCGGTTTTTCTGCCGCCAAGGCGACCACTCGTAAGGTGTTATGTGAAATATCAATTAACCGATCCAGTTCGGTGATATCCAGTTCACGAAATAACTCCGCTGGATGAGCTCCCCGGTTGTGCGGTGTGAAGTAAGGCCCTTCAAGATAGCTGCCCAATATCACCGCACCGGCATTATCGCTGTGCCGATAATGAGCAATACGTCGCAGTATGTTTTCTATCTCTACCAATGGTGCGGTTACTGTGGTTGGTAACCAATAACCGACACCTTCACTCGCTTTGTGTAACGCCAGTTTATCCAGTACACCGGGCTTATCATCCATGACATCAAGACCTGCGCCCCCATGCACGTGAAGATCGATATAAGCGGGACACAACAACTCGGCATCCCGCCGCGTGACATTGATGGGGATGGGCTCAATGGTGGTAATAATACCGCCTTCGATACGCAGTTGATGGTCGTCCAACCAGCCGTGATCAGTCAGGACTCTTCTGGCTCGCAGCAGCACACTCATATCCCCTCTTCGACCGTTTCTGCTGTACGTTGGCGAGCCATTTCATCCACCAGGCTGGTTAAACCACGGTGCCCACACTCCAGTGCCATCTCACGAAACGCTTTACTGCTCAATCCATCTCGCTCCAGCGCCATCTCTAACAACAGTTGTAGATTGATGCCAGTCAGCACTTCACGCCCAGGTTTCTGCATCGCCAGGGTTGAAGCCACACGGAACGGGGTACCGCCCAGTAAATCAGTTAAAAAGATCACTCCATCGCTCTCATCAAGCTGGGCTAGTGCCTCTTCAAACTGGCGGGTCAGCAGTGCCGTGGTTGAGCTTTCTGGAAAATCGATGGCGATAATCTGTGGCTGCTCACCGAGGATCTGATTCATCGCCTTTTCCAAGCCACTGGCAAACCCGCCGTGACCGCTCAAAATAATACTTAACATCTTCTCTCCTATTTTTTCAGGGCATTACAGAAAGTGGGCAAACTTTCCGACAATCGCCAACAGCACCGTGATGGCAATCAGACGTAGCGGACTCCAACCACGACGCACCAGGGCGTACATCATCAGGGTGTAGACCAGTGGCAAAAAGGCGGGCATCAGCTTGTCGATTACATCAGCCTGCAGTTTCACGACGGCATCCCCAGCTTTAATTTCCAGCGTGGTGGACAGACGCACATAAGTGGCTACCAGCGCGCCAATCACCGTCATCCCGATGATGGAGGCAGCGTGACCCACTTTCCGGGTGTTGGCTTTAATCAGCGGGATCGCCGCCACCCCTTTGCGATATGCATAATGAGCAAGGCCGAAACGCAACCCGAGATGGACAACGTTAAACATCACCAAGAACACCACCGCACCAAGGATTGAACCTTGCAGTGCCAGGCTGGCACCAATACCGCCACAAATTGGCAGCAGGGTAAGCCAGAACATGGCGTCACCAATCCCACCAAGGGGTGCCCCTACAGCAATTTTGGTACTCTGGATACTGTTCACATCCTGCTTGGAACGCTCCATCGCCAGGATAATGCCAATCACGAAGGTGACCAGGAATGGGTGGGTATTGAAGAACCCCATGTGGCCTTTCATGGACCGAGCCAGGTCACGTTGGTTGGTATGGATCTTTTTCAGCGCCGGAAGCAAGCCATACAGCCAGCCGCAAGCCTGCATACGTTCATAGTTGAACGAGGCCTGCAACAACATGGAACGCCAAGCGACACGGTTGATATCCTGCTTGGTTAATTCCACGCCAATGGTTTGATCTTCATAGATATCGTCTTTACCGCCACTGTTCAGGGATTGTTGTTCGCTGACTTGTGACAAAGTTTGAGTATTAGATACCATCTTCGAATTCCTCTTTCTGAATACGGGAAGGTTGCGCGGGAGCCGAGTCCTTACGCATTAACTCCATCAGAGCCATGGCAAGTGCCGCAGCGGCAATCGCCAGCACTGGCAAATTCAGCCAGGCAGCCCCGACAAAGCCGAGAATGAAATAGGGGATATAGGCATTTTTCATCATGATCTTCAGCAGTACGGCAAAACCAATGGCTGGCATGATGCCACCTGCAACACCGAGGCCTTCGATCAGGCGTTCCGGCAGTACGTCAATTGCCGTCTTGGCGTGTTCAGCACCGAAGTAAATCGGCATAAAGGCGCACAGGAAGTAAAAAATACCCAGCGCCAAGAGCGCCAAGTAGTTGATGCGCTCAATCCCTTTGGTATCGGCACTGGCCGCCATGCGATCAGCCCGTGACATCACCCCCGACATAATAGAGAACAGGAAGGTAATGCCCATCTGTACGGCAACCGCAAATGGCACCGCCACCCCGACGGCAACTTCCGGTTTTACCCCAGTGGTGATGGCAAAGGCGGTACCCACAATGGTGCCGATAATCACGTTCGGCGGTTGTGCACCCGCCAGCGGTGCTAGCCCCATCCACACCAGTTCCAAGGTTCCCCCGGTCAGAATACCGGTATGCAAGTCCCCCAAAATCAGGCCAACCAAGGGCCCCAAGACCACCGGACGGTGCATATGCGTCAAACCATTGAACATATCCAAGCCGGCAATAAAGGCCAGAACACCTAGCGCTACTGCTTGTAATAAGCTGATTTCCATAACAGATACCTCAGAGAAGTTTGTAAAGATCCTGAGCCGGCTCAGTGGGAACGCCCTGGACAAAACACCCTACGCCAGCCTCTTTCAGGCCGTTGAACGCAGCAATGTCCTGCTCATCTACCGAAACGGTTTTGGCGATTTGCTGTTTGCCGTCGGCGTAGTGCATATTGCCGACGTTGATACGTGGTATCGGCACATTGCCGTTGACCAACGTGAGGAAATCTTGGGGGTTTTTACACACCAGCAAAATTTTCTGGCGGTCGGCGGCACGATGAATGTTGTCAATTACCTTCTGCAGCGACCAGAAACGCACGGCAATCCCTTCGGCAAGCACCATCTCCATCAGGTTTTGCTGCACGCTATCTTCCGCAACCTCATCGTTGGCGACGAGCACCAGATTAGCCCCGGCAAACCCGACCCACTGCACCCCCACCTGACCATGGATCAGGCGCTCATCAATACGGCTTAATACAATGTTTGGCATCTTTTTTCCTTATTATCATTGTGTTAAATCTATGCTTAGTTACTCATACAGGCAGCTTGATACTGGCGCAGCACATCCTGAATATGATCGATAATCAGCTCATGTGGCGTTGGGCTAAGCAGCCCCTCACGAACCCTTGCATACTGCAATGGCAGGTACTGGCTAATCAGTGGTAGCGGGATAGCCTCATTTGCCAGGTTGTTGATCAGCCGGGTATAAGCTCCTTCAATATCCTGATCAGGCCAGTAGTAACGTACGCGGTCAGAGTAGCTGTAGTTCCGAGCCAGACGTAACGTGCCCTGGTCACCGTGATAGTGCTGATGCCAGTATTGAGGGTGCTCCAGCATTACATGTTCTAAAACATCACGCAGACCTGAGCATTGATGAGCCGGGCGCAGTTCCTGTTCGATCGCTGCCAGTGAGAACAGCGCTTCGCGTAGTGCAAAAGTGAGTGCTGGCCCCACTTTCAGAATCGCAAAGTGGTGTTGCACCAGTTGTTGCAAGGCAAGTGGGGTTTGGTAATCGGTGGAGTGTGCTTCAAACACCATGGTACTTGAGGACTCAATCATCTGGCTCAACGCCAGTGCGTTCTGTGGCTGAAAATCAATCACCTGTGTATGATCAAACTCAACACCTGGTTGTACCACTAGCCCTATAATACGTGGCCATAAATCATTGAGCCCCTGTTGTTCAAAGGCATGGTGATGGGCTTCCAGCGTGGCGCTTGCTGCTTGTGGTGTCGTCACCGCCAAGGTACTCAAGGTTTCATGGGCCCCACCCGGCACCGGAACTTCGGTACCAATGATGTACACCAGGTCAGACTCGCCAAACTGCTCAATACAGGTTTGTTCGGCAATTGCCGCTAACCTGGCAGCGCGTTCGGCAACAATGGCGTCGGTTAACGGCACCGGGTCATCAGCGCAGGACATGCTGCAATCGAGATGGATTTTTTTGAACCCGGCGGTGACATAGCTCTGGATCAGCACCTCGGCCTTGGCCATGGCGTCACTGGCGTTTTGCTGCTGCCAGCGGTTGGGGCCGAGATGGTCTCCACCCAGGATCAACCGTTCGACAGGGAAATGCTGTTTATCTGCCAGTTGTTGAACGAAATGGCAAAAATCAGCGGGCGTCATTCCGGTATAGCCACCATATTGATCAACCTGGTTTGAAGTAGCTTCAATCAGCAATAGGGAGTCAGTGACCTTAGCATGTTGTATCGCAGCTTCGAGCACTAATGGATGAGCGGAACAGACTGCAAAAATGCCGTAACGAGGGTCTTGCTTATGATTGGCCACAAACTCGGTTAAATGTTTCACTTTCTTCTCCGCATGAGTTTATTCGTGCTTTGTCTTTCGATTTGTGTCGCCGGATAGTGCTTTATCGATAAATAAAAATAAATAGAAAGACAGTGAAATTGAGATCCGTTTCACAAAAGATACACAACGAAAGGTAAAAAGTAAAGAAGTTGAAAGTATCTGCTTCTGCTTGGCTTGCTTTCCACTAAAAGAAAGGTATTAATAGAGAAACGAAATGAAGAGAAATGAAAAAAAGGACTTTATGAAGATGAACAACAGCGAACCTGTCCCAGATAAACGCATCATTGGTACCAGTGAAAGGCGCGAGCAGATCATTCAACGTTTACGCCAACAAGGTAGCGTTCAGGTTAATGATTTATCAGCTTATTTCTCTGTTTCCACAGTGACGATCCGTAACGACCTGGCCTTTCTGGAAAAACAGGGGATCGCAGTACGTGCCTATGGTGGTGCTCTGGTATGTGAACCATTGAATCCGGCATCAGAGCCTTCAGTAGAGGATAAAAGCACCCTGAATACTTCACTGAAACGGAGTATCGCCCGTGTCGCCGCAGACCTGATTAAACCGGGTCACCGCGTGATACTCGACTCTGGCACCACCACCTATGAGATCGCTCGCCTTATGCGCCAGCATCAAGAAGTGATCGTCATGACCAATGGCATGAACGTTGCTAATGCATTGCTGGAAGCCAAGGGGGTTGAACTGTTAATGACAGGGGGGCATTTGCGCCGTCAATCCCAGTCATTTTATGGCGAACAGGCCGACCAGTCTTTACAGAACTACCATTTCGATATGTTATTTTTAGGGGTTGATGCCATCGATCTGGAACGTGGAGTGAGCACTCACAACGAAGATGAAGCGCGTATCAATCGTCGTATGTGTGAAGTGGCAGAACGTATCATCGTCGTCACCGACTCCAGCAAGTTTAATCGTTCCAGCCTGCATAAAATCATTGATACCCAACGTATCCATATGGTGATCACCGACAGTGAGATTGCGCCAGAAAGCCTTGAAGGGTTGCGTAGAAGCGGCGTTCAAGTGGTGCTGGTGGGCAATTAAAGTCGGGGCTGTAGACAAAGGGACGCTGCTGGCCCCTCTGGTCATTGGAATGATGGGCAATGATGTTGTCTCTCATGCCCAGCAAACGATGATTTAATAGAGAGAAGGTGAACCTGCTGGGCGGGTTTTGAAACGGCGGTGCAGCCACAAATATTGTTCTGGGGCTCGCATAATCTCCTTTTCTACCACTTTATTCATATACGTTGCCGCCGCCACATCATCAGTGAGTGGGTAGCCTTCCAGTTCAGGTTGAATAAGCAGGTCATAACCTAAAGCATTGGGGCGACGAATCAAAACAACTGGTACCAGTGCCGGTTTAGCCATACGCACCAGCATAAAGGTGCCATTGGTGGTGGCTGCCTGCTCCACGGCAAACAGTGGGGCAAATACACTGCCGCGCGGGCCATAATCCTGATCAGGGGCAAACCATACTGCTTCACCACTTTTCAAGCATTGCACCATGCCCCGCAGATCCTTACGATCTAACATCGACTTGTTGGAACGCAAGCGGCCTTTGGTCTGCGCCCACTCCATGGCTTTGTTATTGTGTGGGCGATACATCGCCATCATCGGCTGACATAACCCCATCGCCCGGCCACCAAGCTCTAGAGACATAAAATGTACGCCAATCATCAGCGCACCACGACCACCCTGCTGTGCCTGATTCAAGTGTTCAAGACCTGAAACGCTGAACCAGCGCTTAACGCGTTTATCTGGCCAGAACCAGGCCATGCCGGTTTCCAGTAATCCCATACCAAGAGATTCAAAGTTACCAATAATTTGCCGTTCACGTTGTGCGCTATCCATATCAGGAAAGCATAATTCCAGATTACGGCGGGTGATTGTTACACGACGCTTCAGAAAACGCATTGAGGTGCGCCCCATCCACATGCCGAGTTTATGCATTAACGGATAGGGGAGTTGAACCAGCAGAAACAGCACCCAAAGGCCAAACCAAGTCAGCCAATAGCGTGGATGTAGCAAGGAAAGTTGGAAACTTTGTGAACGCTTCATATCGACTCTTATGCGTTTTAAGCAAACCCCTGTAGCGCATAAAGACTTGACTCTATTGCGTTACAACACTCAGACAACGGGTAATGATGATCGTTTAATGGCTATTGGTCAACTCTGCTGCCAGGTTATTCACTTACCGCAAGATGTGGTTTACTGATTGAGTAAAGGTTACCTATGTCCCTTATGGACAAGATTTATACACAATATTATCGACTTTCTGGTGGCTGTTTTATCAGTGCCTAGTGTTTAAGCAACTTCGCGACCAACCCCGCCGATAAACGACAATACATAAAACCGCTTATCCACTTGGGGCAATAGCGGATCCGGCTGCCCCTCAATATTTCATCCTGAACGCTTCAGCTATTTTTCCAATCTTATGCATATGGTTATTGTTGCGTGCCATTTTATGCGCTTCGGGTTTCAGGATGATAATCAGTAGGTAGGCATCGGGATCAATGGCACCTTGGTAGTAAACCAGATGGGCCTGATCGCTGGTTCGTTTGAACTGACGTAAAAACTTAGGAAATGGGGCATCCGCATCGGCAAGATCAATGTGGGCCACTTGCTCTTCTTTTACCAAAGGATAGGTGCGGTCATCATCATAGAATGCATCACGACCCAATGTATCGGGCAACATACCGTCTTTTTTATAACAAAGAAAATCTGCCACCAAATCATCAAGCTCTTGCTGACTTAATTGTTGGCTAATCAGTGCTGACTTGAATACTCTGATGCTCATTCCGTGAACTCAGTTAAATCCTTGCCAGAGGCATTTTGCAGCAGTTTCTTCCCACTATCCGCAATATCACTTAAACGCTCAGCCGTTGGCCTGAAACGCGCTACGGTATGAACCCTGCCCTGTTTTTCTTCTAATAGATCAATTAGCGCTTCAAACACCTTGGCACTGACCATGTAGCCAGCGGGACGGTTGTTCGACAGCACAGCGACAGGCTCGTCAATGAAGTATTTCGCCGGGTTTTTTCTTAACTCGGTGATGTTGATAGATTTTTCTGCGAGGATACGTTCCATAGAACACCTAAATTTGTGTTTTGTTGAATACATTATAATGTACATAAAAAAAATACATCAATTATGTGTCTATGAAAAATAACGGTAACGGCTGGATGAAGTTGGTCACTGAGCGTGGCGTGAAATAGCCCACAAATAGATTGTTGCACTTCTTTTGGCGCTGAAAATTGCCTTGGTCGATCATCGGGAGTCGATCACAAAAACGCCCCCTTTCGACACTGAGGGTGGGGCGTTTTCGTTATAATCTTATGCTTTTAACTGAGCGCTGATTTGTTCCAGTGCCTTTGTCGCACATAGTGCGTCCAAGTGCCCGCCTGGCGCACCAGCAACACCGACCGCACCAACAACTTCATCCCCTGCTTTCACTGGCACACCACCACCTAACAGCAAGAACCCTGGAATATCTTTCAGGTTATTTGCCGCTGGTGTCTTTTGGCTGTTTTCCATCACTTGCCCGCTTGGGGTTTTAGTTGATAGTGCCGTAAAGGCTTTTTGCTCGCTGGCTTTAACTGTATGCGGGCCGGCATTATCAGCACGTAATACAGTTTTGATGATACCCGCGCGATCAACAACAGTTACCGACACGTTGTAGCCATCAGCCTGACAAGCAGCGAGAGTACGGCTTGCCAAATCGGTGGCCAGCGCCTGAGAGATGTTATGTTCCGTATTCAGACCTGCAGCAGAGGCTTGAGCTATCAAGCCAATGAATATAGCGGATGTTAGGGCAATAGGCTTGATCATATAAAATCCTTATTGTTAGTGAAGTGATTTCATCACGGTGCGGTTATGTTACGGCACTAAATGGTGAAAAAACACTCGGGTGACTACTCGTTTTGCTACGTATAATTACCTAGCCTGTTCACGATATGAGAGCGTTATATGGCCATAGTGTTGAAGTGCTAAACATTGACTAACATGAAAATCATCCAGAGATACGTGCATATTTCACGGAGCCTCCAGCCTCGACAGACTTCAGCACGGCAATGATCTGATGCTCAGTAAATCGTGCTTTGCGCATAATACTCTCCTTTTTTGGCAAAAGATGTATGCCAGAAGGTCTATAAATGTGAATAGGCCAATTTAAGGGATGATTACAGTTGCCACTTTAATCGAGATGCAGTTCCGCGAAACGCTGGGCCAAATAGTCGATCAATAGACGGACAGCAGGTAATAACCCACGCTTTGAGGGGAATACGATATGGATTAACTCTCTAATAGGTGCCCATTCAGGTACCAACTTGATGAGTGAGCCCTCGTTAAGCTGTTGCCTCACGGCCATCAATGGTAGTTGTACAATCCCTATGCCGGCTATGGCTGCGTCTCTTAGTACCATCCAGTCCATAGTGATAAAACGTGGGTTGTGGTACACCACAGCCTGTATGTCATCCTGGTTGTAAAGTGTCCAGCAACTGGCTTGTGGCGATGGCCGGCTGAGACTGGGTAGCCGATTAAGTTCACAGGGTAGCAAGGGGACCCCACCATACTGGTGAACCAACTTTGGGCTGGCAACCATCGATTGCCCGCAATCGCTTAAAATACGCATAACCAGATTACTGTCCTGCAGCGGTGGTGGGCGCACGTAGATAGACAAGTCCCCCCCTTCACTGATCATATCCACTTGCCGACTGGTTACTTCCAATTCTACTGTCAGCAGTGGGTACTGCGCCATAAAGTCAGCCAGCATAACGCCTACATAGGCTTGAACTAACATCACTGGGCAGGTAATACGGATCTTGCCACACGGCTCTGCCCTTACCGCCTCAATAGATTGTTGTGCGGCTTCCGCTTCGGTCAACATCGCCAAGCAATGTCCATAGTAGGTTTGGCCGATTTCCGTCACAAAGAAATGACGTGTCGAACGCTTAATCAGACGAACGTGCAACCGCTCTTCCAGCATGGCAAGGCGGCGACTTAGCTTAGAGATAGGGATACCCAATGCCCGGCTAGCTGGCGCTAAACCACCATATTTCACGATTTGTACAAAGTAATAGAGGTCATTCAAATCCTGCATAATATTGTTCATCATTCTAAAAATAGAAAAGTGATAATTAAATTAGCATACTACCGAGGGATGAAGTGTAAATCTATACTCTCTGTATAGTTTGCTGATATATCCGTTACCAAGCACTAAACGAAAAAGGATTTGAGTATTCACAGTACGCCTCGGCATCATTAGATAGGAGGTATCTTCCCGGTACGGACACTGTTTTCATACATCGCCCGTAGCAAAAAAAGTCGTCCTTTCCTGATGCTTGATGACACTGCTCCCACTTTATTATTTCCGACGGGAACACCTAGGGAAAGTGGGATAATATCCACATAGAGGCCTTGAGAACATCTCTATCTTTTATCAAGGGCAACTTGCTCACCAATATTCGACAAGGAATCTGGGGTGATTAACCCATGGGATAGGCAATGGAGGCAACCAGTGCGGGAATATGACATAAAAAATTCAATTCACCCCGATGAATGTCTGAGATCTTGGTCTATCAAAAACTGGTTTAAGCGCATTTACGTTACCTGAAGGCGGGAACGCCATGTTGGCAATATTTCACAGTACGGCTCTTATTAATGGGCGTGCGATTACCAATAAAACATTATTTGTTTCAATGGTATTTACTTCAATAAAATGTAGTTATGTATTTATTTTGGTGAGTTAAATGTAATCAATCAGTTAATTATTCCTTAGGAGAATATAATGAGCAAACCTTATATCCGTCTTGATAAAAATGACGCTGCCGTTCTGTTTATTGACCATCAGGCAGGGTTGATGTCTTTAGTCCGTGATATCGAGCCCGATAAATTTAAAAATAACGTATTGGCTCTCGCTGATATGGCCAAGTATTTCAAGTTACCCAGCGTTCTTACTACCAGCTTCGAAGTGGGACCGAATGGCCCAATACTCCCTGAAATTAAAAAACTATTTCCTGACGCCCCTTATATTGCTCGCCCCGGAAATATCAATGCTTGGGATAACGAAGATTTCGTTAATGCCGTTAAAGCAACAGGTAAGAAACAACTGATTATTGCGGGTGTCGTCACCGAAGTCTGTGTGACATTCCCGGTATTATCCGCTATAGAAGCAGGTTATGACGTGTTCGTGGTCACCGACGCTTCCGGTACTTTCAACGAAATCACCCGCAATGCCGCATGGGATCGCATGTCGCAGGCTGGTGCACAACTGATGTCATGGTTTGGCGTTGCTTGCGAATTACATCGCGACTGGCGAAATGATATTGAGGGCATAGCAACATTGTTTGCCAACCATATTCCAGACTACAGCAATGTAATGGCCAGCTACAACGCTGCAATAGCTAAAAAATAAACAGAGATTTCATGGTTTGAGATCATTACAGACAAACAATACCGAATACCGGGACAAAAATACTATGACTGTTTCATCGAAAATCGTATCCACCGTCGAAGCATTACAAACAGTACTTGAAGACAATACCTGCCAGCACATCATTGTACGTGGTGCCCTTTCCAAACTGCCCTCCATCCGCTTGGCCCCGGGCAAGATACTGAGTGGTGAGAATGAAGAAGCAAAGTTGTTGTTTGCCCAAGGCGTCGATGGCCTGCAACTGACTTGCGACAACCAGGTTACAGGGCTTTATCTGGAAACATCGGTTGATAAACGGGCTATTTTTAACGATACCCAGCTTGATAACTTAGGCCAACTAAGACTGAGCCAAATTTCTACTATTGGGCAAGTGCAAATTCTTGCACAGGATAAAGTCCGCGCTGGACATGTTGAGGTCGACGGGTTGGATGTGATTGCAGCGGATACCCGTGCGCTAAATGAAAAGCCCAATGGCTATGGAGTCAATGTGACTCAAGGGGCATTTACATTATGGAACACGCAGAGCGATCAAAGCGTTATGATCACCGCGAGCCTGGTTGGCCTTTCTGCCGGTAGAGCTAACGCCCCAGTGTTTGGCAGCGGGATCTTTGTTAGTGGTACTTTGAACGGTGGCAAACTCAGTGCCCCCCTCCTTGAAACCGGAGCCGTCTACAGTGATGGCAAAATTGTGCCAGGGACGCCAAACCAGATTACTGGTGGGGTATTCACGGTATATAACGCTTTCGTCGATGTTGTCCGCAACAAAGGCCCGGTAGTGACCTACGGTGTCAACGATATGGTGCTGGATAATTGGGGCAACGTTGACCTTTGGGAGGCAGAGGCCAAACTAACTTCATATGGCCCTAGCGGCATCGGTTTTGTCAATTTCGGCAATGTGAATGAGCTGTATGTGCGAGCCCCGATTGAAACCTTCGGTCAGGGGGCTCGCGGTTTTAACGTCTATGACGGCTGTGTGAATATCGCCGAATTCGATCGTATCACCACGCATGCGGATGGTGCCATCGGCATTCAGATCAGCAAACCGATTGGCCGCCTGTGTGTGCGTCGTGGCATTGAAACCTTCGGGGGTACCGGTGACTCATTAGTCAAAGGGGTGGTTGTCACCTTATCGGCCATTGCTCTCAGCGTTAAGCCCGGTGGCTCGGTACAAGAAATCGAAATAGATGGTGGCGTGATGGCCCATGGCAAGGACATTAACAAGTTGGAAATTCTTGGGACGGTCAATGCATTACGTATTGGTCATGTCGCTGTAACCGGCAATTAATAAACCACTGGCAAACCAGCTCATTTTTTGGGCTGGCTTGCGGCTAGAAAGTGATTTTTTAAAATAATGGAAGGCTTTTATGAATAAAATTACAATCGCCAAAAATGGTCCTTACCTGATTACGGGAAAAACCAAACTCGTTGGAGTGATCAATTCCCCTGGTAAAGATGGTGTTATGCAGCAAAACACGGTTAAAACCTTCGAGACGCAAGATAATTATAGCCTGTGCCGCTGTGGCCACTCAAAGAATAAACCCTTCTGTGACGGCTCACATAGTACCGCCCATTTTGATGGTACAGAAACCGCCAACAAAGCGCCTTATCTTGACCGGGTACAAGTTGAGCAAGGCGATGGGTTTGAGCTTCTGGATGATAACCGCTGTGCCTTTGGTCGTTTTTGCCATAGAAAACATGGCGTTGAGGTCTGGACACTGACCGAAAAATCCAGTAACCCCAGTAATAAAGCAGAGGCTATTATTGGTGCCAGCGCCTGTCCATCTGGGCGTCTGACTGCATTGGTTGATAGCAAGCTGGTGGAAGATGAATACGAAGCGGTGATTTGCGTGGTGGAAGATCCTGAAAAAGGTGTCAGCGCAGGCCTCTATGTCCGTGGAGACGTTGCTCTTGATTCAGCAGAAACCGGTGATTACGAACAACGTAATCGATTAGCGCTTTGCCGCTGCGGTGCTTCCGGTAATAAACCTTTCTGTGATGGCTCTCACGTTAGTATCGGATTTAAAGACAAGAGCTAATGGGGACATCTCCCTAGACCGAATACAGCATGCCCCCATTTGTTACTTGATTTCCGTTGAACTGGATTGATAATGGGGGATAAGAAACGAGCTGCAATCCTTGCTATACGGGGTTTTAGTTAACTTCGATAGACTTGGGAAAAGTTTGAATGGTGCCGATAATAGGAGTCGAACCTACGACCTTCGCATTACGAATGCGCTGCTCTACCAACTGAGCTATATCGGCATTGAATCTGGCACAGCAATGTATGCCGGAATGCGTTGACCAAATTATGCAAAAGCAGAGGATGAGTCAATAGCTAACTCACCATCTGCTATATTTCACGCCAACTGTATACCTTGTATTACGCCTACCTGCATCTTGATTGAACTTGCGTATCACACCAGGGCACAGTAACCGTATTACACAGCCCCTGCACCCCGGCGGTTAACCACCAAGACCAGCTTGCCGACGGGCTAGCTACGCACTAAATCGTCGCCGTAACCAATCCATTTGTAAGTGGTTAAGGCATCTAGCCCCATCGGGCCACGGGCATGCAGTTTTTGGGTGCTGACTGCCACTTCTGCCCCCAGACCAAACTGACCACCATCGGTAAAGCGCGTGCTGGCATTGACGTAAACGGCAGCGGAATCAACCGCTCGCACAAAGTATTCAGCATGACTTAATGAACGGGTCAGAATTGCGTCTGAATGGTTGGTGCCGTGGATACGGATATGCTCAATGGCCTGATCGATATCGTCCACCAGCGCAACATTCAGATCCAGGGAAAGCCATTCGTCGTCGTAATCTTCTGCCGCAACGGGGACGACCTTCGCAGGCCCCGCCTGTAACAGCCGCATGGCATTATCACTGGCGTGCAATGTCAGCCCTGCGGTCGCCATACGGGCGCTCAGCGCGGGCAAAAAGCTCGCAGCAATGGAGCGGTTAACCAGTAAGGTTTCTAGTGAGTTGCAAGCACTGGGGCGCTGGGCTTTGGCATTTTCAATCACGGTTAAAGCTTTGTCATAATCGACGTTGTCATCCACATAGATATGACACACGCCAATCCCCCCGGTGATAACCGGAATGGTCGATTGCTCGCGGCACAATTTATGCAGCCCCGGGCCACCCCGTGGGATCAACATATCGACATAGCGATCCAGACGCAGTAATTGATTCACCCATTCACGATCTGGGCTTTCAATCGCCTGTACCGCCGCTGGCGGCAAATGGCATTCTGCCAAAGCCAGTTGGATCACTTTCACCATAGCCTGGTTGGTATGGTGGGTCTCTTTCCCACCACGCAAAATCACCGCGTTACCGGTTTTCAGGCATAGGCTGGCTACATCAATGGTCACGTTAGGGCGGGCTTCATAAATAACACCGATAACACCCAGTGGCACACGGCGGCGCTCCAATTTTAAGCCGCTATCCAACAAGCTGCCATCCAAAATATGACCAACGGGATCACTCAAGCGACATACTTGACGCACATCATCAGCGATGGCAGTCAAACGGGCTGGCGTCAGTAACAGGCGATCCTGCAGAGCATCACTCATCCCGGCAGCGCGCGCTTGCACCATATCTTGTTCATTTGCCTGTAGGATAGCGGCACTATTCGCTTCCAACATGTCGGCCATCACTGCCAACACCTGGTTTTTTTGCGCGGTACTCAGCGCTGCCAATTGCCAAGATGCCTGTTTGGCTGCTTTACCCATCTGCTCGAGCATGTTCACCTCTTAACTAACAATCATATCGTCACGATGGACTGCCACAGGGCCATATTCGTAACCCAAGATCTCGTTGATTTGCTGTGAATGATGCCCGGCGATCATGCGCATCGCATCACTATTATAACGGCTGACCCCATGAGCCAGGTCGCGACCCGCCTGGTTACGAATACGGATCACCTCGCCACGTGAGAAGTCACCTTTAACCTCACAGATCCCCTTCGGCAGCAATGAGCTACCACGGGCCATCATCGCTTCCGCTGCGCCATCATCAATAGTGACCTCACCCGCAGGGGGGGCACCAAAAATCCAGCGTTTACGGTTCTCCAATGGGGTTTGCAGGGCATGAAAGCGCGTGCCTACCGGGTTGCCGGCTATCACATCAGCCACGACACCGGGTTTGCTACCTGCAGCAATGATCACATCAATACCGGCACGACAAGCAACATCTGCCGCTTGTAACTTGGTGCCCATACCCCCTGTTCCCAACCCGGAAACACTGTCACCGGCGATGGCACGTAACGCATCATCAATGCCATGTACTTCACGGATCAGTTCCGCCGACGGGTTATTACGCGGATCGGCGGTGTACAAGCCTTGCTGATCGGTCAGCAGTAACAACTTATCGGCACCAGCCAGAATGGCAGCCAAAGCCGACAGATTATCGTTATCACCCACCTTGATTTCTGCCGTCGCGACTGCGTCGTTTTCGTTAATGACCGGCACAATGCGGTTATCGAGCAATGCGCTCATGGTGTCACGGGCATTGAGGAACCGTTCACGATCTTCTAAATCAGCACGCGTCAGTAACATCTGGCCGATATGGATACCATAGATGGAGAACAGTTGTTCCCATAACTGAATCAGGCGGCTCTGCCCTACTGCGGCCAGCAACTGTTTGGAGGCAATGGTTGCCGGTAGTTCTGGGTAGCCCAAGTGCTCGCGCCCTGCGGCAATGGCCCCAGAAGTCACAATAACAATACGGTGCCCAGCAGCATGTTGCTGCGCGCATTGGCGCACCAGTTCAACAATATGAGCACGATTAAGGCGTAGTGAACCACCCGTCAGTACGCTAGTACCCAATTTCACAACCAATGTCTGGCTGCTATTCATAATATTTCTGCCATTGGAGTAAGAAGGAAACGCAAAAGACGTTGTAGCAGGAGATGGGCGTTATGCCAACAGGCATAATGCAATTTCAGCGTAAATATCCTCAGCACCATTCCTCAGCACTATTCCATTTGTCGCCAGCTTGACGGCAAATGGAATACGCTTATACATAACAGCAGAACAGGTTAAGCCGAAAGTTAGATTGGTTGTTCGTTACCATCATCAGCAGGAACCAAGAGCAACTCCATACTGGTCAACAATTCACCCAAACGACGATGGAAGTCGCGTAGCGTGGTTTCCAGTTTTTCGCTAACTTCAGTATCTTTAATTTTCTCCGCTTGCCAATCACCTGCTTTATCAAATAAACCGATGTGATAGTTATAGATAAAACGGCATCCCTCTGCTTGCAGCTCAACCCACCAGCCCCAAAATTCACGGTTTTCCGGTGCGGGTTTAACATTGGTACAAACCGCTAAGCAATCAAAGAAAAAACAGTCATTCTCGCACTGTTCTTCGCGCAAATAGGGCCCCAGACTGGCGAAGCGTTTCATTAGCCGGCTTTTAGGATGGCCACTTGGTAATGTCATTCTTTAACCTCCTCAATATATCCCCCACCCTGTTCAGGGTACGGAGATATTGGCGACAATTGGAATACATATGGGTATGGCCACCCTTTTTAACAAACTATTGTAAATTAGCAAGTCATTAGTTCATTTTATCTTTCAACCAATCACAAATGCGCAGCAATGATTTATGAAAGCTCTGATAAGCCGGAGAACGCGGGATGCGGATTAACTTACCTTTTAAAGAAGAAGAGACAATTAATTGCGATTCTTCTTTCGGGCTGAGGGGATCCTCGTCCCAATAAGCAGAGAGCATCGGCGTTGGGCAACGGCGACCCAGTAAACCCTGAATTTTCAGGGAATAGCGATTGAGCTCCGTTTTCAATGCCACATCAGAAGCATTGGACATCCCCATTCGGCTGGCCAATACATCCATGTACATATCAGGCACATGATCCTGGCATTGCACTTGACACAATACGTTATGCACCATTGGGCCGACACAGGCGACAGCCCGTAAGCGCTGTGATTCCAGATAAGCCAACCTCACTGCCACATTGGCACCAAAGCGGAAACCAAATGCGCACACACGCGTATGATCTATCCAAGGTATGGATGGCAATTGCTGTAATACTTGCTGATGCAGGAAACTGGAGTCCTGGGTCAGTTTCCATTTATAGGATGAGCCAATAGAAGGCATGTCGATAGTCAGCATCGCAATACCATTATGGGCAAGATAATCACGGAACAAACGGTGATAGTCGGTTTGCAGTGTATCCAGGCTGCCGCATATCAAAACCGTTGGGAAAGGTGCCTGGCCGCTATCCGGCATATGCAGGAAACCGGAGATAGAGCCCCCCCCTTCAATGGCGAACTCCAGCGATTTTAACTGATACGGCAACAGCAGTGCGGCCTCTTCATAAGCACGATTAGCGAGTACCTCTGCCTGTTCCGCCAATTCATCCCCTTTCAGATGCGGATAACCTGCCAGGCTGTATAAATTGGTCGCCTTCAACCAATACTCCCCCCCCACCAGCGGATCTGTCTGCTCCTGCGCCCGTTGCTGCCATTGCATCCCTTGGCGTACCCACTCGTAGATCCAGTTACCGTTACGGTAACCTACCACCGTATCAAGCAGATGATCATCGCTATGCTCAGCGTTAGAAGCAGCAATACGCGCTAACACTTCACTCACTTCCAGTGGGTCAATGCCGCGCCACGTCCACAATAGATGGTTGAGCATACGATACCAGTTGCAATCAGTATCCCCCTCTAGGGTAGAGTGCATATCCGCGCCAACAACATGGTGAGCACGAGTGACCAGCACTGAGGTTTCGACATGCTTAAATGAGGGTTTGAACAGCACTTCAGAAAGGTTGGCTTGTGCCATAGTCATCACCATCTTCAAAATCTTGTACCAAGGCTTGATATCCAGTGTTATTCAAGTATCGGGCTATCAGTGGCTTTACGAAGTCTATGGTTTGGCTTTGTGTGATTACTGCCTGCCACTTGAACAAACTTGAGTCTATCTAGCCGGAATAGAGAGGGATAGTGTACCTAACTCTGGCAACAGAAACCAAAGTTCCACTCGTGAAATACAGAGATTTACAGAAAATAACGCAATCAGCCAACGCCAGAGCCCCTAATCCCGTCGTGATGCACGTAGGGTATAGATTAAGCCAGGCGTTGGTATGCTAAATAGGATAATTTGCTTAGCGGCTGCTAATCGGTGGGACGAAAGTGACCGCCATATCCCATGGCTGTTCGATCCAGGTATCCTGCGGAATATCAACCACATAATCGTCAACCAATGGGCGACCAGCAGGCTTGGCGAAGATGGTGACAAAATGCGCCTTAGGGTACATCTCGCGGATCGCTTGGGCAGTACCACCGGTATCTACCAAGTCATCAACCACGATAAAACCTTCACCGTCACCTTCAGCACGTTTGAGCACTTTCATTTCACGTTGGTTGTCATGGTCATAGCTGGAAATACAAACGGTATCAACATGACGGATACTCAGCTCACGCGCCAGCAACGAAGCGGGTACTAAACCACCACGGCTAACGGCAATAATGCCTTTCCATTGCTCTGCAGGCAGCAAGCGGTGTGCTAATTTGCGCGCATGCATTTGCAACATATCCCAAGTAACAACGTATTTTTCGCTCATAGAATGGTGTCCAGGTCCGCAAGATGCGGCTTAACTAAATAATTAGGAGAAAAAAGGTTGCGCGAGATTATAGAGACTACCAGCGCCGAATACCAGTTGAAGTGCAAGGATTCATCGGTATTTCGTCTGATAACCTTTGCTGTCATTGAGCCTTCATCGGCATGTCAGGCTAGTAAAGGTCTGTGATGCTTGAACGATCAGCGAGCAAAACAGCTCAATGCGGTACGCGCACACGCCAGAATAAAGTGATATTCTCTGAGCATCGTGCCACTAAGCACAGATAACCACTCACTCTAACCGCACGGCATTCACTCGCTGATAAGAATGCTGTTACAGGAGACTTATAGTGTCTGAATTGTCTCAACTTTCGCCACAGCCGCTGTGGGATATTTTCGCCAAAATCTGTTCTATACCACACCCTTCATATCATGAAGAAGCGCTGGCACAGCACATTCTGGACTGGGCTAAAACCAAGAACCTGCATGTCGAGCGTGATCAGGTTGGCAACTTGCTGCTACGTAAACCCGCAACCAAAGGTATGGAAAACCGCAAACCAGTGGCGCTACAAGCCCACCTGGATATGGTGCCACAGAAAAATAACGATACCGTTCACGACTTTGCCAAAGATCCAATACAACCTTATATCGATGGCGAATGGGTTAAAGCACGTGGTACCACGCTGGGTGCCGATAACGGTATTGGCATGGCTTCTGCGCTGGCGGTTCTGGCTGACGACAGTGTTGAACACGGCCCACTGGAAGTGTTGCTCACCATGACCGAAGAAGCCGGTATGGATGGTGCTTTCGGTTTACAACCCAACTGGTTGCAAGCCGATATTCTGATCAATACCGACTCAGAAGAAGAAGGCGAAATCTACATGGGCTGCGCGGGGGGTATTGATTTCATCACTACGCTGCCACTGCAACGTGAAGCGCTGCCTGCTGGCTACCAAACCTTCAAACTGATCCTCAAAGGGCTAAAGGGCGGCCACTCCGGTGGAGATATCCATCTTGGCCTGGGAAATGCCAATAAACTGCTGGCACGTTTCCTGTGTGCTCATTCTCAAGAGTTGAATCTGCGCCTGTTGGAGCTCAATGGGGGGACGTTGCGTAATGCCATTCCACGTGAAGCGGCTGCCGTGGTCGCCGTGCCCGCCGAGCAAGCCGATGCGCTGAAAGCCTTAAGCCAAAAGTTTCTGACTATTCTGAAGAACGAACTGGCGGCCAAAGAGAAAAACATCACAGTAATGTTAGAACCGGCTAACAGCTCGCTACAAGCATTGACCGCCGATTGCCAGAACCGTTTAGTGTCGCTGTTAAATGCAACACCTAACGGTGTGATTCGCATGAGTGATGAAGTGCAAGGCGTGGTAGAAACATCGCTGAACGTTGGCGTGGTGACAACCAGCGAACAAGAAGCCCAAATCATCTGTTTGGTGCGTTCTTTGATCGACAGCGGCAAAGACTATGTTGTCGGGATGCTGGCTGCGCTGGGCCAACTGGCTAACGCCAAAGGTGTTGCCAAGGGTAGTTACCCTGGCTGGCAACCGGATGCCCATTCACCGGTGATGCAACTGGTTCGTGAAACCTACCAGAGGCTGTTCAACAAGACGCCAAATATCATGGTGATCCACGCTGGGTTGGAATGTGGTCTGTTCAAAAAGCCCTATCCGAATATGGATATGGTCTCCATTGGGCCAACCATTACCGGGCCTCACTCCCCAGATGAGCAGGTGCATATCGCCAGTGTGGGTCAATACTGGATACTGCTAACCGAACTGCTAAACGCGATTCCTGAGCGTAGCTAATACCACGTCTCTTAGGCCCAGAAATCTGGGCCTATACCACTTAATACTTCAAGTTCATTGGGTGTTAGTCGCGCTCAATCACCCAAGTCACACCATTATCTATGCTCCTGAGGATTAATGGCAGTCAACACTCAAGCAAATTGATGTCTGATGGGTATATTTACCCCATTTCAAGTGGCGCAATAACGGCTTGTACCTTTAAGCACCCGCGTGCTTAAGCCAGGGGGCAATAAATTTCAGAATGTGTTTGATCGTTTGGTGATGGATTTTTTGACGTTGCGCCATCAGCGATCCACAAATATAGGCTTCCCCCTCCTCTGCCAAGAGTGCGGTGGCTGTAGGTTTGCATAGAGGTAAAAAGTCGAAATGGTTAGCTCCTGCGAGTTGTGTTGCAATGATGGGGTATTTGCCTTGGTAAGCGGCCAACATATTGCCTTGCAAGTTGACCGCTTGGTTGCCAGGGATATAGTGCTGTACAGCAACGATCAGTAGCGGGGCACTCAACGTTTTCAAGCTGGATGGCTGGAGATAGGGCACCATACCCGGATCAAGCGCAACCGCGAACTGGATCCGATTGTCTCGATAATCTGCATCAAATTTTGTTGCTGGAACCTGCTCTAAATGGACCCCTTTGTAAAAAATACAGTTTGGTGAGTCAGGTTGCTGTTGGCATCCGGCGGAAAAGTCTCTCAGAGATACTCGCCCGCCCAGTAGTGCAATAGCACTGTACCCACCTTTTGAATGGCCGATTACCCCAATAGCTTGGGATGAGATCCGGGGCTGCCAGGTAGGATCGACGAGAACATCGTCAAGCAACGCGGAAATATCGCGTGTCTGCTCCCATAACCGAATCGACTGCGCAGGTACGGAGTTACCAGTAGTGCTGCCAGGGTGATCCGTTGCGATAACAATGATACCGCGTTGTACTAACGCGTACGCTAACCAAGACAGACTTTCTTTATTGCCGCCACTGCCGTGACTTAATATCACCAGAGGAAAAGGCCCTGCTGCAGGGGGGGCGTTAAGTTGTGCCTCGCTACTGACAAATACTGGATTATTGCTTATTTTCTGTCGTTTTTCATGAGACGAGGTTGGATAGTAGATCCTCGAAACCAGTTGGCGTTCTTCATTATGAAAAATCTGTATCCTACTGCCAACTTGCCAATCCGATGCTATCGCTGTTGTGCAGAAAAAGACCCATAAAAGTGTAACTATTTTCATCGCTGTTCATCCTGATTTGAATAGAAAACTCAAGGATGAGGACGGAGAACGTCATACGCGACCTTGATCGTGTTTTAGGTCTTCAAAATTTTGCTCCCAGATGCAGCGGGCGAGCATGTGCCCATAGAACCAGGCTGAACCAGGCAGTCTGGGAGCTAAGTCAGGTGACTTCTGCGTAATAACATTCGCTGTATTGTGGTTTTAATGGCTGTCCTCCATACCCTAAATACGTCGAGTTTACTGAGCGACAAATCGGTCAGCGACTGATTTGAACAACTTATACAAATAGGTGACTGGGGGGAGTGGGACAGCCAACTGTTCACCTTGCCCATTTTGGGTAATGTGTGTCGGTATTCTGGTATTAAAATTTTAACCGTCTAGAATCGCCTTTTTTACTTCCGGAAGGATGAGGGACTTGTGTTACTAATCCCACTATCATTTTTATTGAGTTTATTGTGCTTTGGGCTACTACTGCGAATGGAGTGGCCAACCAAGGGGCGTTGGGTATTACAGTTATTGCTAATTGTTTGCGTTTGGCAAAGTGCGTTGATAGGTATGCGTTTTGGCTACCAAATGGCATGGGTAGGCAAATTGCAACCTATAGGTGCTGTTTTAATCCCCTTGTTGTGCCATTTCGCCTACATGCAGTGTGTAATAGGCTCATTAGGCAAAATTGCCTCGCACACTTTTGTTTTATCTGTTCTGGTCTTGTTCGCGCAACACGTTATCCCAGTGATATTGGATTGGATCATTATCGTGAGTTACTTGGGGTATGGTTTCGCGGTGCTTCGTAATTTTAGACTTCACAATAAAAACAATCAGTTATTTACCACAAAGGAAAGCAGCACCAGCCATCCGCTGTGGTTTGGAGCGGCGATTTTACTCATCATGAGCGGTGTTATCGAGTCGCTTATTGTCATGGATTTTGCCCTCATGTCGGGTGTACATGTAGGGAAACTGATTACCTTTGCTAACGTGACCATTTTTATTCTCGTCGTGTTGATGTCGCCAATAAGTTGGCGGCAATCAAGCACAGAAGTGGGCCACGAAGTGCAATTATCTAGCGCTTCACCCCATGATGTGGCGCTTTATGAAAACTGGTTCAACCAAATCAACCAACGCTTGCTGCATGAACATCTGTATCTGGATGCCGACCTTAATTTAGCGCTCTTGGCCCGTAAGGTGGGGTTGCCTGCACGTAAAATATCACAGGCAATTAACCAACAGACAGGAATGAACGTGTCCCAATTTATTAATAAGATGCGAATTCAATATGCTGCACAGCGGCTTGTACACAGTGAGAGTACAGTGACTGAAGTTATGCTGGATGCAGGGTTTAACACCAAGTCAAATTTTAACCGCGAATTCAGACGTGTTTACGGTGTTAACCCGAGTGAATGGCGTCAAAATCATTCATCTACTTCGTGCTGATGCGCGATCATCAGGTTGTTATAGTGTTCATTATAGGCACGGCGAAATTGAGCCAATTCAAAGGGGCGATATACAGTTCGGCAAAATAGAACAGGGCGGCTTCGGTGTGCTCGTTATGTAATTCTGGCGACAAACCTGCTCGCACCGCATCAGGTAACGCAAAACGTTGAGCCAAGGGCAGAAGTCGTTATCTGCTGTGAAGCCGAGGCGCTGTGGTCGTATGTCCGCAGTAAAGGCAATCCGCGCTGGCTGTTTTATTACTATGATCGTATCCGAAAGCGCGTCATCTCCTACGTATTTGGCCCGCGAAATACCGCACGTCTCTTAGGCCCAGAAATCTGGGCCTATTTCCATTTTATTACTGCGCCGACTTTTGCCCCAAGTTACCGCTGATTTCATTCATCTGCGCTTGAATCAATGCCGCGCTGAGTGGTAACAACAGAAAAGCAAACAGGACAACCAACCAGGTTTTATACCTTGGCACTTGCCCATTACTTTCAATTATGGTGCATTGATTATCACTTAGCCTAGAGACAATAATTGGAGCAACAAAGAAGGGTAGCAAAAACATCGACCACCCAGCACATTTAGGGGTTAATAACGTAGGTGATTGGGTAAAGGTCCTGATTTCCGCATGAATTTTCACAAACCAGAAAATATAATAAAACGGCACCACGAACAGAAAAAACGTTATTACTGGGGAGCGATACTTAGCTGGCTGAGGGGGTGTTTCTCTTAACGGTGGAGACTCATAAAACAAACAGGATTTTACGGGTATAAGAAGCAGAGTCCCTACAATGATGGGAGTAGAGACCAGGGTAAAAAAGACGACTGGATCTTCAAGTAACGAAGCAGTATAGAGATAGGTAGAAATTGGCATCATAACTATATTGAACCCAAACTTTAGCGTTACCAGCATACCAAATGCGAGAACAAAGGCTTCGACACTGCCAATCGCCCCAGCAATAAAGGCCGGAATAATAAGCAACATCGCCCCGATGCCTAAGCCTATTAAAAATTCTGCTATAACCAAGACTTCAACATTTCCAGGATTAGAACTGAACAAAGAAAAACCCAATAAAACTAACCCACTGAATAGGTAAAGCATATAATAATTCTTGATCCGACTGGCAACCCAGGCAAGGATTGCGCCAAAGAATAAACCAGCCTGTTGAGTTGCATGGACCGTGCCAATATCAGTCATGGACAAGTCTGAATTGGCTTTGATAAAGAGCAAGCCAGCAGTACTGAAAAAGTACTGACTAAAACCAAAAGCAACAAAATAAAAAACTAATCCCCAAAATCGATAACTGCTTTGCAGGTCTGCCCACGTCCATTTTTTTACTGGCGTTTTTTGGCTGATTACCATTTACTTTATCCCTCTTTTTTGAATATCTACCTAGACAAGATTTTTCTAGTTTTAGCTATTTTCTGGTTTTAACTATTTTCTAGTTTTAACAACGACAATAAGCTTATACAAGCTTTCATGCGCTGACTCAAAAATTCGACAGGATAAGCTCCCACGAAATGATCACACCACAAGGGAGCGAAACACATTGAAAATTAATGATTAAAAATGATGATTTACTGCTTGGTTTTGATTACCACGTCAGCACTAACTGCCGCTCTAATTGAGGGTCGAGCAGAGTGACATGCAAGCCAACCAACCGAACACCACGCCCTTCCCGCCGGCTTTGCCATACCTGATGAGCAACGTTAAGCAAATCCTCTTTGTTCAACACTGGCCAAACATGCTCTTGGGTTGTTTGTTGAAAATCGTGGAATTTCAGCTTCACCCCCTGCCGGGCAATATGTAGGTCGGGTTTCACTTTGCGTAAGCGCATTTCAAGCTCAGGGTAAAGCTTCTCGTTGATCAAGGCTTCACACTCTTCCCAGTGATGAATATCTACGGCTAACGTCCGTTCAACACCGAGTGATTTCCGTAAGCGATCAGGCGAAATTTCGCGATCATCAATACCCTGACAGCGTTCCCATAACACGCGGCCAAATTTACCGAAACGTTTTAATAAAGCCGCCAGATCATATCCCTGCACATCCGCACAGGTGATTAAGCCCACTTCTTCCAACCGTTTTGCGGTGACCTTCCCTACACCAGGGATCTTACTAAGGGGTAATTGTTGCAAGAATGCCGGGACTTGCGCGGGGGTAATCACATATTGGCCATTAGGTTTATTCAATTCAGAGGCGATCTTGGCCAGAAATTTGATCGGAGCAATACCCGCAGAGGCGGTTAGTTCAAGTTCATCGGCAATAGCCTGGCGGATCTCTTGAGCAATCAGCGTGGCAGAACCGTGGTGGTGAGTGCTATGAGTCACATCCAGATAGGCTTCGTCCAGAGAAAGGGGTTCAATCAACGACGTATAACGTGAAAAGATATCGCGAATATGCAGAGAGACTTCTTTGTAAACCGCCATCCGCCCCGGTAGTAATTTCAAATGCGGGCATAACTTCAGTGCCGTTGCCGTCGCCATGGCGCTATGCACACCATAACGGCGCGCGGGGTAGTTAGCTGTGCTAATCACACCACGCCGATCCGCACTGCCGCCAATCGCCAGCGGAATTTCGCGCAGGCTAGGGTCATCGCGCATCTCTACCGCCGCGAAGAAGCAATCCATATCAACATGAATAATTTTACGCATCACGCCCCCAATAATACTGTATAAGTATACAGCTTGTTATTAAAAGCTCAATCCCCTTGTTTTACCGCTTGGACTGGTGAAATAAAATAAGGGTGCTGTAAACAGCACCCTTAGTTCTTATTTCACAAGATCCGGTTTTTTACAGGATCCGGTGTTTTATAGGATCCGATGTTTTTCCAACTGTTCACGTCGTTTTGCTTCTTTTGCCAGCCGTTTTTTACGGGCATCACAAGGCTCTGGGCAATCACAGACCTTTTCTATCCCCAACGCCGTTATGCCACCACAACTGCCCTGCAAGGCGCGGCGCCGGAAAACATAACCCAACGACATGCCCCCAACCACCAACAGGAACAGCACAAAGGATACAGCGAATGTCATCAGCATAATCGCCTCACGAACCTGACTTCAGATAAGGCTTAAAGGCATCGGAGTAGCGTTCTTCAAACCCTTTATCTGTTTTGACTATCATAAATACCGGGATACCCAACAGATTCGCCAATGCTAATCCTCGTTCTGGCCCCAGTACATTCAACCCAGTGGCAAGTCCGTCTGCTGTCATGCATGATGGACTGAGTACCGAAACTGAAACCAGATTATGGCTGATCGGTTTGCCAGTAAGCGGGTCAATAGTATGAGAATAGCGCATACCGTCTTTTTCGAAATAATTACGGTAATCACCTGATGTCGCGATCGCCATCTCGCCCGGCTCAATCACTAAATGTGCCGTTTGCTCTACACCCGCGGTTGGCCGCTCAATAGCGATACGCCATGCCTTGTTTTCACCATTGTGGCCACGAGTACGAACTTCCCCGCCAATATCCACCATATAGTTTTCAACATGTTGTGATTGCAGATACTCTGCTACCACATCGACACCATAACCTTTGGCGATGGCAGAGAGATCAACATACAGTTCCGGAATACGCTTCACCAGCGCATTGCCTTCTACCGCAAGATGCTCGCTCCCTGTCCAGCTACGGCGTAACGCCAACTGTTCATCGCTTGGCACTTTATCTGGACGCCCCTCAGGGCCAAAACCCCAGAGGTTGACCAACGGCCCCACCGTCACATCCAAGGCACCTTCAGTGACATGGTTAAGGCGCAATGCCTCCACTACCACTTTGGCAGTGGCAGCAGAGACCGGGAAAGGTTTGTTGATTTCGCGGCTACGGTTAAAACGGCTCAACTCGGAATCTGGCCGGTAGGTCGACATCTGTTGGTTCACCAGCTCCAGCTGTTGGTCGATCCCTTGTTGTAACTTTTCTGCAGAAGGTGTTCCATCACCAGGAATATAGCGGACTGAGTAATAGGTCCCCATGGTTTTACCATCGAGATTTTCTTGCTTTGGCCCGCAAGCTGTTAACAAAAATGCGGCGCCAAGCGCCGCTAAAGTGATGAAAAATTTCATTCTGGTGTCACCAACTACAAAAATTAACCGCCAAAATCATCAAGCATGATGTTTTCATCTTCAACGCCGAGATCTTTCAGCATTTTGATCACTGCTGCGTTCATCATCGGTGGTCCACACATATAGAACTCGCAATCTTCCGGTGCGGGGTGATTTTTCAGATAATTTTCCAGCAAGACGTTATGAATAAAGCCGGTATAGCCAGTCCAATTATCTTCTGGTAGTGGATCAGAGAGTGCCACATTCCAGGTGAAATTCTCATTCTCTTCTTGCAGACGATTGAAGTCATCCTGATAGAACATTTCACGTAGCGAACGAGCACCATACCAGAAACTCATTTTACGCTTGGATTTCAGGCGTCTCAGCTGATCGAAAATATGCGAGCGCATCGGCGCCATACCGGCCCCACCACCAATAAACACCATTTCAGCATCGGTCTCTTTGGCATAGAATTCACCGAATGGCCCAGAAATCGTCACCTTATCCCCCGCTTTCAGCGACCAGATATAAGACGACATAATACCCGGAGGGGCATCTGGACTATTCGGCGGCGGCGGTGCAATACGCACGTTCAGCATAATGATGCCTTTCTCATCCGGGTAGTTTGCCATCGAATAGGCACGCACCGAATGCTCTTTGACCACCGAACGGAAGCGGAACAGATTGAATTTATCCCAATCTTCACGGTATTCCTGCGGCACATCAAAATCCGCATAATCCACTTCATGCGCTGGTGCTTCAATCTGGATATAGCCACCAGCACGGAAAGGCACATCCTCGCCATCAGGAATTTGCAGTTTCAACTCTTTGATAAAGGTTGCTTTGTTATCATTAGAGATAACTTCACATTCCCATTTCTTCACGCCGAAAATCTCTTCCGGCAATTCGATTTTCATGCTCTGCTTCACGTTGACCTGGCAGGCCAAACGGCAGCCCTCTTTGGCTTCACGCTTGCTGATATGGGAAAGTTCGGTCGGCAGAATATCACCGCCCCCCTCACTAATCACCACCCGGCACTGCCCACAGGAACCGCCGCCGCCACAAGCCGAGGAGATAAAAACCCCTTGGCTGGATAGCATATTGAGCAGCTTATCCCCTGCCGGAGCAGTAAAGCTTTTATCTTTATCACCATTCACTTCAATAGTGATATCACCGGTATTCACTAACTTGGATTTTGCAAACAGGATCAGTAACGCCAGCACCATAACGATGCCGGTAAACATCAACACGCCTAATATAATTTCCATAAATACTTCCTGCCTTTACAACTGAACGCCGGCAAATGACATGAATCCCAGTGCCATTAATCCAGTGGTAATAAAGGTAATGCCCAAACCACGCAGCCCGGCAGGCACATTCGAATACTTCATCTTTTCGCGGATCCCTGCCAGAGCAACAATCGCCAGCATCCAACCGATTCCAGAACCAATGCCATAAACCACCGACTCAGCAAAGTTATAATCGCGCTGTACCATAAATGACACACCACCGAAGATCGCACAGTTCACCGTAATCAATGGCAGGAAAATGCCCAAGGCGTTGTATAAGGCAGGGAAGAAACGATCAAGGATCATCTCCAGGATCTGAACCAGAGCGGCGATAACCCCAATGAAGACAATGAAATTGAGGAAACTCAAATCCACCCCTTCCACCAGCGCACCATCACGCAGGATCAGGTTAAAAACCAGATTATTGACGGGTACCGCAATACCCAGTACTACCGTTACGGCAATGCCTAAACCAAAGGAGGTGGAGACCTTTTTCGACACGGCAAGGAAAGTACACATGCCAAGGAAAAACGCCAATGCCATGTTCTCAACAAACACCGCACGAACAAGCAGACTAATATAATGTTCCATCGGCGGTTACTCCTTTTCTATCTGCGCTGGTCGCAAGGTACGAATACCCCAGATCAGCAGGCCGATGATAAAGAATGCACTGGGTGCCAGTAAGAACAAACCATTTGGCTGATACCAACCGCCATTTTGTATCGTCACAAATATCGGTATATCAAACAGGTTGCCCGAACCAATTAATTCACGCAAAAAGCCCACCAGAATGAGGATCACACCATAACCAAGCCCGTTACCGATCCCATCCATAAAGCTTTCTAATGGTGGAGATTTCATGGCATAGGCTTCAGCACGCCCCATGACAATACAGTTAGTAATAATCAAACCAACAAATACTGACAGTTGTTTAGATATCTCATAGGCATAAGTCCGCAAAAACTGATCAACCACAATCACCAACGAAGCAATGATGGTCATCTGCACAATGATCCGAACACTGTTAGGAATATGATTGCGTATCAGTGAGATAAACAAACTAGAAAATGAAGTCACGACTGTGAGCGCCAACGTCATCACCAAGGCAGTTTCCAACTTAGTGGTTACCGCAAGCGCTGAGCACACGCCAAGGATCTGCAAAGCAATGGGGTTATTATCTAACAGCGGTTCAAGTAAAACCCGCTTAATCTCTTTGGAATCAGCCATTTTTCAGCGCTCCCTCTCGAACTCTTTGCAGGAATGGGCCAAAACCGTGTTCACCCAACCAGAAATTAAACGTATTTTGCACAGCATTAGAGGTCAGAGTTGCACCAGAAAGGCCATCGACACCATGTATATCACCTGGGCGCGCCCCACCTTTAACAATGCGAATTGCTGGTGTTCCGTTCTCATCAAATAACTGCTTGCCTATCCATTGAGCTCGCCAAGTAGGGTTCTGTATCTCCCCACCTAACCCCGGCGTTTCCCCATGCCGGTAAAAACTCAAGCCTCTAACCGTATTGCCATCAGCATCCAATGCAACAAAGGCATACATCATCGCCCACACACCAGAGCCATTGACGGGTAATATAATATTACTCACTTTCCCAGCATCATCACGAACCAGATAGATCTCCACCTGGTTGCTACGGCGTCGAATACCTGCAATATCATCACTAGCAGGTAACTTGATGCTCTTGGTATCACTACGTAATGCGGCTACCAGATCAAATTTACTATTGTCCCCAGGTACAAATTCACCGCTATTCAGATCCAGCAAGCGTGTTTCAATATATTTAGCAAAGGTCTCTCTAACTTGTTTACTGGGCATACGCGGCGTCATAAGCCCCGCAACATCAAGAATGTTGCGCTGCTTATCCAGTAATACCTGCACTTGCTGTTGCTCTCGCAGACTCACTGCTGAGCCCGCTACTACTACTGAACACACCAGACAGAGTAAAAACACTACCAGTAGCGTTTTACGCATACTGTCATTTTTAGATTCATTCGCCACGGGCTTTTCTCCGCTTGATGTTGGCCTGCACCACCAGATAGTCAAACAGCGGTGCGAACAAGTTGGCGAACAGGATCGCCAGCATCATGCCTTCAGGATAGGCTGGGTTTACCACTCTAATCAGCACACACATCGTGCCAATCAAAATGCCGTACCACCATTTCCCCTTGTTAGTAAACGAGGCGGAAACCGGGTCAGTAGCCATAAAGATCATGCCGAACGCAAAGCCCCCTAGCACCAGGTGCCAATACCATTGCATGGCAAACATCGGGTTGGTGGCTGAACCGATAGCATTAAACAGTGAAGCGGTGGCAATCATACCAATCATTACGCCAGCCACGATGCGCCAGGAAGCAACGCGACCAAACAGAATAATCGCGCCACCAATCAGGATCATCAATGTAGAGACTTCACCAATCGAGCCAGGAATATTACCGATAAATGCGTCCATCCAACTGATGGATTGGCCGGTAATCTCATTGGTCAGGCTATGCATCCCCCCCACATTCCACTGTGCCAACGGTGTCGCGCCAGAGAAACCATCAGCCGACACCCACACCATGTCACCGGAAATCTGCGCCGGGTAAGCAAAGAAGAGAAAAGCACGCCCCGCCAATGCCGGGTTAAGGAAATTACGCCCGGTACCACCAAAAATTTCCTTGGCAATGACCACGCCAAAAGTGATACCTAACGCTGCCTGCCAGAGAGGTAGGGTTGGTGGGACAATCAAGGCAAACAGAATGGAAGTAACGAAGAACCCTTCGTTGATTTCATGTTTGCGTACCACCGCAAACACCACTTCCCAGAAACCGCCCACCAGAAAGACCACAGCATAGATCGGCACAAAATAGGTCGCTCCCAACACCATTTTGCTGAGCCACCCAGCGTCGGCATCCAGTGAAGCCCCCAGGGTTTGCGCCAACCAATAATGCCAGTCACCTGCCAACACCTGTTGTAGCTGTTCGCCGCTGTATAGGTGGTGCAATGCAGGAATTGCCTGCTGACCAACGTTATACATGCCCCAAAACATCGCGGGGAATACGGCTAACCACACCAGGATCATCATACGTTTGAGATCAATGGCATCACGCACATGCGAGGCTCCGCGTGTCACCGTTCCCGGGGTATAAAACACCGTAAACGTTGCTTCAAACAGCGGATACCACTTTTCCAGCTTGCCGCCTGGCGTGAAATGATGCTCTATCTTTTCAAAAAAATTCTTCAGGCCCATCGGTTAACCTTCCTGCTCAATCTTGGTCAGCACTTCACGCAGCACCGGGCCATATTCATACTTGCCTGGGCAGACGAAGGTACACAACGCCAGATCTTCTTCATCTAGCTCCAGACAACCCAGCGTTTGCGCACCGTCTGTATCACCCGCCAACAAGTCACGCAAAAGATGCGTTGGCAGAATATCCAGCGGCATAATTCGCTCGTAGTTACCAATCGGTACCATCGAACGTTCACCACCGTTCAGAGCGGTAGAGAAAGCAAACAGCTTGTTCTTCAGGAAATGACCCAATGTGGTGCGGGTAATGGAGAACTTATCCGGTGACGGCGTCACCCAGCCAAACAGCTCTTTTTCTCGCCCTTCTTGCAATACTGAAACCTGGGAATGAAAGCGCCCCAGAAAAGCATTAGGACCACAGGCTTGGGTGCCACTCAGCACGGAGCCAGAAATCACGCGGTTCTCCCCCGCTTTAAGGCGGCCGGCGGTCAGCTGTTCCAAGCTAGCCCCTAACCGGGTACGCAATAGAACCGGCTGTTCAACCTGTGGGCCGGCCAAGGCGACGACACGACGGGTATCCAGCTGCCCGGTAGTAAATAGCGTACCAATGGCAATAACATCCTGATAACCGATATGCCAGACCGTTTTTTGCAAACTCACCGGCTCAAGGAAATGGATATGTGTGCCAACCAACCCGGCAGGATGCGGCCCAGCAAATTCGCTGTAGGTGACTTGCGCTCCAGCAGCACTCTCCAACCGTGCGCCAGCCGCATGGCAAACATGCACTTTGCCATCTGTTAGCCGCGATAATACGGTTAGACCCGCATTAAACGCCGCTTGCTGCTCGGCAATAATCACCAACGGATCCGCCGCCAACGGCTGAGTGTCCATAGCACTGACGAAAATAGCGCGCGGTGACGTTCCTGGATGCGGAGTTTTACTAAATGGCCGGGTACGCAGTGCCGTCCACAAACCACTGGCAAGCAGGTCACTTTCCACCTGCTCACGCTCCAGCATCGGCAGATCAGCTTGCTGATAATAAGCCAGCTCTACCTGCTCATCGCCAGCATTCGTGGTGTCAATAACCACCGACTGCAATAGGCGGCGTTCACCACGGTTGATAGCCACAATTTGTCCGCTGGCAGGCGCAGTAAAAAGAACCCCAGGGTTCTTTTTATCTTCAAACAGCGCCTGACCTTTTATAACGCGATCACCTTCCTGGACGAGCATGGAGGGACGCATACCAACATAGTCTTGGCCGAGTACCGCCACTGTCGTGATCACCGGGCCATCTTGAATCACCTGAGAAGGTGCCCCGGCTATTGGCAGATCTAAACCCTTTCTGATTTTAATCATATGATTTACAAGATGTTTTAAATTTTAACATGATCACTCGCCCCAAAAAAGGCACAGATCATGCAGGATGATGAGGTTGCCTTGGCCCCCTCCGGATGTGTATGGCGATGCCATACCCAACATAAAACGTCCCTATCTATACCCGTCGCCAATAAAGCTGCAGCGGTGTTGGCCACGCTCTTTCACCCTAGTCACATAGTTATCTATGCTCCTAGGGCTTCACTCGCTTGCCGCCTACCTGCAACTTCATTGATCTTGGGTATATACCCGTCACCATTCAAGTTGCAGATTGGTGACCACCAGCCTGAATATACAAACCTGACATCACCAAAAAGTACTGAAGGCGCTAACTCTTTGAACCACTAGCAGTACGCATACTCAACGGGCAATTGAGACTTTTAGTCTAACATTTTTGGCAACATTTTTCCGTACTATCTAGTGACCTGAGTCAAGCAAATGCAATTAATTCTCTGTACCGTCCTTACACTAATCGTTAAAATCTGTCAGTCAATTCACTTTTTCCGATATTAGTGGGTTTTCTATACACATTTTGTATTGCTAAAATTATACCCACTGCTAATCTGAATATGGTCTAATAGAACACTCGTCAGTAGCACGTTGGTAGAATGGGTAGAGCCAACACATAAATATAAGTAGGAATAATTAATGAGCAAAATCGCGCTGTTGTTTGCGATGCTATTTTGCATGCCGATAATCACCGCCTGTAGCGCTAGTGAACAGGCACCACCGCAAGAACCGGTTGTGAAACAGAAAACTCTCGGTTCACCGGTCTATATTCAGATATTCAAAGAAGAACGCAGGTTGGAATTATATACACAAGTCGGCAATGAGTTCCGCCTGATGAATAGTTTCCCTATCTGTAATTTTTCTGGTGGCCTGGGTCCCAAACGCCGTGAAGGTGACCTTAAAAGCCCAGAAGGCTTCTATAACATCACTGCGCGTAATCTAAAGCCTAACAGCAAATTTTATCGAGCCATTAATATTGGCTTCCCAAATGATTATGATAAAGCGCAGGGATATTCCGGTGCCTATCTGATGATCCATGGTGAATGTAAGTCTATTGGTTGCTATGCAATGACCAATACTTATATGGATGAGATTTATCGTTATGTCGATGCCGCGTTTGCTTATGGGCAGGGCCAGGTAAATATCAATATTTACCCGTTCCGCATGACTGAAGAAAACCTGCAGCGCCATCGTTCATCCGATCATATCGCTTTCTGGCGCCAGTTGAAGCCCGGCTATGACTATTTTGTCAAACACCACCGACCACCCGCAGTCAATGTGTCAAACGGCCAATATGCTTTAGTTCAGCCGATAACTGGCAACGCACAGCCGACGCAATATGCATCAACCACCAACACCGACCCTACCACTCAGGGCAATCCGTTCACCGTAATAAAATAAAGCAAATTCCCCTGGCACAATTTTGTGCCAGGTTTCATTGGTCGTCAGCGGTTGGGTGGCGATAATAGTAACGACATCATTCGGTGTCGTCTGCTGTTGAAAATCAATCTCCACATCCTGATCAAGCAATGTCGCTTTACCAAAGGGGGCACGACGCGTAATCCAATAAAGGTGAGTTGAGCAGTAAGCCATAACAAAGCGCCCATCCGACAGCAACATATTGAACACGCCTTTTTGCCGCAATTGCTCTGCCAGCGATGCAATATAGCGGAACGCCGCAGGCCAGTTATTGGGAGTGCGTGGATATTTTAACGACAGTTGGTGTAGCAACCAGCAAAAGGCATGTTCGCTGTCAGTCTGGCCTACCGGGCGGAAATAGCCCGTTGCCAATTGGCGATAGCCTTTCAGTTGACCGTTGTGAGCGTAAGTCCAATTACGACCCCAGAGTTCACGAGTAAACGGGTGAGTATTTTCCAGTGCCACTTCGCCACGATTCGCCTGCCGAATATGGGAAACGACTGCACAAGATTTGATCGGGTATTCCTGCACCAAGTGAGCAATCGGTGAATTGCAACTGGGTTGTGGATCCTTGAAAGTGCGGCAACCATTGCCTTCATAGAAGGTAATGCCCCAACCATCCTTATGTGGGCCAGTGCGGCCACCACGCTGTACCAACCCGGTAAAACTAAAACAGATATCAGTAGGTACATTCGCACTCATCCCGAGCAGTTCACACATTTAATCGCTACCCTTAACTTCAATAACACTTTCTATCAGGAAACCCGACCCCAACGCTCTGTAAGTGATGGGGGCACATTTCCTCGAACGGTTAAGCCTTCACCATCTCTTTTTCGATCAACAGCATCAAAATATGGATAGCTTTGATATGAATTTCCTGGATACGGTCAGCATAGCCAAAGTGTGGCACACGAATTTCCACATCGGCACTCCCCGCCATTTTGCCCCCCTCTTTGCCGGTCAGGGTGATCACTTTCATCCCTTTAGCACGAGCGGCCTCAATGGCTTTGATAACGTTGGCGGAGTTACCTGAAGTCGAGATCCCCAACAACACATCACCTTCGCGACCAACCGCTTCCACATAACGCGAAAACACGTAGTCGTAGCCAAAGTCGTTGCTGACACAGGACAGGTGGCTCACGTCAGAGATCGCAATCGCCGGATAGCCCGGGCGGTTTTCTCGATAACGACCGGTCAACTCTTCGGCAAAATGCATCGCATCACAATGAGAGCCGCCGTTACCGCAAGAGATCACCTTACCACCCGCTTTAAAAGCATCCGCCAGCATGATTGCCGCCTGCTGAATGCTGGCAATATTGGCATCATCACTCACGAATTTTGCCAAAGTATCAGCTGCTTCATTCAGTTCACTACGAATTAAATCGTGATACATCGAGGTAGCCTCTTGTTGTGCTGTTTTAGAATCTATCCCATCAAGTCTTTGACCAATACCAACGACACCTGGCGGGATAGGGTCTTATCATTCATTTGTCATTTTGCAGTGTAACGGATTGCAGAAAATCCGAGAAGTCCTGTGCAATAAACTATTCACAAGTTCAGCCCCTTTGGGGTACCCCACAAAATCATGACTTAAGACATAATTAATGATTAATGCAAATTGCCATGCAGCGGGTATCTCTATCGGTACTGAACGATATAATCATTTTTAACGGTTAATGCGCTTAGATTGTGACTCTAATTGTAGTTGAAGTGTAAATAGATTGATAAAAACAGCGGGTTGTACTACAAACAATATATCACCAACAGGTCAGACCACATGCCACTTCGGAGCTTCTTATGATGTTTGCTAGCATCGTTATTTTACTCGCACTCATTGGTGTCGTTTTTTACCGCCAAGTCAACCTGGTGCTCAGTAGTGTCATTCTACTGGCTTATACCGCCTTGATGGGGGCTACCGGCTTGTGGAGCTACTGGATGCTGCTGCCACTGGCACTTATTTTGCTGCCATTAAACATCACCTTGCTACGCCGCCCGTTGTTTTCCGCACCTGTGTTACAGGCCTTTCGTAAAGTCATGCCCCCGATGTCCACCACCGAAAAAGAGGCGATTAATGCCGGAACCACTTGGTGGGAAGGGGAACTGTTTCGCGGAAAACCCGACTGGAAAAAACTGCACCACTATCCGCAACCCAAGTTGACCGAAGAAGAACAAGCTTTTATCGATGGGCCAGTAGAAGAAGCTTGCCGCATGGCCAATGACTTCCAAATCACTCACGAACTCGCGGATCTCCCCCCTGAGTTGTGGGCTTATCTGAAGCAACATCGATTCTTCGCCATGATCATCAAAAAAGAGTATGGCGGCCTGGATTTTTCGGCTTATGCACAAGCACTTGTGCTACAAAAGCTGGCGGGGGTTTCTGGTATTTTGGCGATCACCGTCGGCGTGCCTAATTCCCTCGGCCCCGGTGAATTACTGCAACATTACGGTACGGAAGAACAAAAAAATCACTACTTACCCGACTTGGCCCGTGGCGATGAAATCCCTTGTTTTGCGCTCACCAGCCCAGAGGCAGGTTCTGATGCCGGCGCTATTCCAGATATCGGCACCGTCTGCATGGGAGAGTGGCAAGGCCAGCAGATTCTTGGTATGCGACTCACCTGGAACAAGCGATACATTACGCTGGCACCGATTGCCACCGTATTAGGGTTGGCTTTCAAACTCTATGATCCAGAGCATTTGTTGAGTGATAACGAATCCCCAGGTATTACCTGTGCCCTGATCCCGACTAACACCCCTGGGGTAGAGATTGGTAACCGCCATTTCCCACTCAACGTGCCGTTCCAGAATGGTCCAACGCGTGGGCAAGAGGTATTCGTTCCTATCGATTACATTATTGGTGGCCCGAAAATGGCCGGCCAGGGCTGGCGTATGCTGGTTGAATGTTTATCTGTTGGCCGAGGGATCACTTTACCCTCCAATTCTACTGGCAGCCTGAAATCCATCGCCTTGGCAACCGGCGCTTATGCACATATCCGCCGCCAATTCAAAATCTCCATTGGCAAGATGGAAGGTATTGAAGAGCCATTGGCCCGCATTGCCGGTAATACTTATGTGATGGACGCTGCAGCCTCGCTGATCACCTACGCCTTGGTGCAAGGTGAGAAACCCGCGGTGCTGTCGGCAATTGTAAAATATCACTGTACCCATAGAGGTCAACGCGCCATCATCGATGCCATGGATATTACTGCTGGCAAAGGGATTATGCTGGGCAGCGCTAATTTTCTGGCTCGTGCCTATCAGGGGGCCCCTATCGCCATTACGGTGGAAGGCGCCAATATCCTGACCCGTACCATGATGATCTTCGGCCAGGGAGCGATTCGCTGCCATCCTTATGTATTAAGCGAAATGGCAGCGGCGCAGAATAATGATCTTGTTGCCTTCGATAAGGCGCTATTTGGTCACCTCGGTCATGTAGGTAGCAACACAATACGCAGCCTGTGGCTTGGGCTGACCAATGGGCGCAGCAGTTTTACCCCGACAAAGGATGCCACCCGCCGTTACTATCAACAGCTCAACCGTCTGAGTGCCAATCTTGCCTTGCTGTCGGATGTTTCTATGGGGGTGTTGGGCGGTAGCCTGAAGCGTCGTGAGCGTATATCTGCCCGTTTGGGTGACGTACTCAGTCAAATGTATCTGGCTTCTGCCACATTAAAACGTTTTGAGGATGAAGGGCGTCAGCAAGAGGACTTACCATTGGTTCATTGGGGCGTGCAAGATTGCCTTTATCAAGCAGAACAAGCCTTGGATGATTTGTTGCGCAATTTCCCACAGCGCTTTATCGCCGGGACGATGCGTCTGCTGGTATTCCCCTTTGGGCGCGTACATGCGGCACCTTCAGACAAACTTGACCATCAACTGGCGCAAATCCTCCAGCAACCTTCGGCGACCCGCAGCCGTTTAGGGCGTGGGCAATATTTGGCAGCCACTGAGCATAATCCAGCCGGTCTGCTAGAAGCGGCACTGGTGGATGTGATGGCCGCTGAACCCATCCACCAACGTTTGAGCCAACAGGCGGGTGAAAGCCTTCCCTTCACCCGTTTAGATTACCTGGCACAACAGGCCTTGAAGGAAGGGAAAATCAGCGCCGATGAAGCTGAAATCCTGGTGAAAGCAGAACAGAGCCGCCTACGTTCAATTAACGTTGATGACTTTCCACCTGATGCGTTAGCCAGTCAAAAATTGGCGAAGAAAGAAAAGCATCACCCGCAAACTGAGTGGGTGTGATTTTTCAACTCAATTGTTCTAAAAGGGCGATTCCTATCGCCCTTTGCTTTTCAACCCGTTGAACCGGTCCACTAACCGTTTTACCTGATAGATATTAACTTCACACGAGAAAGTTTTCCCGCCGTAGTTGACTCTGTTTCCTGTATTTCTGGGGGGACATGCCGACATACTTCTGGAATGTGCTGTAGAAACGACTCATTGAACCAAACCCCGCTGTTAGTGCGATATCCAGGATAGTGTTATCGGTATCACTTAACAATGCTCTGACATGGTTGATACGCATTGCGGTGATGTACTGTTTCATGGTCAATTGCATTACGTGCTGGAAAATCCCCATCGCATAATTGGAGTTAAGTTTCACGTGTTCAGCGACATGGTTAATGGTTAAAGTCCGATCGTAATTGGAGGCAATAAATCCCAGCATTTGGCTCACGTAAAACTGCGCATGTCTGGAAATGCCATTGTTATGGGTTCGCGATGTTTTACTGGTTAGAATCGACTGCCAGCCGGAAAGGCTAAAACGCTTGAGCATCAACCCTATCTCATCAACCGCCAACTGCCGAATTTGCTCATCGTCACTGATGAGATCCGTCTGCCAACGTTGCACTTCAAACGCACTGACCTGATTCGATGTAATCGATTCCAATACCATGCCGTGAGTCACATGGTTGATCAATTCTCTGTCCAGCGGCCACGATAAAAATAGATGCATCGGTAAATTCAGGATAGCCATGTTCTGGCAAATGCCAGAGTGAGTTAACTGGTGAGGGATACATGCCCAAAATAACGCAATGTGCCCTTGTTTAATCTTCACGACTTTGTCGTTAATCAGATACTCGACATCACCATCAAAAGGGACATTAACCTCGACCTGACCGTGCCAGTGGCTGGATGGCATGGCTTGTGGGGCACGTAATTCAATATTCATCCGTTGGTAATCGGAGTAGAGCGACAAAGGGCTGCGTGTCTTAGGGTCCGTACTGCTACACATATCAGGATCGGGGACTAAAACCGCTACCGCTGTATCATCCATAACATTGCACCTCCAGTTCCGAATTATCAGAATAATGGCACAACAGGGGAAACACGGGTGAGATCAACGCCACATCCCAAGCCAGATAATCATTTTAACTTCCTCGTATTCTCTGCTTTCCTGTTCTTTTTATCCCATAAACTCAGATTCAGAAGATTAACACACCGGATCTGAGTTTATGGGAATGCTCAGTCAATAACATGGAAGCGCTACCATTCACAACCATGTCACCATGGCTGCACTTCAACAGGCTACTGGAGAAATGTATGTCGATCCCAAAAATCACTTTTATTGGTGCTGGCTCCACCATTTTTGTTAAAAACATTCTGGGTGATGTGTTTCATCGCCAAGCGTTTAAGTCTGCTCATATCGCACTGATGGATATTGACGAAACACGCCTGGAAGAGTCGCACATTGTGGTGCGCAAATTGATGGATTCAGCAGGTGCCCATGGGCATATCACGTGCCATACCGACCAGAAAGCAGCACTGAACGCTGCGGATTTTGTGGTTGTCGCATTTCAGATTGGCGGTTATGAACCTTGTACTGTCACGGATTTTGAAGTGTGTAAACGCCACGGTCTGGAGCAAACCATCGCTGATACTCTGGGCCCTGGCGGTATCATGCGTGCACTGCGTACCATTCCCCATCTGTGGCAGATTTGTGCCGATATGACGCAAGTGTGCCCAAACGCCACCATGCTCAATTATGTTAATCCGATGGCGATGAATACCTGGGCGATGTTTGCCCGTTATCCACACATTAAACAGGTTGGGTTGTGTCACTCAGTTCAGGGGACGGCGGAAGAGCTGGCTCGAGACCTGAATATTGATGTTAACCAGTTAAGGTACCGTTGTGCTGGCATTAACCATATGGCCTTCTACCTCGAATTAGAGAAAAAAGATGCCAATGGGGACTATCACAGTATCTACCCCGACTTACTGGAAGCCTATGCCACGGGGCAGGCACCCAAAGAAAATATCCATGGTAACCCGCGCTGTCGAAACATTGTACGTTATGAAATGTTCAAAAAACTGGGCTATTTTGTGACTGAATCCTCTGAACATTTTGCCGAATACACCCCGTGGTTTATCAAACCTGGACGTCAGGATCTGATTGAACGTTATCAGGTTCCGTTAGACGAATATCCCAAACGTTGTGTAGAGCAATTGGCGAACTGGCAAAAAGAATTAGAGGAATACAAAGCAGCGGATCGTATTGAAATCAAGCAATCCAATGAATACGCCAGCAGCATCATGAATGCCTTATGGACCGGTGAGCCTGATGTTATCTATGGCAACGTGCGTAACGATGGTTTGATAGATAACCTGCCACAGGGATGCTGTGTCGAGGTGGCCTGCCTGGTTGATGCCAATGGGATCCGCCCGACCAAAGTGGGTAAGTTACCCTCACATCTTGCTGCTCTGATGCAGACCAACATTAACGTTCAAACATTACTGACCGAAGCCATTCTGACTGAAAACAAAGAGTATGTTTATTACGCAGCAATGATGGATCCGCACACCGCTGCCGTACTCGGTATTGAAGAGATTTATGCGCTGGTTGATGAACTGATCGCCGCACACGGTGACTGGTTACCCACCTGGTTGCACTGATGCCCTATTGCGATTGCCGGGCGCAACCGTGCTCGACCCTATCACTACAATAACAGGGGGGTGGCTGGCAACAGTGACCCTGTATACTATGAGTGTTTCAATAGCCACAAAGCTCAGCTATGGTTTTGGCGCTTTCGGTAAAGACTTCGCCATCGGTATTGTTTACATGTATCTGATGTACTACTACACCGATGTGGTCGGATTGTCGGTGAGTGTCGTCGGTGCACTGTTCCTGGTTGCTCGTATCTGGGATGCCCTCAACGACCCGATTATGGGCTGGATTGTCAGCAATACCCGCACCCGCTGGGGCAAATTCAAACCCTGGATCCTCATCGGTACCATCGCTAACTCTATTGTGCTTTTTTTGCTGTTCAGTGCCCATCATTTTACCGGCCAAGCACAACTGTTATTTGTTGTCGTCACCTATATTCTCTGGGGTATGACCTATACCTTGATGGATATCCCTTTCTGGTCATTGGTACCGACGATTACGCTGGATAAACGCGAACGTGAAAAGTTGGTGCCTTACCCACGTTTTTTCGCCAGTCTGGCTGGTTTTGTGACTGCTGGCGTGACACTGCCTTTTGTCAATTATGTCGGCGGTGCTGATCGTGGATATGGTTTTCAGATGTTTACGCTGGTACTGATCGCTTTCTTCGTCCTATCAACCATTGTTACCCTGCGTAACGTCAAAGAAGTGTATTCATCTGATAATTTAGCCACAGAGTTAAGCCGTATCAGCCTGAGATCGATGATCGGGTTAATCTACAAAAACGATCAACTCTCCTGTCTGCTGGCTATGGCGTTATCTTATAATATTGCTTCCAACGTCATTACCGGCTTTGCTATTTACTATTTTACCTACGTGATTGGTGATGCCGCTCTGTTCCCTTATTACATGTCTTACGCCGGTGCCGCTAACCTGGTCACCTTGATCCTGTTTCCTCGTTTGGTCAAAACACTTTCACGCCGAACTCTGTGGGCAGGGGCCTCTATCATGCCTATTCTCGCTGGCGGCGTGCTATTAGGCCTGGCTGCTGTAGGCAGTCATAACCTGTTATTGATCTCACTGGCAGGGGTATTATTCAATATCGGTGTTGGATTATTTTGGGTATTGCAGGTGATTATGGTCGCGGATACCGTCGATTACGGGGAATACAAGCTCAACGTGCGCTGCGAGAGTATTGCCTATTCAGTGCAAACTCTGGTGGTAAAGGCTGGTTCTGCTTTATCTGCCTTCTTTATCGGGGTGGTTCTCAGCGTGGTAGGCTATGTTCCCAATACCACTCAAACCCCTGAGACCATTATTGGGATGCAACTAATTATGATTGCGCTTCCTGCACTGTTCTTCTGCATAACACTGTTTATTTACTTCCGTTTTTACAAACTCAATGGGGATTTCCAACACAAAATCCAGACCCATCTGCAGGATAAATATCACCCATCACCCGAGGAACAAAGAGAAGAGACAAAACATATCCTGCAGCCCGAGGCTTAAATAGCGGAGTGGCATAGTCACACTGGAAAGCTCAGACAGCCTGAGGTTAATGAACTTGCTGGCATACCCGCCGATCTTTTCGCAGCAGTTCACCAAAAGTAATGTGGTAAAAGAAAATGCAATCTGACCTCGCCGTCAACGCCATTGACGGCGATCCTCGACAGTGGATGGTTGCTTCTCTTACCGCAACAAACTCTGAAGTTTTCGGCTAGTCCAAATGGTTCTTGGCATTTTTACAGGGTAAAGAAGTAACTGGCAACGCTTGATGAAGGGGCTTGCTCAATACCATAAATCTTCACCATAAGAAATGGAAGATCTAATGGCTCATTGCTTGGGGGGTGATTTGGCGGAACGGACGGGACTCGAACCCGCGACCCCCTGCGTGACAGGCAGGTATTCTAACCAACTGAACTACCGCTCCGCATTTCATTCCCCTATACCGTGGGGAATGAGCGAATATTACGGTCCGCGCTCGACTCCGTCAATATTTTTTCCTATAGAAAGAGTCGGTTGAACAGTTTTTCAACGATACGCGGCCAAGGTGATATTTCTCTCACTGAAAAAACAACTATTCAGCTTTTGTCCGCCACAGACAACTGCCCCCCTTCTTGGCCACCAAGTCCAGACGTGCCTCATGGTCTGCAATTTCTTCAGCGCTGGCATAAATGACTTTCATTGCCGTCGTCGGACGTGTTACACGTTGGATGTCCTGTGCGGTCTCTATCTGCTGGCTATCCCCCTCCATCTGAAATGCCATCGAGGTCTGACCGCCCGTCATTGCCAGATAGACTTCCGCCAGGATCTCGGCATCGAGCAATGCCCCGTGTAGCATTCGTTTACTGTTATCTATCTCATAACGACTGCATAAGGCATCAAGGTTGTTACGTTTGCCGGGAAACAGGCGGCGTGCCATCAACAAGCTATCAGTGATAGTACAGAATGTTTCCGTTTTCGGCATATCTCGCTGTAACATGCGGAATTCGTGATCCATAAAGCCGATATCGAACGACGCATTATGGATAACCAACTCACCGCCACGAATAAAATCGACAAACTCTTCAGCGATCTGATCAAAAGTCGGTTTGTCGGCCAAAAACTCATCACTGATGCCATGAACCATATAAGCTTCAGGATCCACTAACCGGTCTGGTTTCACGTAAACATGGTAGTGGCGGCCGGTCAGGCGGCGGTTAATCACTTCAACAGCACCAATCTCAATGATACGGTGGCCTTCGTAGTGAACCCCTAGTTTGTTCATACCGGTGGTTTCGGTATCAAGAACGATTTGTCTGGTTGATGGTGTAGAGATCATATTGCAGTGCTCATAGCGCTCGTTTATGTCAGACTGTGCTTTTATAAAACTAATAGGAAGAGTCTACCAGAGATGCTCAAACAGGTAGAAATTTTCACCGACGGTTCCTGTCTCGGTAACCCGGGCCCCGGAGGTTATGGTGCAATCTTGCGTTATAAACAACATGAAAAAATGTTCAGTGCCGGTTATCACCTGACGACCAATAATCGTATGGAGTTGATGGCAGCCATTGTGGCGCTAGAAGCGCTCACTTCCCCTTGCGAAGTGGTTTTAAGCACTGATAGCCAATATGTACGCCAAGGGATCACTGGCTGGATCCATAACTGGAAAAAACGTGGTTGGAAAACCAGTGATAAAAAACCGGTAAAAAATATCGATCTCTGGCAACGTTTAGACTTGGCAATTACTCGTCATACCATTCACTGGCAATGGGTCAAAGGGCATGCCGGGCATCCGGAAAACGAACGTTGCGACCAACTGGCGCGTGATGCAGCCGGTAACCCGACTCAAGATGATACGGGTTATCAGCCCGACACTTAAGGCAACTTACGATAACTCTTGGTCGCGCCCACTGCGCGACTAAGAGAGGGGTTCCTGACCCCCATTTTCAGCAGCGTTGGGGTTAATGGCCGCGTCCTCTTGCGTGCCACAATGAGGCTGATGCAACCCAAGGCAGGTAAATGTGTACTCAAAAAAGTCCCGCCTTTACGCTGCCAAGGTACGACATGAAAGCGCATCTGCTCCAACACTTCGTAATTCAATAAACTAAGCCAATCCAGCAAACGCATTTGGGTAAACATGCGGCTGACATAAGGCTGGCGCTGACGTACTCCCGGGATCAACTTGCCCATACCCAGTACACTGAAGGGGTTAAAACTACTTATCAGCAGCCAACCGTCATCAATCAACACGCGGTCAACCTCACGTAACAGGCGGTGTGGATCATCAGCATAGGAAAGAGTATGAGCCAACAAACAGGCATCTACTGCCTTCGTGGCAAAGGGTAACTGGTATGGATCTGCCAGCACATGCAGGTTATTGCCTGACAACCCCACATTAACCTGATGCGAGATAACACACTTTTCGGTATCTAACTCGGTACTAAGGTTACCAATTTTCAACAAATGAAAACCAAACAGTTTTGACCACCAGGGTTGCAACTGCTGCTCTAGAGCCTCACGATAGTATTCCCCCCATGGTAGCGCTGCCCAGGTCTGTGGGCTGGTGAGCTTTTGTAGAGTATGGGCTGGTTTCATGCTTTATTATCTTCCTTCAGCCGTTGCCAACGAGAGGTCTCAATGAATCTTATCAGCATTCCTGCTTTTCAGGACAATTACATTTGGTTATTGTGCGACTCAGAAAGACATTGCGTTATCGTCGATCCTGGTGAGGCTAATCCGGTTCTTGAGGCGCTCTCCGACCTGAACCTAACCCCAGATGCAATATTATTGACCCATCACCATCGCGATCATGTCGCCGGCGTGCCAGATATTATCTCACGCTATCCCGGTTTGGCTGTCTATGGTCCACATGAAACCGCCAACAAAGGGGCTAATCATCTGCTCAGTGCGGGGGATATTCTCAATATTGGTGGGCGCCAATTTACTGTGATCGAGGTTCCTGGACACACCTTGGAACACATTGCTTTCTACAGCTCCCCTTACCTATTCTGTGGGGATACTATTTTCTCTGCCGGTTGCGGACGGCTTTTTGAAGGGACGGCCGAGCAAATGTATGTTTCATTTCAACGACTCGCGCAACTCCCTGATGAAACCTTAATTTGTTGCGCACACGAATATACACTCTCAAATCTTAAGTTTGCCAGGAAGATTTTGCCACGAGATGATCAAATTAGAACATATCAGGAGCAAGTTGAGATATTACGGGTAAAAGGAGAACCCAGCGTGCCCACAACGTTGCAATTAGAACGTAAAATAAATCTATTCTTACGTTGCCATGATACTGATTTACAAAAAGAAATAGGCTTTGATTCGCCCCCGACACATCTTCATGAAGTTTTTTCCGAATTACGCCTGCGCAAGGATGCCTTCTAACCTTTTAGTTGCGTTTTTTAGTAAAATAACGTATCATTGTTCGTCTTTTGAGCAACTAAATTGACATACATATGAAGACTAAAGCGATAATTCTCGCCTCAGTCTTGCTAGTGGGTTGCCAGTCATCCAAGCAGGATACGCTGGCCCCAAAACAGCATGCACAGAGTCTGTCTTCGGCAGGTCAAGAAAGTGAAGCAGGAAAGTACACAGCAAGCTCAGCGCAGTGGCTAGGTAGCAATAGCGCCGCGCAACAGGACCTGTGGAACTTCATTAGCGACGAGCTGAAGATGGAGGTTCCGGAAAATTCCCGGATCCGTGAACAAAAGAGTAAATATTTAAAACATAAGAGCTATCTCCACGATGTAACATTACGGGCAGAGCCGTACATGTACTTGATAGTCGAGCAGATTAAGAAACGTAATATGCCGATGGAACTGGTACTGCTACCCATAGTGGAGAGCGCTTTTGACCCTCACGCCACGTCGCATGCCAATGCTGCGGGGTTATGGCAGATTGTGCCTAAAACGGGTCGCCACTATGGTTTGAAAAACAATCAGTGGTATGACGAACGTCGTGATGTTGTAGCCTCAACAACCGCTGCGCTTGATATGCTGGAACGGCTGAACCGCCTGTTTGACGGGGACTGGTTACTGACCATTGCCGCTTACAACAGTGGTGAAGGTCGTGTAATGCAAGCCGTTAAGGCGAACAAACGCCAAGGTAAGCCCACTGATTTCTGGTCATTGTCGCTTCCACGTGAAACGTTAATCTATGTGCCGAAAATGCTGGCACTCAGCGAGATCATCAAGCACAACCAAAAGTACGGTGTCAAATTACCAAAACCTGACGAAACCCGTGCATTGGCGCGTATTGATGTCGGGCAACAAATTCAGCTCACTCAGGCAGCTGAGATGGCCGGGCTTTCGCTCACCAAGATGAAAGCTTACAATCCTGGCTACAAAAAAGGTGTCACCGCACCTAATGGACCTCATTACATTATGGTCCCCCAAAAGAATGCGGCTCAGTTGAAAGATTCGCTATCTGATGGACAGGTAACTGCGATATCGCCAAGTCGTCAGTCGACGAATAACGCTGGTTTGTCAGGCAGTGATGTGTATAAGGTTCGCCCAGGTGATACATTAGCGGCTATCGCCAAACGTCTGTATGTGCAAACCCGTGATTTACAGACTTGGAACAACTTGACGGACAAGAGCTCGCTAAAAGTTGGACAAACATTGAAGGTCGCCAACAATAGCAGCAGTATCACCTATCAAGTCCGTAAAGGTGACTCCCTTGACAGTATAGCGCGTCGTCATGGTGTTGATATTAGTGACGTAAAGCGTTGGAACTCAGCGCTCAGCAAAAATAACAGTCTGCAGCCAGGGCTTAAGTTGACCTTGTTTGTAAACAATAATAGCTCACCAGAGACTTAAATTTTCAGTCCCCCAAAAAAAGCATCTTTCGAGATGCTTTTTTTATTTCTATTGGGTTACCACTGTGACTTGTGCAACTCGGGACGGAACTCTACCAGTAACGGATTGTGATCTGAGGCTTGTGTCACCAACACCGAGGCGTCAGCCACCCGCAGATTACGGTAGAAGATAAAGTCCAGGGGGCGGCCAAATGCCTTACTCCGATGATCGTGGGTAAAACTCACCTCACGCAATGCCATATCCCCAGCAAACTGATATAAGGCATTAATACGCTTACGACTCCAAGCATTGAAGTCCCCAGCCAGAATCACCGGGCCTTGATGATAAGCAATCTGTTCCCCTAGTGAGGCTAACTGCTTAGTGTAAACTTCAACACCAAGACTAAAGTTCACAGCATGAATATTCACCACCATCAGTAATTGATCATTATAAAGTGGATAAACCGTGATCAATGCCGACTTAGCCAGACGCAATAGTGGCTCACGTTCGCGCAATGGACAGCAATAGACGGGGTGTGCTGCGGCCAGTGTCATCACACCAGAAGGATGTTGCGGTAACACGAAGGCAGGGACCTGATCAGTCGCCAGATAATTAGAGGTGGCAAAATTAACCAGTTCCGGCGTTGTCTGTGCCTCTTGTAGTAATACCAGTTGCGCTTCTTTACCAAAACCCTTCAGTACCGAAAGCCAATCTGACCGCTGTTGCTTGAAGATATTCCATACCATCACGCGTAATACATCCGTCGCTGGCAATGCAGCACCAAGTGGTAACGGCTGATTAATGGCACCAGGGAAAATTCGCTCGGCTGGCTGCCCTGCAACATACCTCATTGCATAGGTTCTTTTCGGCACGTTATTCGCCTATTTTCCATTCGGGTTAAACTGATAGCGGCATTACTATCCACGATATACCCGCCGCCGTTGAAGCTACAAGAGGTCTTGATGACTCTCGCTTACCTCAGCCATTATTGACCAGGATTCTGACTCCTCATGCCGTTGTAACCGACCCAGAGTTCGAATGCGCTTGGGTATAGGTACAGTATACGCCTATACCTGCTACCAGTACTGACTTTTAGGGATTATCCCGCTCTTTGTTATTAGGAAAAGACAGGCTGGTTGCAATGAATAAAGCATATTGGCTCAAACAATTGATGATGTGAAAATCAGCCCCCTATCACTAAAGTGATCAAGGAACAGTGAATTCAGCAAACCATATTGTCAAAATTTCAATCTAAATGGACGAAGATAGCGGTAAAATCCCGGTATATCGGTGATGGTAACATGCACAAGAACACCTGATGAATGGGATTATGCTACTGAAAATAGGTCGTGAGATCATCTCACTGCATCGAAAAATCGCTCACTAGTACAGGCTAATAAGCGTCGGTAATACTGAAGGAACAACAAGTTAAGGCAGTGAGTAATTTGAATATGAAAAGCCCTGAGTCAGAGACTCAGGGCTTATCAATTAAGTGGCGGAACGGACGGGGCTCGAACCCGCGACCCCCTGCGTGACAGGCAGGTATTCTAACCAACTGAACTACCGCTCCACCGATTCTTTCACGTTGCATCGCTTATCGCTTGAT